>DATEGA010000212.1:0-17385 GCA_035280345.1 bacterium | reverse complement strand
GCCGGCACCGGCCTCGCCTTCCCCCTGACGATGAACCTGATGACCGCGCCCGTGCCGCCGGAACTGCAGGGCGTCGCGTTCGGCGTCCGCCAAGCCGTGCAACGCGTCGCGACCGTGCTCAGCCCCGTGGGCTTCGGCGGCGTGATCGCGGTGTATGGACTGGGAACCGGATTCGTCGCGGGCGCGCTGATCCTCGTGGCGGCGATGCCGGTCATCGCGTATGCGGCCGGTTCCCTCGGCAGGGCCCGGCCGTCTGGTTGACCGCGGGCGGCGGCGGACCGGCCGTCACACTTGGCGAAGAAAACGTAACCTAGAGATCGAGCGACGCGGCACCTCGATGCCGGGCAGGGAGCACTTGCCATTATCAGTCACGTTCTCGAGCGGTTCATCCCGGCGGGTACCAGAACCGTCGACCTGCGCCGGATCCTGATCGGCGGCGAAGGGCCTTACGACGCGGGCCGGTGGGCCGAGGCCACCGGCGACCTGCGGCGCGCCTCCATGCCGCTGTGCGCCTCGCCGCACGTGCGCTTCCTCGAGCAGTACCGCGCGCTTCGCGACACGCTGTTCGAGCGGCGAATTCTTGAGGAAACGCCGTATTTCAAGAACGCCGCTCAGTCCGTCCGGCTCTGCGGCAGCTACTTCGGACATCGAACGGCCGAAGGCATCGCCGCGCAGGCCCGGTCGTTCGTCCGTCTCTACGACCGCACCGCGCACGGCGACGCGGCGGAGGTGAAGTTCACCTACCGCCGCCGGCACTCTCCACCCGCCTCGCGGCCGATCGTCCGCGAAACCTTGACGCCCAATACGTTCCAGGTCAGCGACGGTCACCATCGACTGGCGATCGCGTGGGCGCTGGGCCGCCGCGAAGTGACGGTCACCACCGCCCCGCCGCGGACACCGACGCCGCTGCAGTCGCTCGTGCTGGCCTGCGCGCAGACGCGCGGCCGCCGGGAGCTGTATCAGCCGATCGAGACCGTCGAATTCGATGGCGCCTGGAACGTTGTGCGGCGGTGCGACGACCGTCTGACGATGATGCTCGGGTTCCTCGCGGCGTCCGGCCGGCCTCTCGGGACGGTATCCGTGCTCGACATCGCCTGCTCGTACGGCTGGTTCGTCGACGCGTTCGCCCGGCGCGGCGCCGAGGCCGTCGGCGTCGATGCGGATCTCTCGGCCCTGAAGATCGGCCGGATCGCGTACGGGTTGCGCCCGGACCAAACGGTGCACAGCGACCTGCAGACCTTTCTCTCGACGCCCGGCCGCACGTGGGACATCGTGCTGCTACTGAGCGTCCTGCATCACTTCGTGCTGAACCCAAAGCGCGGCCGGGCGGAAGACTTGCTGCGGATGGCGGACCGCGTGACCGGAACCTGTCTGTTCGTCGATACCGGCCAGGCGCACGAACGCTGGTGGCGCGGCGCGCTCGGGAAGTGGGACAACGACTTTGTCGGCGACTTCATTCGCCGGCACACGTCGTTCACGCGGATCGTTCCGCTCGGGACCGACACCGACTACGCCGGCCCCTATCGTCAGAACTACGGACGCACGCTCTTCGCCTGTCTCCGCGGATCCTGAACCGCGACGATGAACATCACCGCCGGATCCGGCTGTCGTGCTGCGTCGCTTCGGTCCCGCCGCGTCACGGCGTATACTACAAGGACGGTGTGCTGTAGGTGAGGATCCCGAAGGCCGAGCATGTGAAGCCGATTCCGGTGAAGGTGCAGATGGCGGCCTAGGCAACCGAGGTCGCGCGTCTGCAGCCGCGGCGGCCGGTCCTACCGGCCGCCGCGGTCATTTGCGAGGCTACACGGTGCGAGGGGGAGCCGCCACGGCAGCACGGCATGGAGCCCGACAGTCCCTCACATGCTGACGGTGGCGTGGCGCCGTATCCAGCGGGACCGTTTTATAAGGCGCCCGCCCTTTTTGCGGATCGTCCTAGTCGTGCAGCGTCGCCACCCAGGCGCCGTCCGAGCACTTGCCGTTGTCCGTGACCGAGGCGTCGTAGTTCCAGCTCACGTACTTGTTGCTGCCCTCGAGCTGCCGGCTCGAGTTGATGCCCTCGCCGTTGTACAGCCGAATCGTGAAGCTGGCCCCGCGCAGCGGCCCGTTGTCGTTCACCAGCACCGCCGACTCGCCGACTGCAAATACCCAGTAGGAGTTGTTCTCGTCAAAGCCCACGACGGCCACGGAAATCTGGTCACTGCGGCTGTTCTTGACGTCCAGGCAGGTGGAGTTTGTCTGTCCGTGCGCCGGCGTGACGCGCGCAACTACCGGCAGTCCGAGCAGCACGACGACCATCGCCGCAGTCCCCACAGCCATAAGGCGACTACCTCTGAGCGTCGCATTGCTCCCCATCTGCTCTCCCCCCGTTTCCCTGGCCTGCATGCCCATTCGGAGCATATCGCAGCGGTAACGGGATGGTGCCGCCCGCACGAGAATGTTTCACAATCTTCACAAGCCTTCTCGATTCCGGCCCATCGCGCGGCGCGGGCGTTCACGTCCCCAATCGTGGGTACAGCCGCGCCGCCAGCCCGACAAAAACCGCGATGCGGCGAGGCAAGACGCCGAAGTCAGTCGCGAGTCCGAAGGCGCTCGGCCCCTCCGGTCACCGTGAGCGCCCGCAGCGCGTCGACCTGATAGGTAGCTCTTCGGAATGGGACTGCTCCTGGCCGCGGCGCTTACGGTCTACGTCGTATGACACGGCGAGGAGCGCCGGCGGTCCCTCGAACCCGCGTTCCCGACCGGGTCGTCCTAGGCGAGCCGGGCGAACGTTTCCGCGATACGGTCCAGCGCCCGTTTAGCCGCTGTGTCCCCCGCCATCTCCCGGGCCACGCAACGACGCAGGTTCGCCACGAGAAGCCACACCCCGACCTTCTCCAGCGCCGCCCTCGCGGCGCAGAGCTGTTGCGCTACCTCTTCGCAGGCGGCCCCCTCCTCGAGCAGCCGCTGCAGGCCGCGGATCTGTCCCTCGATTCGGCGGAGCCGGGCGATCAGCACCTCTTGCTCCTCGCGCAGTTCGTGATCGGCTTGGACCGGCATGATCGTCTCCTCGACGGCGGCGGGAATGGGCCCCGTGACCGAGTTCGTGAAGGCGCGCTTGTGACGATCTGTCGCGGCCGCGATTACGTCATGCCGCCGGTCGAGCCTGGTCGCGTCGGGCTTCGGCTCGAACCCGCTTGTCGGGATCCGTCCGGGCGAAGTACCAGTCGAACATCGGCTCCAGCCACCCGCGCAGGCTCAGCCAATAGATGTGCGCCATGGCCATCTTCATCGCGTGGCTGAGGCGGCTCGGCTCGATGTGTTGCACCGACGCCGTGTAGGACCCGACGACAAAGGTGCCCTTCCCATAGGCGAGATCCACGGCGCAGTGCGTCCGACCGTTGAACTTGGCCGACGTCCCCTCCAAGATCCCCGCCACGACCTTCGCCTCGAGGTGCGCGCCGACGCCCGCCTTGGAGGTCGGCAGGTTCGTCGCGTCGCCGATCGCGAACGCGTCGTCGAAGCCCTTGATGCGGAGCGTCTCCTTGTCGGCGACAACGAAGCGATTCGCGTCGAGGACGCCGGCGGGTTCGTAGGCCACGTCGGCGCCGACGAACGGCGGGATCAGGATCGGCAGGTCGTACTGTACCTCCTCGCCCTCGATCGAGTAGATTGTGCGGGTTCGGGGGTCGATGCGGTCCACATCGAAGAACGGCATGATCTCGATGCCGCGCTCGCGCATGATCGGCTCGACGATGGCGTTCATGGGCTCGGCCGGATACGCCCGCGGGTACGGCGAGATGAAGACCAGGCGGGTCTTGTCCCGCAGGCCGCGCAGGCGCATCAGCTCGTCCGTCAGCAGCATGCCCTCCACCGGCGACGGCGGACATTTGATGACCGGCGAGGTCTGACCGAGCACGATCGTGCCGCCGCGGAAGGCATCGAGACCCGCCCAGACTTTTTGCGCCCACGCGATACTGCTGTGGTAGTTGCCGAACTGTCCATTGACCTCGGCGAGCCCCGGGATCTGGGACGGGTCGGTCGTCACGCCGGTGGCCACGACGAGGGCGTCGTAGGCGTACGAACTCCCGGCGGCGGTGGTCACGACGCGGGCGGGCAGGTCGACGCGCGCAACCGGCTCCTGGACGAACCGCACGTGGCGGGCCAGGAGCCGGCGTTCGTCGCGGACGATGTTGGGCTTCGCGTTTTTGAAGGCGACGTAGAGCAGCGCCGGCTGAAACATGTGCCGCGCCGACGTGCTCAGGACAATAATCTCAAACCGCCGCCGGTCCAGCATATTGGCGAGCATCGTGGCGCCCGAGCCGCCGCCGACGATCAGCACTCGTTTCATCGGTTCACCTCACCGCCGAAGGATCTTGACGATCGCGACGATCTTGTCCGGCTGGTCCTCGATCGACACGATCTCGTTCTTGGTCTTGGCCGCCCAGGCGCGCACGTCGGGCTTGACCCCGGGGTCGGTGGCCCACAGTTCAATCGTGTCGCCGACCTTCGAGCGCCGGTACGCTAGGGCCAAGTCTGTGATCGGCCCGGGGCACGAGGAGCCGCGGGAGTCTACGAGCGTGCGAGCGGTTGTGGAAGCGTCCATGATGTCACCTCAGATGAACAGCGTTTGTCCGTATTCAAGGCTCTCGAGGAAGGTCGCGGCGCCGACGACGTCGTCGATCAGGTCGTTGAAGTCGGCCTTCTTCAACCCCATCACATCGGCCATCATTGAGCAGGCGTAGATCTTGGCGCCGAGTTCCTTGGCCTGCCGCAGCATCGTATCCCAGGGCTGGACGCGGGCGGCCTGCATGCCCTGGGCGAGCCCCGGCGCCATCGAGGTAAACTCCGCCGGGAACGGCAGGTCATGCTGCTGCTTGGTAAATCCGAGCAAGGCGAACCCGGTCACGAAAATGTTGACCTGCATCTCCATCGCGGTCGCGGCTTGCGCGAGGACGCCGAGCGGAATGAACTTGTCGGCCGTCCCGCTGAACATGATGATCGAGAGCTTGCCGGTCGCCACGCTTTCCGGCTCTTCGGTCTTTCGAATATCGACGGTCTGTCGCATCGCGCTGCCTCCCGTCCCGGCCTCTGCGGGTCTCGTCACCTGAGAACGTACGATACCCCCGGGGGTATGACCATCCGGTGGGCGTCGCATTGGGGGTCCGGCGGCGAGCCGAATCGGAAAATCGGGCGCCGGGGTCTGAAATCGGAGGGCCCGGCGGTTGGGACCGCCGGGCCTCGAGCGACAGGCCGTTCTTTGGCGTGCGGGTGAGCGTCCTATACGAGGCCCGTGATCCGCCCCTCCTCGTCCACATCGATCTGCGCCGCGCGCGGGTGGCTCGGCATTCCCGGCATCGTCAGAATATCTCCCGCGAGCGCGTAGAGATATCCCGCGCCCGCCGCCAGGCGCACCTCGCGGATCGGGAATGTGTATCCGTGCGGCGCGCCCTTGAGCGCCATTGCGCTGCATGGTAGCGCCTCCGGGTGCCGGCGCCGGGACAAGCGCGGTCCTCCTTTATGAAACGCAGGTTCGGGTCATGATTTCATCGGGCCGAAGTCGGATTTTGGCGTGAGGCGGGGACCCGTTCGGTCAGGCCTGATCGGAGAAGGCGAGATCGGCGGCCGCCGCGATAGTCAGCGCCGTGATGACGGTCGCTGAGAACAAGCACCACGTGCAGTACGCGTGCAGGACGAACGCTTCGATCGCGGTCAGGTAGAGGGCAAACGCGGTTCCCGCGGCCGCCAGCGCATACGCGGCGTAGCGGGCGGGACGGCGGAGCGGCAGCGGCCCCCACCGCCGCGCGGCGAGCGTCGCCGCGATGAGCAGGTAGCCGGCCACCCCGATCACGGCGACCGGCACACCGCCGAGCGTCGCAAACCGGCTGCCGTTGACCGTCTCGCACCCGCCCACCGCGAAGCAGGCGCGGACCGCGGGATCGTAGTGGTACCACGTCAAGTAGAGGGAGTCGGCGAGGCCGGCCAGCGCCAGCGCCGCCATCAGCACCCAACGGCCCGAGCAGTCCCCGTTCACCGCGGGCCGTTTCCGCACCGTAATGCTATACTCCCTCTGCATGACTCCGGCACGGCCTTTGACTCCCTCGTCTTCCCCTCACAGGGAAAGGCCTTCGACCCCGCGGCGCCGCGCGCGCCCTTGGATCTGGATCGCCGGCACCGCCGTGGTTGTGATCGGTGCGGCCGCCGTTATCTTCGTGGCGGTCAACCGCCAAGGCCGCGAGACGGCACCGGAGCTCGTCCCGTCGGGCATTGCCCAAGGCACGAGCGCGAGCGGCGAGCCGATGCTCGGGTCGCCCTCGGCCCGCGTGACCATCGACGAATTCGGTGATTTCCAGTGCCCGTACTGCGGTGAGTTCGTCCGTCAGACGGAGCCGAAGATCATCACCAAATACGTCGCGACAGACAAGGCGAAAATCGTTTGGCACACGCTCGCGTTCATCGGGCCCGAATCCGTCCTCGCCGGCCGCGCGGCGTGGTGCGCGCAGCAGCGGGGCAAGTTCTGGCAGTACTTCGCCGTGCTGTATCAGCATCAGGGCGGCGAGAACACCGGCACCTTCAATACCGCGCGGCTCGAACGCTGGGCGGGCGACCTCGGGATGGACCGTTCGATATTCGGGGACTGCGTGGCCGGCACGCCGTCGCTCCAGGGCCTAGAAGCCGGCCAACACGAGGCACAGCAGGCGGGCGTCACCGCGACGCCCACGTTCGTCGTGAACGGTCAAAAGGCGACCGGCGCGCTCAGCGTCGAGCAGCTGTCGATGATGGTCGAGAAAGCCCTCAGCGCTTCCCGCTAGCGGCGGCCGCTCTCCTCGGCCAGCGCCAGTTCCTCCGCTTCCCTCAGCAGCGCGCCTTTGGAACCGCGCAGATCCTTGAGGTCCTTCGGCCGCGACCCTTTGGAGCGGGCGCCGTAGAAGGGCTTCCGTCCGCGCCGCAGCTGCTGGACGATCTGCTCCGCCGCAACCTTCCGCGCGGTGATGAGCGCGTGTTTCATCGTCAGACCACCACCCGCACCGAGTAGTGCCCGCCCCACACGTTCGCCGACCGCCCGTCGTCGAGCGGGTCGTTCCAGGCCACGCCGTCAACGAGGAACATATACTCGTATTCGCCAGGCGCGAGGAGCACGTCGGTTGTCCACCAGCCGTCGGACCCGCGCCGAAGCGGTTCCGCCGCCGAGTCCCACCGGTTGAATGCGCCGACGAGCGACACTAGGCGGGCGTTGGGTACCCGCCGGCCATCGAACCGGAACGCCACGTGCCGCAGCGGCCGATCGAGTACCGGCATCGCAGCCATATCGGCCTACCGGACGATCAGCACGGGAATGTGCGCCCCGTGCAGTACCCGCTCGCTCACGCTGCCGAGGATCAGCCCGCCGATCTGGCCGAGCCCGCGGCTGCCCATCACGATCATGTCGGCCTTCGTCTCCCGCGCGGCCGCCAGAATCTCGTGCGACGGCTCGCCCCGCCGGTACAGCTTCGTCACCGGTGCGTCGACGCCGAGGAACACGACTCCCGCCTGCTCCAGAATCGCCTGGCCGGCCTTTTCGAAGCCTTCCTCCAGCACGCCGTAGTCGACCATCATGTCCGCGCCCGGCCCGCCGAGGGCGATCGCCGGAATATGGCCGACATTGACCAGGACGACCTCCACGACACGCAGCTCGCGCGCGAGCCGCGCCGCGAGCTCCGCCGCACGCTTCGCATGCGGCGATCCGTCCGAAGCCACCAGGATGCGCATCATCGAACGACCCTCCTCCGCGTCGGGCGCCCTCGCTTCACCCGGCCCCGGGCGACCCCCACGGGCCGCCGCGCCACCATACTCGGCGGCTTTTTGCCCGCCGCGGACGCGCGCGGCGCGCCTTCGTGCAGGTTCAGAAAGACCTGGATGATGTCGCTTGCGCTCACGATCCCCGTCACACGCCCGCCGCTCACGACGGGCACGCGCCGGACCATCTGGTCGAGCATCAGCGCCGCGATCTCGTCGACCGGCGTGTCTTCCGAGACCGAGACCGCGTCCGCAGTCATCACGTCGCGGATCGTGCCGCCGCGGCGCGCGGAGAGATCGGTGAAGCTGATCATTCCGACCAGCTGGTCGGTCTGGTCCACGACCGGGGCACCGTGAATCCGGTAGTGGAGTAACGCATCCGCCGCATCGGGGATCGACATCCCCGGCGACAGCGAGACGACGTCCTTACTCATAATGTCGCGTGCCACGAATTGCGCCATCTCCGCCACCTCGCTCCGGTGTGGCCGGTCCTTCGTGGACCAGCCCTCCTGTCAGCACCACGGTAACACCGGCGGCCGGGGCGAACGATCCGACTTGGACCTGATTCTCCGTTCAGGCAGGATGCCGGCTAGGCGCCGCCGATCGTGAGCAGCAGATCCGTCGCGTACGCGGCGAGAAATCCGATCAGAATGCCCCACGCGGCGGCCGGCGGCTGCTGGAAGCGGCGGCCGACGGCGAACATTTCGCCGATCACGTAGAACAGCGCCCCCGCTGCCAGCGCCAGGAAGAGAACGAACGTCTGCGGGGAGTTGACCCGGTAACCGATCACCGTGCCGAGAAAGGTCGGGCCACCGCCGATGAGCCCGGCGACGCCGAGGAAGCGCCACGACGGCACCTCGCCCGCCGCCGCGACGGGCGCCGCGACGGCAAACCCCTCCGTGATGTTGTGCAGACCGAAGCCGATGATGAGGATGACGGCAAACCCGATCGCGCCGGTCGCGGCCGCCTGACCGATCGCCAGTCCCTCTGAAAAGTTGTGGAGCCCGAGTCCGGTAGCCACCAGCAGCGTCAGCTGCTGCGCGGCCGGGATCCGAGATAATGACCTCCGCCGAGCGGTGTCGGAGAACAGGACCAGGCCGACCAGGCCCAAGAGCAGACCCAGAACCATCATCATCACGAGCGAGGCGAACACGTTCCAATGACCGGATTTCATGGCGAGTTTGAGCGCCTCGTCGATCGGCTCCTGAGCCTTCGACAGGATGTCCCATACGAGAAACAGCAGCACGCCGATCGCCAGCGCGTTCAAGAAATTCTGCAGCGCGCGGGTCTTCGTCCCGAGCCGGGCGACTGGAAGACCCACGTAAATCGTGAATCCGGCCAGCGCCCCGAGCGCGGTCGTCTGCCAGATCGACATGCCCCTTCCCCCCCAATCGCGCAGAACCCCACACAGACTTGCGCCAGCGGATTCTAGAGTGCTATGGTCAACAATAACCGTCAAGAGCCTACCCCAGCGCACTTCCGCGGGCCCTTGCAAAACACGGTCCGGCGAGGATCGTCAAGGTCTGGCGCCGGTAAAAAGGTGGTGACTTCCCGACGGTTGGACGATTCTCGACAACCCAGGCGGTTGCCGCGTTTCGGGCGCAGGGCCGCAACATCACGGCTCAGCGGATGGCCGTCTTCCAGGCGCTCGAGCGCGCCGAGGGCCATCCGACGGTTGAAGGCCTGCATGGGCGAATCCGCCGCGCCGTCCCGGGTGTCGCGCTGAAGACGGTCTATGCGATCCTGCACGAACTCGCCGAGTTGCACCTGGTGGCCCCGCTGCCGCTGCCCGGAGGAGCCACCCACTGGGAACAGAACACCACTCCCCATGGTCATCTCGTTTGCGACACATGCCGTCGCGTCGTGGACCTTCCGGTGGATCCGACCGTGTTGATGCCGCTCGTCCGGAACGCCGCCCGCGGCTTCGACGCACGCAGCGCATCGCTGATCGTACACGGGCGGTGCGACGCCTGCGCCAGAGGATGACCGCGACCCCGCGTTGACGCCAGCTCCCGCACGCCGCCTCATGGCGCTTGCGGCCGGCCTCGCATGCGCCGTGGGGCTTGCGGCCGCGCCGACCCACGCGGCGAGTCCGCGTGTGATCACGGTCCCGGGCATGCCGGCCGTCGTTGATCCGCACAACATCTTCAGCGAAACGACGAGCGACAAAATGTCTCCGGCGGTTGCGGGGGACCTCCCGCGCGTCTACGTTCCCAACCTCCGGTCGGACGATGTGTATGTGATCGACCCGTCCACCTTTAAAGTGGTAGACCGGTTTCCCGTCGGGCGCAGCCCGCAGCACGTCGTGCCCTCGTGGGATCTCCGGACGCTGTGGGTGACGAACAACGCCGAAGGGCGCACCGACGGCAGTCTGACGCCGATCGATCCGCGCACCGGCCGGCCGGGGCGTCCGCTACCCGTGGGTGATCCGTACAACCTGTATTTCACGCCCGACGGCAAGTCCGCGATCGTGGTGGCAGAGGCGCGCCGGCGGCTGGACTTCCGGGACCCGCACACGATGGCGCTGCAGGCGTCGCTGGCCGTCGCGCAGTGCGCCGGCATCAACCACGCCGACTACTCGATCGACGGCCGCTACGCGATCTTCACCTGCGAATTCAACGGGCGCCTGGCCAAGATCGACACTGCGCACCGCCGGGTCCTCGGCTATCTGGAGCTGCCGCTGCGGACCGCGGCCAACGGCGTCCCCGGGATGCCGCAGGACGTACGCGCCGGGCCCGACGGGCGCACCTTCTTCGTCGCGGACTTGCGCGCCGACGGCCTCTTTGTCATCGACGGCGACGCCTTCAAAGAAATCGGCTTCATCCCCACGGGCGTCGGCACCCACGGATTGTATCCCAGCCGCGACGGGACGAAGCTCTACGTCGCGAACCGGGGTGCGCGCGATATCCACGGGCAGCGCAACAGCCAGTACGGCAGCGTCTCCGTGATCGATTTCGCGACCCGGAAGGTGATCGCGCGGTGGCCGATCCCCGGGGGCGGAAGCCCGGACATGGGCAACGTCAGCGCGGATGGGCGCTATCTTTGGCTATCGGGCCGCTACGACGACGTCGTCTATGCCATCAGTACCGCGACCGGAGAAGTGCGCAAGATCGCGGTGGGCGCCGAACCCCACGGTCTGACGGTCTGGCCGCAGCCCGGGCGCTACTGCCTGGGCCACACCGGAATTCTCCGGTAAACAGCGGATACCGCTGTGGGCGCCGGGGCGGCCGAGCGGCGCTACGGCGCCACGACGAACTGCGTGACCGGAACGATCTCAACTCCCGCCTGATCAAACTCGGGCAGGAGGCGGCGGACGACCTGCGGCGTCCCGGTGACGATGTGCCCCACGCCCACCGCCCAGCCTTGCCGTTTGGCCGCAGCGATGAGCGCCCTGAGCTTGCCGGCGATGCCGGCCGGCGGGTCGTCCAAGAGCGTCGTCTCCGGAATCGTCCGAAGCCCCATCTGACGCGCGACGATCGTCGCGATGGATCGCGGGGTCTCGCGGTTCTCCTCGAACCAGAGGCCGTGGGCCTTGACGACGGCCAGCGTCGCGCGCATCACGCGCGGATCGGTCGTTGCCCGCGAGCCGCCGTGATTGTCCACGCCGGCCACGCCCCGCACGCTGGCCAGATCGCCTTCGACGACGCGGGCAATTTCCGCATCGCTCATACGCACCCATACGATACCCGTCACGGGACCGAGATCCGCCGGGTTGTTCGACTCCAACGGCAGATGCAGCATCGGCACGAGGCCGTGCGACGGCGCTTCGCGCGCGATCTGCGCCGAATACCGCATGTGCGGGTAGATGCCGAGCGAGAACGGCCGGTGCATCGCGTAGATCGGCTGCAGTTCCGCCAGGCTGGCGCCGGCGTGCTCGAAGACGATCGCGACCCTGGGGTGACCGGGGGCGGCCGCGGCGCCCGCAAGCACCATCCACACCGAGACCAGCAGTACGACCGCCCCGAGCAGACACCGTTTCACGTGCGTATTATGGCATACTCCGCCCGCCGCTCAAACTGCACGACCCATTTACCCGGCGATCGGTCGATCGCCTGATTCTCAATCGACTGATGGCCCGATAACCGGCGGCCCACGGGCCGGTTAGAGTCATACCCAGAGTAGAACGGGCACGCGAGCGGTGTGGGTAGAGCCGCAGCCCGCGGCCCACGAACCGGGAAGGAGATTCCGAATGAACGGACCCATGAAGGTCGAAGCGCGGTGGACCTCCGGCATGCGGTTCGACGGCACGAATCCGGACGGCCTCGGAATCGTCATGGATGCCCATCCGCAGCACGGCGGGACGGCGGGCGGGCCCTCGCCGATGGAGACGCTGCTAATGGCCCTGGCCGGCTGCACGGGCATGGATGTGATTCCCATCCTCGACAAAATGCGCGCGCCGGTTGAACGGTTGACGATCGAGGTGACCGCGGACCGCGCCGACACGCATCCCAAGGTGCTGACGGCGATCCGCCTGCGATACGTCGCGGCGGGACCGGGGCTCCGCCGAGAGCAGGTCGAGAAAGCCGTAGCGCTCTCGCAGGAAAAATACTGCTCCGTTTCGGCGATGCTGCGCAAGGCGGTTCCCGTCGCGTACGAAACTGCCGTCGTCGACACGGTCGCTGCGCGGGAAGCCGTGTTGATACCGCGGTAAAGTCCGGTGTTCAGCGTATGCCAAATCGAGCACCGGGCCGATAGGTTCCCCCGGCCCCGCCGGGTACGCTGAACTGGGGTTGATTGTTGGGAGGGATGCATAATGACAACGCCGTTGACCGGACCTGTCATGCTCGTACCGACCGACCTCTCGCAGGCCTCGGTCGGGGCCGCGACGTTCGCCGCGGACCTCGCGCGCCGGCTCGACGGCACACTGGTTCTGCTTCGGGTGATCCGGCCGCGGGAAGTCGAGGAGGGCCTCGACCAGGGCAAGTTCGTCGATCAGCAGATGGACGAAGGACGCGTGTACCTGCGCTGGTGGTTTTCGACATTCGTGCCGGCGGAGGCGCGGCGGAACGTGCGGCTGCATGAATTCGTCGCCGTCGGCCACCCCGAGGAAGAGATCGCCGCCGTCGCCGAGTCGCTCCAGGCCACGATGATCGTCATGGCCACGCACGCCCGAGCGGGCGTCCGGCGGGCGGTGCTCGGCAGTATCGCCGAGGCGGTCGTCCGGCAGGCGCCATGCCCCGTGATGATGCTGCGCGGCCCGGCCAAGACGTGGGCCATCGCGACGCCGGAAATGGCGCGGGAGCTCACCGCGGCCAAGGCATCGTAGATCGAGAGGAGGACGTCCATGCGCGCGCGCGAGCTGATGAGCACACCGGTCGTCACCATCCGACCCGAAGCGTCGCTCAAGGAGTTGGCGGAGCTCATGATCGCGCACCAGGTCAGCGGGGTACCGGTCGTTGACCGCGGCGGCGGGCTCGCGGGAGTGGTGTCCGAATCCGACGTGATGGAGAAGATCGAGGGCGCCGCCGTCGAGGACGCGGAACGCGGCATGACTCGGCTGCTGACGGTGATGTCGAAGGCGCTGGACGGCTCGTCCAAGCCCACGGCGCGCACGGTGGCCGACCTGATGACCGCTCGCGTCGTGACCGCGGGGCCCGATGCCACCGTTCAGCAACTCGTGCACCTCATGATCACCTACGACGTCAACCGGATCCCGATCGTGGAAACCGGACGGCTTGTGGGGATCGTCACCCGCGCGGACATCCTTCGCACCATGGTCCGCCCGGACGCGGCGATCGAGACGGATCTGCGCTGGCGGATCGCGCACGAACTGTGGATCGACCCGGAGGCGCTGCGGATCTCCTGCCGCAACGGCGTCGTCACTCTCGCCGGCACCGTGGACACGCACGCCGACGCGGAACTCCTGCGGCGATGGGCCGCGAGGACGGAAGGCGTGGTCGGCGTCGAGGACCGGGATCTGAGCTACGCGATCGACGAGCGCCGGATTCCGGTGAGGACGGACAGACTGCGCTGAGCCGGCCGCCCGGCGGGCTCGGGAACCGGTCCAGACCCGACAATCAATCAGGCGCCCGCCAACGCGGACGCCTGATTGTACTGCTGGCGTGTTTCAAAAATACTCGGAGGGGCGGCGCGGACCGTGGTACAATCGAACACACATACGAGCGACGGCGGCGAGGTGGCTGCGGTGCCGGCACCGTCCCGGACGAAGATCCGGGTGCTTCTGGCCGATGATCACGCGATTGTCCGCCAGGGCGTCAAAATGATACTGACCAACGAGCCCGACATCGAGGTCGTCGGCGAGGCCGAGGACGGTCTCCAAGCGGTCGAGATGGTCAAGAAGCTCCAACCCGATGTCGCGGTCCTCGACATCAGCATGCCGGGCATCAACGGCATCGAGGCGACGCGGCAGATCAAGGCCGCCCTGCCGGACGTGCATACGCTTGCGCTCACGATGCACGACGACGATACGTACGTGTTTCAGCTGCTCAAGGCCGGCGGCTCCGGGTACGTGCTCAAGCGCGCCGCGGCCACCGATCTCGTGCAGGCCGTTCACGCCGCCCGGCGCGGCGAGGCGTTCTTGTATCCGTCGGTTGCGAAGGCGGTGGTGGCGGACTACCTGAAGCGCCTCGAGACCGGTGAAGGCCGTGAAACGTACGACGGTCTGACCGAACGGGAGCGAGAGATCCTCACCCTCGTCGCAGAGGGCGCGACCAACCAGGAAATTTCGCAGAAGCTGTACATCAGCGTCAAGACCGTCCAGACGCACCGCACGCACATCATGGAGAAACTCAACCTGCACGACCGCACCATGCTGGTCCGGTACGCCATCCGGAAAGGCCTCATCGAGGCCTAGGCGTCGGTTCGCCGCCCGACGGGCCTTTCATCCCCCGGCCCGATGCGCCGGGCACCGGCCGCATGCGATACTCCTCCCAAGAGGCAGGCATCGAGGAGGGTTCGCCGATGCGGCATGTGACGGCCCGTGAGATCATGTCCAGCCCCGTGGTCAGCGTGCGCCCGGACACGGCGGTGCGCCAGATCGTCGAAACGATGCTGCGGTCGCGCATCAGCGGCGTGCCGGTCGTGGATGACGATCAGCGGGTGCTCGGCCTTGTGAGCGAAGCCGATCTCCTCGAGAAGGAAGACCGGCCTCTGCCGGAGCCGCCGATTCTGTCCTGGCACGGCCGGTCACTGCGGCTCGAGCGCACGGTGGGACACTACCGCAAGGCGACCGGCACGGTGGCGCGCGACATCATGACGGAGAACATCATCACGGCCGCCGAAGACACCCCCGTGCAGGAACTCGCGCACCTGATGCTCCGCCACGACGTCAACCGGGTCCTGATCCTGCGCCAGGGCCGCCTCGCCGGCATCGTGACGCGCGCGGACGCGCTGAAGGTCTTCCTGCGCAGCGACGAGAGCATTCTGCGGACGGTCCGGGAGACGCTGGCGCGGGAGCTCTACATCGATCCC
The DNA here is from genome assembly GCA_035280345.1 of bacterium. GTDB lineage: Bacteria > Sysuimicrobiota > Sysuimicrobiia > Sysuimicrobiales > Segetimicrobiaceae > DASSJF01. The sequence goes on along the minus strand of DATEGA010000212.1, from coordinate 2,202 downwards.
GCCCCGCTCACGCTCACGTGCGCAAACGGCGTGGTCACCGCCGCGGGCACCGTGGACCGGCACAGCGACTGGGCGCTCGTCGTGAAATGGATCCGCTCCGTCGACGGCGTCGTGGCTGTGCGCGCAGACGACCTCGCCTACCGCCGCAACGACCTCGCCCTCGGCAAGGTCGCGTTCTAGACCGGACCGGCCGATGGCGGCGACCGTCCCCTACCCGGTGTCTCGCGAGACGGACGTCGTGCTGCGCGACGGCTCCACCCTCCACGTGCGTCCGATCCGGCCCGACGACGAATCGGGACTGCTGGGGTTCTACGCGGCCCTGTCCCCGGAGGCACGGCTCATGCGCTTTTTCTCGCCGCTGTCGGACGCTGGGCTCGAGCAGCAGGTCCGCCGCGACGTCGCCGTGGACCACGCGCGGCGGGTGGGTCTCGTCGGCACCCACGGCGGGCGCGACCAGATCGTCGCAGAGGCGTCTTACGCGGCGGGCGACGGCGACCACGCCGAGGTGGCCTTCGCCGTCGCCGACGCCTACCAGGGGCGCGGCATCGGTACGATTCTGCTCGGCCAGCTCGCGGAGATCGCCGCAGGCCACGGGATTCATGAGTTCCAGGCCCTCGTGCTGCCGGACAACCAGCGCATGATCGAGGTGTTCCGGGAAGCCGGATTCCCGGTCGCCGTCCACCACAGCGGCTGGGAACTGGTGGTCACTTTTCCGACCTCGCTGACCGAGGAAGCGCTGTCCCGGTTCGAGCGACGCGATCAGATCGCCGCCCAAAACGCGCTCCGCGCCTTCTTCGCGCCCCGCGCGGTCGCGGTGATCGGCGCATCGCGGCGGCGGGGTACGATCGGCGGGGAGATCTTCCACAACCTCGTGCGCGACGGATTCGAAGGGCCCGTCTATCCCGTCAACCCGTCCGCGTCGGTTGTGCAGAGCGTCCCCGCCTACCCCACCGTCGGCGACATCCCGGGTCCGGTCGACCTGGCGGTCGTCACGGTGCCCGCGGAGCACGTCTGCGGCGTGGCCACGCAGTGCGCCGAGAAGGGCGTCCGCGCGCTCGTCGTCATCTCCGCGGGGTTCGGCGAAGGCGGCCCCGAGGGCAAGGCGCGCCAGGCCGAGTTGCTGCGAATCTGCCGGACAAGTGGCATGCGGCTCGTCGGTCCGAACTGCATGGGCCTGCTCAACACGGATCCCGCGGTGCGGCTCAACGCGACGTTCGCCCCGCAGATGCCGCCGCCGGGACGCGTCGCGTTCTCGACGCAGAGCGGCGCACTCGGGCTTGCGATTATCGACTACGCCGCCTCGCTCGGCCTCGGCCTGTCGACCTTCGTCTCGGTCGGCAACAAGGCGGACATCTCCGGCAACGATCTCCTCAACTACTGGGAGATGGATCCCGGCACGGACGTCATTCTGTTGTACCTCGAGTCGTTCGGCAACCCGCGCCGGTTCGCCCGGATCGCGCGGCGGGTCGGCCGGACGAAGCCGATCGTCGCCGTGAAGAGCGGACGCTCGCCGGCGGGGACGCGCGCGACGTCGTCGCACACCGGCGCCCTCGTCGCCTCCGACATCACGGTGGACGCGCTGTTCCGGCAGGCCGGCGTGATCCGCACCGATACCCTCGAGGAGCTCTTCGACGTGGCGGCGCTGCTCGCGAATCAGCCGGTGCCGTCGGGGAACCGGGTCGCCGTCATCACCAACGGCGGCGGCGCCGGCGTGCTCTGCGCGGACACGTGCGAGGCCGAGGGCCTGGTGCTGCCGACCTTCGGTGAGGAGACTCAGGCGCGGCTGCGCGCCGTGCTGCCGGCCGAGGCGAGCGTGCAAAATCCGGTCGACATGATCGCCGCCGCCACCGCCGACCAGTACCGCAAGGCGGTCGCGATCGCCGCGGCCGACCCGAACGTCGATGCCCTGATCGTCATCTTCGTGCCGCCGCTCGTGACCGAGGCCGCCGACGTCGCCCGCGCGCTCGTCGAGGCGGCGCGGGAGATCGATCGGAAGAAACCGATCCTCACGGTGTTCATGTCGGCGCGCGGTGTGCCGGAAGCGCTGCGCGCCTCCGACGTGCGGCTGCCGTCGTTCGTATTTCCGGAGGCGGCGGCGATTGCGCTGGCGCGCGCGGCGCGCTACGGCGTCTGGCGGTCGCGGCCTCCCGCCCCCCTGCCGCTGCTGGCCGACGTTCGCCGCCAGGATGCGGCAGCGCTTGT
>DATEGA010000211.1:0-3195 GCA_035280345.1 bacterium | reverse complement strand
CGCGGCTGCCGTCCGCATCGAGGATCTCGCGCAGGCGCCGCGCGTCGGCCTCCGGCGCGTCCCGCAGCGCGTAGATAAACGGCAGCGTCACCTTGCCGGTCTGGATGTCGCTCCCGATCGGCTTGCCCAAGTGGTCGGCCGTCGCCGTGACGTCGAGCGCGTCGTCGGTGATCTGAAACGCCATGCCCCACTCGAGCCCGAACACCGCGAGCGCGTCGGCCGCGTCCGCCCGGGCGCCCGCCGTCATCGCCCCACACCGGCACGCCGCCTCCGTCAGCGCGGCCGTCTTGCCGTCGATGATGCCGAAGTAGATACCCTCGTCACTGTGCGGCGTGTTGCCGTGCTTGATCTGAATGATCTCCGACTTCGCCATGCGCACCGTCGCCGCCGCCATCGCGGCCGCGGCGCCCTCGGTACGGAGCCGCGCGAGGATGTGAAATGCTTTGGCGAAGAGGAAGTCGCCGAGCAGGACCGCGACCTGATTCCCCCAGACCGCGTTGACCGATGCCTGCCCGCGCCGCAGATCCGCCGCGTCGATCACATCGTCGTGGATCAGCGACGCGACGTGGATCAGCTCGACCGCCCCCGCGACGCCGAGCCGGTCCTGCGCCGCCCCCGCGTCCCCGCCCGACGCGGCCGCGGATAGGCAGGCGAGCGCGGGCCGCAGCATTTTGCCGCGGGTCGCGAGCACGTGCGTGACGAGTTCACCGACGAAAGCGTCTTCGGAGGAGAGTTCCGTGCGGAAGAAGCGCTCGAGCGCGTCGAGGTCGGGGCGCACCGGGGCGTAAATCCGGTCCAGGGCCGCGGCCTGCGTCACGACGGCGCCTCCAGGGCCCCGGGCGTCCGCACCGCGGCCACGATGCTAGGCTTCGGCGACGATTCCGTAGAGCGTGACGAAATAGACGAGCCCGAAGAACAGCAACCAGAAGATCAGATAGCGCCAGTAGATCACGCTCTGCGACGGGCGCGGGGACGGCGTTCCGCCCGCGGGTGCGGGCCGGTGCTCTGCCATCACGATCCCTCCTGAGCCTCGGGCGCCGGGGGCGTCTGCTCGGCCGGCTGGCCGGCGGGACGTGCCGGAGGCCGGGCCACACCGCCGCCGGGCGCGCGCGGCGCTGGAACCACCGGGCCCGGCAGTTGCGCGACGTGGTCGCTGAACGCCTTGACCCCGGCGACAAAGCTGGCCTGATCATGCAGCCCGTAGTAGATCGCGCTGATGCGCTCGGGGTGGATCTTCTGCCGCTCGAACCGGCGCCGCAGCTGGACCACGCGGTCGCCGATCAGGTTGTTGCCGAGCCGGTTGAAACAATCGCCGAGCGGACACCCGCAAACGAATACCCCTTCCGCCCCGTTCCGCAGGGCGAACTCCAGCCAGGAGGGCCGCACGAAGCCCGAACACGGCACCTTGATCAGTTTGACGTTCGGCGCATCCCGCATCGTCCCGTCGGCCTCGATCAACGAGGACGCGTCGACGGAGAAATCACAGAGGAACCCGACGATGCGCGGACGCCCCGGCTGCGGCGCTAGCTCCGGCATGCCGCCACCACCTTCTCCTGGACATCGCGCTCGAGCATCCGCGGCAGCTCGAGGGCCTCAAACGGACATGCCCCGACGCAGATGCCGCACTCGACGCACCGCGACTCCAGCACGACCGCATACAGCTTCCTCGCCTGCGCCGCCTTCGTGACGCCCGGATGCGGGCTCGGCGTCATGACGATCGCGTTGTACGGGCAATCGTAATAGCACAGCTCGCAGCCGGTGCAGTTCGCGTCGATCACCTGTGCGATGCCGGAATCGCGGATGCCGAGTGCGTGCGTCGTTTCCGGCAGCTGATACGGAATGTAGAGACCGTACACCACGATCACGACGGCGAGCGCGAGCAGCACGATCGGCGACATGACCTTAAGCGCCACGTACGGCAGCAGAAACAGCCAGTCCACCGTAAGCGTCTGCGGCACCGTCTCGGGGCGCGCCACCGGCTGGCTGGTCGCCGGCAGGAGACCGGTCAGGAGGAAGACGAGCCCGAGTGAAAACAGCGTCCAGACGGCGGGTGGCCATACCTTAGGGTGCCGGATCCGCACGTAGTGCCACCACAGCAGGATGTACAAGAGCACCGCGAGCCCCACATGGAGGTAGAGCATCCGCGGCAGCAGCAGGTTCGAGATGCCGGCGCTGCCCTGCCACTCGCTCTGCAGCCAGCCGCCGACCCACGGCACCGCGCCGAGCGTGCGCCCGGTCAGCGCGACGATCAGTTGGCTTCGCTCGTCCCACACCAGCACGTACCCGGTCACGCCGAGGAACCCCGTGAACAGCAGCAGCATCATCCCGCTGATCCACGGCTCGTCGCGCGAGAAGCGAAACCGGTCCGTGAACCAGTTCCGGAAGAAGTGCAGCAGAACCGCGATCATAAAACCGTCCGCGGCGTAGCGGTGGACGCCGCGGATGATCACGCCGTACGGCACCGTCGCCGTAATGAACTGGACGGAGATGTACGCATCGTTGAACGACGGGACGTAATACAGGAACAGGAAGATTCCGGAGAGCACGAGCACGGTCAGGAACAGGTTGGACAGCCCGCCGGTGTAGTAGAGCGGATTGAAGTCCTCAGGGTAGACGCGGTTGATCGCCACGTCCAGCCGGAGCGTCCAATCCAAGAGGCGGGCGAGTGCCCGGCTATACACCCGTGAACCCTCCCTTTCTCAGAAATAGCAGAATGAACGAGTACGCCAGGAGAATCACCCCGACCGCGGCGCCGCCGACGAGGCGCTGGCCCGCGACCTCGCCCCAGGCGATCACCACGACCGCGGCGAGGCTCACGAGCGCGAGGATGATGATCCAGCCCCCGTAGCGCGCCTCCGCGTCCGAGCTGGACCCCCCGGCGGCGCCGCCGCCTCCTGCGCGGTCGTTCATCAGGCCCCGCCCTTCCGCATCGCGATCACCCACTCGTAGACGCCGACTTGGTGGCGGATCCGGCCGGCCGCCCGGTCCACTTCATACAAGAGGAACCCGAGCCAGCCCATCACCGCGAGCAGCCCCAGTCCCAGCACGGCGGCCGCCGCGGCGTGCTCGAGCGTCGGAGCCGCCCGCCAGTCGCGCCACGCGGCGAGGAACTGGCTCAGCGCCAGGGTCGCGACAACCAGGAGCGCCCAAAACGTCAGCTTGCGTCGCGACATATCAGGACGCCGCCGCCGGACG
>DATEGA010000210.1:0-8963 GCA_035280345.1 bacterium | reverse complement strand
GGCGGCCGGCCAGGGTTGTTGAGTCCGGGCTTCGACCCGGACGCCGCTCACGACGCCCCCGTCGTTAGGGCGAGGCTGAAGCGCCGCGCACGTGGTTGAGGATCGTGCCCCCGGTCCCTTGCTCGGTGATGGGGCCGATGCCCCCCCACGGATCCGGATTGGCGCCGGGCCCGAACGCGAAGATACAGATGACGTGCCCGTAGGACGGCGCCGAGGGGTTCGCCGTCGTGCCGCCCGCCGAGAGGAAGTAGTCGGCGCCGCTGGTCTGCGTGGCGCCCGTGTCGTCCGGTTCCTTGTACGCGACCGCGGGCGTGTAGACGGGGATACCGGACAGCGTCGGCGCCGTCGGGACAGACGTCGCGCTCATTTCACCCTGGCCGAGCGTCGGGCCGGGGTTGTCGGTCTCCCACAAGGCGACCGCGGTCTCGAGGTTTCGCTGGTTGCTGACGCAGGTAGCTTTGCGCGCCCGTTCGCGCGCGATGCCGAACTGCGGCATCAGGATCGCCGCCAGCACCAGAATGACCAAGATCACGATCATCAGCTCGATTAGCGTGAAACCGCGCTCATCGCGCCGGCGTGCCGTCACGATCCGCCTCAACACGTCCCTACACCTCCATGCACTGTCGATCCGGCTGACCGCCGTCCGGCGACAGTCCCTGCGAGGTTAAGGTGCCCAGAAAACGAAAAAATGTGACGGGCCGCCACGTAGCCGAACGAGTGGCCGCGTTACGCAGATAAGCACGCAAAGGCCGAGGTCGAACGCGTCGAGGCCCGGCCTGTGGCCGGGCCCCGACGTGAAGCTGCTGCGGTGCTGCGACTGATGCTACGGCGAAGCCGACGCGCCGCGCGCGTGGTTGAGCGTGTTGCCGCCCGAGCCCTGCTCCGTGATCGGCCCGATGCCGCCCCACGGATCCGGGTTCGCGCCCGTGCCGAACGCGAACCGGCAGACGACGTGCCCATAGGACGGAGCCACCGCGTTCGCGGTCGCGCCGCCGGCGGACAGGAAGTAGTCCGCGCCGCTCGTCTGCGTGGCGCCGGTGTCATCCGGCTCCTTGTACGTGCCCGACAGCGCGTACTGCGGCGTGCCCGACAGCGTGCCGGCGAGTGGCACCGACGTGCCGCTCATCTCGCCCTGCGTCAGGCTGGTGCTGGGGTTATCGGTCTGCCACATGGCCACCGCGGTCTCGAGGTTGCGCTGGTTGCTGACGCACGAGGCCTTCCGCGCGCGCTCGCGCGCCAGACCGAACTGCGGCAGCAGGATCGCGGCAAGGACGAGGATCACGAGGATCACGATCATCAGCTCGATGAGCGTAAAGCCCTGTTCATCGCGCCGCATTTTGCTCATGAGTCGACGAAGCACTGCGTCACCTCCCTACCTACGTTGTTGCTTATGGGTTGCTGAATGACAAGCACACATGAGGCAATTAATCACCGTCCGCTGCCGCGCTCCCCCTCCTTTCGACGTCGTGCGGCGTCCGTTGAGACGAAGCGCCGCGCGACCCGACCACTGCTGCGTCCGATATGCGTGCCACCGTCCATCCTGCCCAAGGCCTGGGGGTGTTAGACGCGGCGCGGCTGCGCATACGACTTCGCCGACACTCCCGTCACGATCGCGAGGTCTACGCGGTGGGAACGATGGGCATATGATCTGCAGCGCAGTTGCACGAGAGTTCCATCGGAACGACCACGGGGGAGAGCCTGTGCCACCCGCAATCTCGGTCCACGAATTGGCCAAGCGCTACCGCACCACGCACCGGTCGGATCGTGCGGCGCTGCTCGGTCTGACGCTGGACGTGCCGCCGGGCGAGATTTACGGGTTCCTGGGGCCGAACGGTGCGGGCAAAACCACGACCATTAAGCTGCTGCTCGGACTGATCCGCCCGACCGGCGGCGGCGGCGCGGTCCTCGGGCACGCGCTCGGCTCCGTGGACGCGCGGCGACGGGTCGGCTTCCTGCCGGAGTCCCCTTACTTCTACGAATACCTGCGTGGCGAGGAACTGCTGCATTACTACGGATCGCTGTTCGGCCTCGCCGAGCGCGTGCGCCGCGGGCGCGTAGAGGAGCTGCTGCGGCTGGTCGGTCTGTGGGACGAGCGGCGGCTCGCGGTCCGCAAGTACTCCCGCGGCATGCTGCAGCGCCTCGGGCTCGCGCAGGCGTTGGTCAACGATCCGGACCTCGTGATCCTCGACGAGCCCGCCGGCGGACTCGACCCGATCGGCCGCCGCGAGATGCGCGACATTCTGCTGCAGTTGCGGGAGCGCGGGAAGACCGTCTTCCTCAGCTCGCACATTCTGGCCGAGGTGGAGACGGTCTGCGACCGCGTCGCGATCCTGAACCGGGGCGAGCTCGTCGCGGTGGGTCGGATCGGCGATCTGCTCGCCGGCGGCCGCGAAATGGAACTCACCATCCACGGCGCCAACGGCTCGCTCAGCCGGCACATCGAGGCGATCCCGGGCGCGACGATCCACCACGGCACCGACGCGACGGTGGTCGTCGTGCCGGAGCAACGCTTCGTCTATCCGATCATTGACCTCGTCCGCCAAACCGGCGGACAAATCGTCGCGCTCCACGCCAAGCGCGAACGGCTGGAGGACGTGTTCGTGAAGCTGGTCGGCGGACGCGGCGGGACGGCGGGAGCCGCCGCGGCGCCGGCACAGGCAGACCGCGTATGATGCCCGCGTCCGTGCTTGTCGTCGCTCGGCAGGTGATGCGGGAGGCGTGGCGCCGGCGAACGCTGCCGGTGCTCGCGCTGTTCGGCTGCGGCATCATCATCGCCACCGCATTTCTGTCGTTTTTCCAGCTCGGGACGGAGATCAAGTTCTTCAAAGACGTCGCGATGACGGTCATCTTCCTGTTCGGCGCGGTGGCCACGTTGGTGCTCGTCAGCACGCAGCTCTCGGGCGAGATCGAAAGCCGCACGATCTATAACGTGCTAAGCAAACCGATCCGGCGCTACGAGCTGGTGCTGGGCAAGTTCTTCGGGGCGCTCGCCGCGATCGCCGTCGCCGTCGCGCCGATGGTGGCGATCCTGATGTTCTTCATGTCCGTCGACCAAGGCGGCTCGCTGCTCGAGGCCGTCAAGGCCGGCTACATGCTGTGGCTCTCCTTCGCCGTCCTGTCCGCGGTGGCGCTCGCGATCGCGTCGTTCAGCAGCTCGGTCGTCTGCGCGGCGCTCAGCGTCCTCGTGTACGTGGCGAGCTACCTCAAGGGCGCGGTGATCGCGTACGCCGGCATGGTCACGTACAGCCGGCTCGCCGCCGGGGCGGCCCAAACGTTCTACTATCTGCTGCCGAACTTCGAGAACTTCAACGTGCGGACGGCGGTGGTGCACAACGCCGTCGTGCCGTGGGCCTACCTCTTCCGAACGACACTGTACGCTGCCGCGCTCTCCGCGTTTTTCCTCTACCTCGGCACCCAGATCTTCGAGGAACGGGAGTTTTGATCGCGCAGCGCTTCGCCCGGTACCGGACCGTCCTGACCGCCCTGGTCCTCTTGGCGTGCGTCGCCGGCGCGCAGGCGCTGGTCGACGTCTATCGTCCGGCGGCCAACGACGAAGCGGGCGTGCAGTTTTCGGCGGCGGCCGAGGTCGTCCGGGGGTTCGCCGGACAGATCCGCGGCCTCCTGGCCGACTTCATCTGGCTGCGCGTGGACGAATACGCCCACCGGCGGCGCGTGGTCGACGGCGACATCAACCGCGGGGACGACGAGGCGCTGATGCCGCTCGTCCGCCTCATTACGTGGCTCGACCCGCACTACGTCAGCGCCTACGCCCTCGGCGGGCAGTGGCTGGCCTTCCATTTCGGCAAGCCGCGCGAGGCCGTACTCTTCTACGACGAGGGCATCCGGAACAATCCGGCGGCCGGCGACCTGCTCACCGGCGTGGCCTTTGTGGACTGGCGCCTCCTGCACGACAACAAGGCCGCAGCGTCGCGGGTCGAGCAGGCGGCAAGCGTCACCAACGACGATCAGGTGCGCTTCCAGGCGTTCTGGCTCGAGGCCCACATCCTCCTCGACGGCGGCGACCGCGCCGGGGCGCTGCGGGTGTGGCGCCGGGTCGGGACGATGCCGGGCTACAGCCAGACGGCGCAGCACTTCATCGACCAGATCGCGCACGGGAAAGCCGTCCCCGCGGCGCCCGCGGCCGGTTCCGGGACCCTCCACCCGTGACGTCCCTGCCGCGGCGCCTCGTCCAGGTCGCCGTCGCCCTGGCGATGGGCAGCGTCCTCGTCCTCGTGACGCAGTGGGCGTTCCCCGTCGGGCACTTGGCCATCCATCTCGGCCGCCCGCAGTACTCGCGCTTCGTCGGGGAACCCGACCTCTACGTCTCGATTGACCTGAACGTGCAAAACGTCGGCGTCGACCCGGTCCGCGTCGACCGCGAGCACTTCCTCCTGATCGACAACCTGGGGCATATCTACAAGACCGACACCGCGACCCAGTTCGAGGCCTACCACGCCGCCGTGGTGACGATCCTGCCCCTCCACGATCTGCACGCCACCGTCGTTTTCCGGCTGCCGGCTGGTCGCACGGCGTCCCGGCTCTTGTTCGTCACCACGACCGGAGAGATCGTCCGAATCAAGCTGTCCTAACCGGGTCCGGCCGGTCCATGACGGACCGGAGTTTGGATTCCCGGCCTCCCGACCGGGGTAGGTATGTGACAGGGGGATTTTTGTCGCCTCGTCTTCATTGAGCCACACAAAGGAGATGGCACTGCGTGAGCATCACCGCCGGCATCATCGAGGCTGAGCGGTACTACGCGGAGGCGCTGCGTGAGCTGGTGCGCAGCCGCATCCCCTTCATGATCGGCGGCGCCTATGCGTTGCGAGTCTACGCCGGCATCGTCCGGCACACGAAGGACCTCGACGTATTCTGCGCCCGGCGCGACCGGGCCCGGGTCGTCCGGACCCTGCTTCGGTCCGGCGACCGCGTCGAGCACTTCGATCCGACGTGGATCGTCAAGGTTTTTCGGGGCGACCTCTTCATCGATGTGATCTACGGCTCCGGCAATGGCATCTGCCCCGTGGATCAAGGCTGGATCCGGCACGCCCGGCCGGCGCGTCTGTTGGGCTCGCGGGTCCGCCTGATCCCGCCGGAGGAGATGATCTGGAGCAAGTCGTTCGTGCAGGACCGCTACCGGTACGACGGCGCCGACATCGCGCACATCCTCCGCCGCGAGGGACGGAGGCTCGACTGGCAGCGGCTGCTCGACCGGATGGGCCCGGAGTGGGAGGTCCTGCTCGCCCACCTGATCAACTTCCGGTTCGCGTATCCGTCCGAGCCCGATGTTGTGCCGGCCTGGGTGTTTCATGAACTGCTGGCGCGCCTCGAGCAGTCGCAGACCGACGTCGACCGCGGCAAGAAAGGACCGGCTGTCTGCCGCGGCACGCTCCTCACGCCGCACGACTATGTGCCGGACGTGACGGCCTGGGGCTACGCGGACGCCCGCGCGGATATCGCGCGGCGCACGCCCCGCCGCCTGCCGCCGAGACATGCGAATCGCCGCGCTGGGTGATCTGCACATCCGCGACGCGGTGGCCGAGCCGCTGCGGCGGGCGTTCGCCGAGGTGAACGACCGCGCCGACGTGCTGGTGCTGTGCGGCGACCTGACCGACCACGGGTTCATTAAGGAGGCCGATATTCTCGCGGAGGCGCTCACCGTCTGCCACATCCCGAAGATCGCGGTCCTCGGCAACCACGATTACGAGAGCACACCACCGGAGGAGCTCGTCAACGTCCTGGCCCGCACCGGGCTCATGGTGTTCGCCACCGAGCCCTGGACCCTCGACGGAGTCGGGTTCGTCGGCGCCAAGGGGTTCGCCGGCGGGTTCGGGCGCCTCGCATTGCAGCCGTGGGGCGAGCACGCCGTCAAGCAGTTCGTTCAGGGCGCGGTGAACGAGGGCGTCATTCTGGAACGGGCACTGCACCGGCTCAAGACAGAGCACGGCGTCGACCGGACGGTCGCCGTCCTCCACTACGCGCCGATTCGCGAGACCGTCGAGGGCGAGCCGCTCGAAGTCTTCCCATTTCTCGGCTCTTCCCGCCTCGTCGACCCGCTGGACCGTTTCGGCGTCTCCGTCATCGTCCACGCGCATGCCCATCACGGCGCCCCGGAAGGACGCACGCCGCAGGGCATTCCGGTCTACAACGTTTCGTTGCCGGTGCTGCGGCAGCAGAGCCCGGAGCAAACCTACCGGCTCATCGACGTGTAGGCACAAGCGCCCGCCGGCGCGCGCAACCGCCTCGCGTTCGCCGCCGCGCCGCTCCGCGCGCCGGAGGGGTTCGCCCGACGGGACCGAACACCAGCGCATTCCGGAACGCGACCGAGGTGTAACCGATGGGCCATGAGCGCGCACGCGGCACGAGTCGCCGTGAGTTTCTCACCCGGGCGGCCCTCACCGGCCTGTCCGTCGCGTCCTCGGGCTGGCTGCCGCGCGGCGCTGCAGCCGCGGCGAAACGCGGGGGCACGATGGCCGTCACGGGGCACCAAGAGATCTCGAGCCTGAGTCCCGACGATTCGGGACCGGGCGTCATCTGGACGGCCGTCACGCAGATCCACAACGCGCTCCTCGAGCTCGACGAGAACTTCAACCTCATCCCGACGCTCGCGGCCTCGTACACGGCGGCGCCCGACGGGATGGCGTACACCTTCAAACTCGTGCACGGCGTCACGTTCCACGACGGGACCGAATTTACGGCCGACGACGTGAAGTACACCTACGAGTGGTACATGAACCCTGCCAACCACGCGATCATGGCCAACAACTTCAAGGGGGTGGGCTCGGTCGAGGCGGTCGACAAGTACACGGTCCGGGTCAAGATGAACGAACCCAACGCGGCCTTCCTCGCGAAGGGCGCCTCGACGTTCATCGTGCCCGCGGCCTACCACGGCCGAATCGGCGAGAAAGCGTACAAGAGCGCGCCGATCGGCACCGGCAGCTTCCGGCTCAAGGAGTGGCGGCCGTCTGAGCACACGCTCGTCCAGGCGTTCGACCGGCATTTCCGCGGCCGGCCCTATCTCGACTTCTTCCGCGTGGACGTCGTGCCGGAGCCGTCGGTACGCGCGATCGGCCTGCAGACCGGCCAGTCCGATTCGTCGTTTTGGCCGCTCTTGACCGAGGACAATCTGCGTTTCGCCAAAGACCCGAACTTTGCCGTGTTCGTGACGATCACCACCGGCCTCAATCACTTTCCGATCAACAACAAGCGGCCGTTCTTCGCGGAGAAGCGCGTCAGGCAGGCGTTGATGCATGCGATCAACCGCCAGCGGTTGATCGACGACATCTTCAAGAGCACGGCCGCGCTCGCGACCTCGCACCTCTCGCCCGCGTTCCGCACGTACTACGAACCCAACGTTCCCAAGTACCCGCACGATCCGGCGAAGGCAAAGGCGCTGCTCGACGAGGCGGGATGGAAGCCAGGGCCGGACGGCATCCGCCAGAAGAGCGGCACGCGATTGTCCTTTACGTGCACCACGATCATCGGCGATCAGGCCCGGCGGCCCGAGGCGGAGGTCGCACAGCAGGACCTGAAGGCCGTGGGGATCGAGATGAAGCTCGCCGAAGCGCCGGTCGCGACGATTACGCAAAAGATGCGCACCGGCGAGATGGACGCGTCTCTGTTCAACTGGACCTACGGCGGCAGCCTGGGTGACCCCGACCCATCGCTCACCCTCCGCTCCAACGGCGGCGACAACTGGTCCCATTACGCCAATCCGAAGGTGGACAGTCTCATCGACGCGGGGCTCAAGGAGCCGGACCCGAAGAAGCGGCGTCAATACTACAGCGAGATCCAGAAGATCGTCGCGGACGACGCGCCGTTCGTGTACCTCATGTTTTGGAACTGGTACAACGTCTTCACGAAGCGCGTGCAGGGCCTGCCGAAAGCGGCGTTCAACGGCCCGCAGCTCTACCGGAAGGCCTACCAGTGGTGGCTCGCGTAGCGGGGCCGGGCCGAGTGGGGTAAAATCGAAGCCCCCGCCAATCGATGTGGCGCTACCTCGTCACGCGGCTCACCCAGGGCGCGGCCGTCGTGTTTCTTGTAGCCACGGCCACGTTCCTGATCCTCCGCCTGACGCCGGGCAACCCCGTCGACGTGATGATCGGCGAGGCCGAGGTCAGCCCTGAGCAGATCGCCGGGATCAAGCACCTCTGGGGCTTCGACCGGCCGTGGTACGTCCAGTACGCGGTATGGCTCGGCAACATGGCCCGCGGCGACTTCGGCGAGTCCGTCATCCGCACCGGGGTCCCGGTCAGGACAATGCTGGCGCAGGCCGCGCCAGTCACGCTCACGCTCAACGTCGCGGCGTTCGCCGCCTCGGCCGCGATCGCCGTCCCCGTCGGAATCCTCGCCGGCGTACGCCGCTATTCGATCTTCGACTACGTGGGCACGGTCGGCGCCACACTCGGTGTCGCGCTGCCGAGCTTCTGGATCTCGCTCATGGCGATCATCCTCTTCGCCGTGAAACTGCGGTGGCTCCCGGCGTTCGGGCTGCAGTCGTGGACGGGCTATATCCTGCCCGTCGCGGTGCTCGCCACGGAGCAGACCGCGGTGATCACACGGCTGATGCGCGGCTCGGTCGCCGAAGTCCTCCATCAGGACTACGTCCGGACCGGCCGCGCCAAAGGACTCGCCGAACCCGTGGTGGTGCTGCGCCACGCCGTCCGCAACGCACTCCTGCCGGTCGTGACGGTACTCGGCTATCGGGTCGCGTTTCTGCTGAGCGGCACGATCATCGTCGAGACGGTCTTCGCCCTGCCGGGCGTCGGCCGGCTGTTAACCGACTCGGTCTATCATCTGGATTACCAGGTGGTGCAGGTTATCGCGCTTGCGCTGGCGGTGATCGTGGTCGCAGCCAACATCGCCACCGACCTCGTCTACGCGCTCGTCGATCCACGCATCCGGATCGGTTGAACCGAGCCGTGCGCTCGCTGGACCGCTCGCTCGACCCGGCGCGCGCCCCCGTC
>DATEGA010000209.1:0-30744 GCA_035280345.1 bacterium | reverse complement strand
GCCGTCGGGGGGCATCGTGACGTCGCGGTTCGGCTGGCGGGTCCACCCGATTTTCGGCGGCCGTGAGTTTCACACCGGCATGGACATCGCGACGCGCTACGGATCGCCCGTGGTCGCGGCGCTGGGCGGCGTTGTCCGCTTCGTCGGCTGGAAGTCCGGCTACGGCCGCCTCGTCGTCATCGAGCACGACGGCGGGATCGAGACTTCATACTCGCACCTGTCCGCGGCGGTGGTCAGTCCGGGCCAGGGCGTGGCGCCTGGGCAAGTCATCGGACGCATCGGCAGCTCCGGCTGGAGCACCGGTCCGCATCTCTTTTTCGAGTTGCGGCGAAACGGCGTCCCGGTCGATCCCGCTCGCTACCTGAACTGATGAAGACCTGATCCGCTTCTCGGGGGGCCGAAGGCCGCCCGCGGCAGGAATCCGTCCTGCCCCACCCCAACCTGGGAGTGTCGGGGCAAGCCACTCGAAACGTTCGGACGTGCGCTTCCGATCTGCGGCACCGGAAGGAGCCGCGACGCCGCGCCCGCTCACCGTACGATCACCAGTTGTTCCCGCCCCGTACATCCGCGGACGAAACTTGGGAGGATTCATGGTGACCTCGTGGCAGGGGCGCAGGGCTGCCGGCATGCGGCGCGTCGTGTCTCTTGTTGCCGCGTGCGCGGTGTGGGGGATCGGCATTGCGGCGGCCGCGGGCGGCGCAGGACGGACGCCGGCGGCCGACACTCGCCCCCTGGCCCCGGTCCGGCTCGCGGGGAACACCCCATCGACCGTGCTGAGGGCGTCCGCCGCCGGCGTTTTGCCGCTTGCGGCGGCGTTCCGTCTCTCCGGAAGCGGCGTCTCGCAGTTTGGAGGAGGCCAGACGGCTGAGGTCCCCGAGGGCGAATTGGCCCCGCGTAGGGTCGCGGGAACGGAGTTTCCGACCGCCGACGTGGCGGCGTCGCTACCGCTCGTACTGTTGCGGCCGTCCGGGGGTGTCGTCACGTCGCGCTTCGGCTGGCGCACGCACCCGATCTTTGGGAGTGCGGAGTTTCACACCGGCATCGATATCGCCACGCGCTACGGTTCGCCGGTCGTCGCCGCGCGCGCCGGCGTCGTCGTGTTTGTGGGTTGGGAGTCCGGCTACGGGCGCATCGTCGTGCTGGATCACGGCGGGGGGCTCGAGACGATGTACTCGCATCTTTCGTCATCGCGTGTCGGCCCCAGTCAGGAGGTCGAAGAGGGCGAAGAGATCGGGCGCATCGGCAGCACGGGCTGGAGTACGGGCCCGCACCTCTTCTTCGAGGTCCGGCGGAACGGCGTGCCGCTGGATCCCGCCCGCTACCTGAAGTAGGCCTCGCCGCACCCATGGACTGCGACCTCGTGATCCGCGGCGGGAGGGTTGTGACCGCCGCCGCCGACGGTGTGGCGGACGTGGGCATCCGCGCCGGAACGATCGCGCAACTCGGCGGCGAGATGCGCGGGCGCCGGGAGATCGACGCGGGCGGCCTCTGCGTTCTGCCGGGCGGCGTCGACGTCCACGTTCATCTCAGCCAGGCGGCCCGGCCGGAGCCGGGCCGCGAACGATGGGTCGACGATTTCTTCACCGGGTCGCAAGCCGCGATTGCCGGCGGCATCACGACGATCGGGAACATGACGTTTCAGTGGGCCGGCGAGAGCCTGCGCGACGCGCTGCAACGCGATCTCGCGGCGGGCGCCCGCGACGCCGCGGTGGATTTCATCCTGCACCCCGTGCTGACCGAGCCGACTCCCGCCGCCGTCGAGGAGGTTGCCGGGCTCGCCGTTCAGGGACACACGAGTCTCAAGCTCTTCATGAGCCGCGATAACTTCGACGCCGAGATCGACGGCTATCTCCGCGCGATGCACGCGGCGGGGACGACCGGCCTGATCGTGCTGACGCACTGCGAAGACGGCGGGCTGCAGCGGTTTCTCAAGGGGCGGCTCGCGGACGAAGGGCGCGCCGGCCTCACCTACTACCCGGACAGCCGTCCGGTGTACACCGAATCCGTCGCAACCGAGCGGGCGATCGCCCTCGCGCGGGCGACGGGCGCCGCGATCTACATCGTGCACCTCTCATCCGCCGCGGCGCTTGCCCGCTGCCGTGCGGCGCGGGCGGACGGTCTCCGTGTCTACGTCGAGACGCGCCCGTTGTATCTCTATCTCACACGCGAGCGGTTCGCCGAGCCGGACGGTCCGAAGTACACCGGCGCGCCCCCCCTGCGCGACGCCGCCGACGTGGCCGCGATGTGGGCCGGCCTTCGCGCCGGTGAGATCCAAAGCGTCTGCACCGACCACGCCCCGTGGACGCTGCGCCAGAAGCTCGATCCGTCGCTCACCGTCGCGACGGTGCGGAACGGTGTCGCCGATCTCGAAACCTTGATGCCGATGCTCTTCTCGGAAGGCGTGCGCACCGGCCGGATCTCCCTCGCCCGATTCGTCGAGCTCACCAGTACGAACGTCGCGAAGTTGTTTCGCCTGTTTCCGCAGAAGGGGACGATCGCGGTCGGCTCCGACGCCGACGTGGTGATCTGGGATCCCGAGGCGTCCCGGACCATCGACGGCGCGTCGATGTACTCCCGCGCCGGCTACTCGGTGTACGACGGACGGGAGGTGCGCGGCTGGCCGGTCTACACGATCAGCCGCGGCGACGTCGTCCTCGACCGGACCGGCGTCACGGCCGTACGGGGCCGGGGCCGGTGGCTGCGCCGCGGCGCACCGGCGGAGTTATAAGCGTGACCGCCCCCGTTCACGGGTGCGCCGGCGCGCGTCCGCGCACCGTCGTGGGAGAATGACCGTTCCCGCCGAAAACGTCTCTATGCGGCGGCATGTGGTCGGCATGGTGACGGAGCTGCCGCCGGGAAGCCGGCGGATCGTCATGGCAGACGGGCGCTCGATCGGCGTGTTCAATATCGACGGCCGGTTCTACGCGCTGCGGAACCGCTGTCCGCATCAGGGCGCGCCGCTCTGCGAGGGGCGGGTCAAAGGCACCACACTGCCGGGCCGTCCGTACGAGTACACTTATGGCCGCGACCGCGAGATCATCCAGTGTCCCTGGCACGGCTGGGAGTTCGAGATCACCACCGGCCGGACGTACTTCAATCCCCACCGCATGCGCGTCAAAACCTACGACGTGACCGTTGAGCGGTCGGGCGCCGGGCGATCCGGCGGCGAGCCGGAAGAGGATGTCGTCCTCGAGACGTTCGAAGTGACCACCGAAGGCGATCTCGTCGTGCTGCATGCGTAAGAAGGAGGAACCCGCCGTGGCCGACGCCGCGAAGACGATGCCGATCATCGACTGCGATGTGCACAACCGGTTCAAGGACGGCAAGATGACGGCGCTCTGGCCCTACCTGCCGCGCGCCTATCAGGAAGACGTGCGGGAGTGGGGGATCAACCTGCCCGGCGTCGGCTATCTGAACGGCGGCGACCGCGGGTACCGCGGCGACTCATGGCCGAAGGAAGGGTTTCCCGGCTCCGACCTGGAGCTGATGCGCGAGCAGCTGCTCGACCGCTTCAACGTCCGGTACGCGATCCTGCTCGGCCAGGAACTGCGGCCGCTCGGGACGCTGCCGAACGCGGACTACGCCGCGGCCCTCGCCCGCGCCTACAACGACTATCTGATCGAACACTGGCTGGCGCGGGACGCCCGGCTCCGCGGAGCGATGCTGATCGCGACTCAGGACGTGCCCCAGGCGGTCCAGGAGATTGAGCGGATCGGCCGGCACCCGGCCGTCGTCGAGGTGCTGGTGGCGAACGGTGCGCGGCTGCCGTACGGCAACCGCTTCTACCACCCGATCTTCGAAGTCTGCGAGGGGCTCGGTCTGCCGTTTGCGGTGCACACCGGCAGCGAAGGCGCCGGCATCAACGGCCAGCCCTCCGTGGCGGGCTACGGATCGTACTACGTCGAGAACCGGCAGGTCAGGCCCGAGGGCTACATGACGCATCTCACGAGCATGATTTTCGAGGGCGTCTTCGAAAAGTTTCCGAAACTCCGCGTCGTGCTCATCGAAGGCGGCTTCGCGTGGCTCGCGCCGTTTCTGTGGCGGCTCGACGCCGACTGGCGCGGGCTGCGGCATCAGACGCCTTGGGTCAAACGGCCGCCGAGTGAATACGTGTGGGACCACGCCCGGTTCACGTCGCAGCCACTCGAAGAACCCGACCGCCCGGCCGATCTGCTCGAAATCTTCCGGTGGAACCGCGCCGAGCGGACGCTGATGTTCGCATCCGATTACGCGCACTGGGACTTCGACTCGCCGACGGACGCGTTTCCGCGCATCTCCGAAGAGCTTCACCGCCGCATCTTTTACGAGACGGCGAGCGAATTGTACGGATTTCCCGAGGCCGCGTCGGCTCCGGAACACGCGTCGACGGCGGATTGACGCCGGTCGATCGCGACACTCGTCCCCGGTGATGCATATGCAGATTCCCAACCGCAAAATGACGCCGACGCCCGAACAGCGGCAGAAGGCCCTCGAGATTCTCGAGACGGGGAAGACCTACGGCGGGGAAGAGACCGAGCGGTTTGAGGTTGAGCTCGCCGCCTGGTGTGGCCGCCGCTACGGCGCGACCGCCAATTCCGGCACCTCGATCTGTCTGCTCGCCCTCGACGCGAAAGGCATCGGACCCGGCGACGAGGTGATTCTGCCTGCGAACGGGTATGTCGGTGTGCTCGCGGCCGTCGTGAAGCGTGGGGCGACGCCCGTCTTCGCCGAAGCCGACGCCGAGACATCGAACATCCGGCCCGACGCGATCGCCGCCGCGGTGACGTCGCGCACCCGCGCCGTCGTCGCGATCCACGACTACGGCTTTCCGTGTGATATGGATCCGATCGTGGAGACGGCGCGGAGCCACGGGCTCTTCGTCATCGAAGACGCGGCCCATGCGCTCGGCGCGGAGTACAAGGAACGGCGGGCCGGCGGCATCGGCGACATGGGGTTCTTTAGCTTCTCCGGAAAAATGATCAGCGCGTTCGGTCCCGGCGGCGGCGCCGTGACGGACGACCGCGACCTCGCGGAAGGTTTGGCCAGCCTGCGGGACCAGGGCCGCGTGCGGGACGAACGGATCAGCTTCATCCGGCGGACCGATACGACGTGGTACGACCAGCGTTGGGTCGGCTACAACATGCACATGACCGAGTTGTGCGCGGCGCTCGCGCGGTTGGATCTTCGGATGTTGCCGGCGTTCGTCGCGCACCGGCGCCGGGGTGCGGCGTACTACACCGAGCGCTTCCGTGGCGCCGGTCTGCCGCTGCAGTTGCCGCCTTCGCGGCCGTGGGCGGCGCCGTCCTACCTGCACTACACGGTCTGGACGCCCGAACGGGAGGCGCTCCGCGAGGCGCTCGCCGCGCGCGGGATCGAGGCGATCGCGCTCTATCCTACGCCGCTGCACCTGGCGCGTCCGGTGATGGACCGGTACGGTACGCGGCCCGGCCAGTTCCCGACGGCGGAGCGGCTCTGCCGGGAGACGCTGTCGCTGCCGGTCGGTCCGCACATGACCGACGAGCTCCTTGCGTACGTCGCGGACGCGGTGATCGGGTATTTCGCCGGCCACGCGTCGTCGACGGCCGGGAATACCAAATTGTCGGTGAACGCGGACTAGGGGGTCAACGTCCGTGCGCTAGAGGCCTTCCCCGGGCGGCGGGGCCGGCGCGCCCCTCGTCTCCCGGCCTTCACGCGCGTCCTTGGCCAAACGCTCCGGGGCCCGGCGTTCCGCCGGCCCGTACCCACCGCCACCGCCGGCCCGTACGACCAGGCGGTCGCCGGCGCGGAGCGACTCGTGCACCTTCGAGCCGAGCACGCGGGTGGTCCCGTCGCGCACGAGGACGCATGCTCCGGGCGCTCCCGTGCCGCCTCCGAACAGGCCCGGCGCGCCGTGGCGGTGGCGATCGGAGTGCAGGCCGAACGTGACGTCGTCCGCGAGGATGCGGTAGGCCCGTTCCATTCCGAGCCCGCCGCGATATTCGCCGTCCCCGCCGGAGTTCGGCACAAGTCCGTAGCGCGTCACCTCGAGGAACGGGAACTCGATCTCGACCGATTCGACGGGCGTGTTGTGGCCGTTGGTCAGGTGCATGATCATGCCGTCGGCGCCATCCTGGCACCAGAGCGCGCCGTTTCCCGCGCCGAGCACCTCCGAGAGAATGCGGGTGTGCCCGCCCACGCGGTGGCCGAACGTGATGCCGGTCTGCGCGTCGAAGCCGGGTGCCGTCACCTGCTTCGGCAGGACCGGCGCGAGCGCCATGTTCACCGCGTCGAAGATCTTGTAGCACGCGCTCGTGCGCGCCCGCGTCGCGGCCGGCCAGCGCGGGTTGACAAGCGAGCCGAGCGGCGCCGTCACCTGCACCGGCCGCATGCTGCCCGCGTTCACCAGCAGGTGCGTGACGCCGAGAATGGCCACGACCGTCGTCCGCACACTCGACAGCGTCGAGCCCCACGGTACGTTGATGAAGCCCTTGGCCTGCCCGTCGGTGCCGGCGAAATCGATCGCCATCTCGCTGCCGGCGATGCGCACCGTCACGCGCACGTAGAACGGGCCCGCGCCGGTGCCGTCGTCCTCCATGTAGGCCTCGCCGCGGTACTCCCCGTCGGGGATCGCGCCGATCGCCTGGCGCGAGATGCGCTCCGCGTACTCCTGGACGTCGGTCATGAACTCCGCGATCGCGTCGGGGCCGTACTTGCGCGCGAGCGCCCGCACCCGCGCCTCGCCCGTGCGGCAGGCCGCGATCTGGGCGTCGAAGTCCGCCAGCACGGTGCGCGGCGCGCGCACGTTCGCACCGAGGAACTTGCCGAAGGGGCTCGACCGCCAGCCGGCGTCGAGCGGGATGCGCATCGGCGGGAAGACGATGCCCTCCTGGAAGACGTCGGTCGCGCGCGCATTGCTGGCCGCGGCGCCGCCCCCGAGGTCGAGGTGGTGGACGTTCGCGCACGTGACGCCGAGCAGGCGCCCGTCGACCCGGATCGGCGTGAACAAGAGCACGTCGTTGATGTGCTGTCCGCCGTGGAACGGGTCGTTGGTGACGAAGGCCTCGCCGTCCTGGAGCTCCGCGAAGTCGTACTGATCGGCGATCGCCGCGGCGGCGGGGTCGATTGCGTTCAGCAGCTGCGGGATGTAGTTGGCGATCGCGACAGTGTTGGCGTGCGGATCGAGGATCGCGGTGGCGATGTCGCGCACTTCCCGGACGATCGTCGAGTGCGCGGACCGATACAGGTTGACGCCCATCTCTTCGGCGGTCGCCGCGAACGCGTGGCCGATGACGGACAGGGTGACGGGATTCATTCGCCGGCCTCCAACACCAGGTTCCCGAGCCGGTCCGCCCGCGCGGACCAGCCCTCCGGCACGTACGTCGTCGCGGTCGGCTCCTCCACAACGCATGGACCGGAGAGGCGCGCGCCGGCGTCGATCTCGTGCCGGGCGTGGTACCCCGCGGCGCGCGTGGCCGTCCCGCCCCCGCGGCCGGGCGCGGGACGGATGTTCCGGAGCGGGGACGGCGCGATCGCGATCAGCCGGTAGCCGACCACCTCCACCTCCTGGTCGCGCACCGCGTGTCCGTACCGGGCCCGGTGCGCCTCATGAAACCCTTCGACCACCGCCGGCACTGCGAGTTCGTCGCAGGGCACGCTGATCTCATAGGCCTGGCCCGCGTAGCGCAGGTCGATCTCGCGGCGGCAGCGCACGTCGCTCCACGCCCGCTCGTACGCCTCGAACTCACGGCGCGCCCGGCGCTCGAGATCGGCGAACACCGCCGCGACGTCGCCGTTGGCCACGCGCCCGGCCGGCTGCACACGCGTGACCGAGAAATCCTGCCGCGTGTCGGCGATCAGGAGGCCATAGGCCGAGACCAGGCCGGGGTTGACCGGCACGAGCACGCGCGCGATGCCAAGGTCGGCCGCGACCGCCGCGGCGTGGAGCGGGCCCGAGCCGCCGTAGGCCACGATCGTGTAATCGCGGGGGTCGTAGCCGCGCTCGATCGAGACGAGGCGCACCGCCTGCGCCATCGTCACATTGACGAGGCGCAGCACGCCGTCGAGCGTTTCCCGGCGGGGGAGCCCGACGCGGTCGGCCAGCGACACGAGGGCGGCTTCGGCTGCCGCGGCGTCGAGACGCAGCCGGCCGCCGAAGAACGCCTCCGGCCGGATCCGGCCGGCGAGCACATTGGCGTCGGTGACGGTGAACGCAGTGCCGCCCCGGCCGTACGCGGCGGGCCCAGGATCGGCGCCGGCGCTCTCGGGGCCGACCTTCAGGATGCCTCCGCGGTCGACGTCCGCGATGCTGCCGCCGCCGGCCCCCACCGTCGCGATGTCGATCATCGGCACGTTGAGGGGGAGGCCGGCGATCCGGTATTCGCGGGTCACGCCGGGGTGGCCGTCGGTGACGAGGCACACGTCGGTGCTGGTCCCGCCCATGTCGAACGTGATCGCATTCGGAAATCCGGCCTCCACCGCGGCGGTGGTCGCACCCACGACGCCGGCCGCCGGCCCCGACAGTATCATCTTCGCGGCGTGCCGGCGGATCGCGTGCGCCGGGATCGTGCCGCCGTTCGCCTGTACAATCGTCACCGGCCCGCGGAACGCCCGCGCCCGCAGGTCCTCCTCCAGCCGCGACAGGTAGCGGTCGACGACCGGCTTGGCGTAGGCGCTGATCACGCAGGTGCTGGTGCGTTCATACTCCCGGAACTGCGGCAGCACGTCTGAGGACCGCGTGATCGCGACCCCCGGCAGCGCCGCCGCGAGCGCCGTCTCGACCGCGATCTCGTGTGCGGGGTTGGCGTACGCGTGGAGCAGACAAATGGCGACGGATTGGATGCCCGCCTCGGCGACGAGCCGCCGCACCTCGTCCACGAACCCCGAGCCCGCGAGGGCACGGCGCACGCTGCCGTCGGGCGCCATCCGTTCGTCGACCTCGACGATATGGTCGCGCGAGACCAGGGGCTCCGGCTGCCGGTAGAACAGGTCGAAGAGCCGCGTTTTCGCCTGCCGCTGGATCAACAGCACGTCGCGGAAGCCTTGAGTTGTAACGAGGCACGTACACGCCCCTTTGTGCTCGAGGACCGCGTTCGTCACGACCGTGGAGCCGTGGATCAGGGCGGCCAGATCCGGCGGCGCGATCCCGCACTCCGCCACCGCGGCCAGGACGGCGCGCTCTGGCTCAGCCGGCGTGGACATCACCTTGCCCGTTGCTTGGATGCGGTCCCCGCGCGACAGCACCCAATCGGTGAACGTGCCGCCGACCTCAATGCCCAGCCGCAGTCCGGTCGTGCCGAGCTGCCGTGTCTCCATCGAACCCCCCGTGTCCCGCTAGCGCGACCGGAAGCGCGGATCGAGCAGGTCGCGCAGCCCGTCGCCGAGCACGTTCATTGCCAGTACCAGCGTCAGAATCGCCAAGCCGGGAAACGTGCTGATCCACCACTGGTCGAGGTAGTTGCGCCCCGAGGCGATCATCGAGCCCCACTCCGGAATCTGCGGCGGCGGTCCCAGCCCGAGGAAGCTCAGGGAGGCGAAGGTCAAGATCGCGTGGCCGACGTCGAGCGTGCTGAGGATCACCACCGGCGAGATCGTCTGCGGCAGCACGTGGCGCAGAAAGATCCGGGGCCGTGATCCGCCGATCGCCCGCGCCGCCTGCACGTACTCGCGGTCGCGCAGCGCCAGCACAAGGCCGCGGACGAGCCGCGCGTAGGACGGCCACCACGCGACCATGATGGCGATGATCGCGTTGCGAATGCCGGCGCCGAGCGCCGCCGTGATCACGAGCGCGAGGATCACCGTGGGAAAGGCCAGCATGAGATCGGTGGCCCGCATGATCGCCTCGTCCGCGGCGCCGCCGAGGAAGCCCGCGGTCCCGCCAATCACCGTGCCGAGCACGACCGCGAGCGCGACCGCGACGACGCCGACTGGGATCGACAGCCGCGCGCCGTAGAGGATGCGGCTCAAGATGTCACGGCCGAGGGGGTCGGTGCCGAGCCAGTGCGTGGCCCCCGGTGGCTGCAGCCGGTCGACGATGGACTGTGCGAGCGGCCGGTACGGCGCGAGCGAGGGCGCAAGCACCGCGACCGCGATCCAGCCTCCCACGATGGCGAGCGCCAGGAGGGCGAGCGGCGACCCGGAGAGCTGCCGCGGCAGCAGGCGCCGCCGCCGGCGCCGGACGGGCTGAGGCACGGCCGCCGTCTCGGGCGTGGTGATGGCGGCGTCCACCCTCAGGCCACCCGGATGCGAGGATCGAAGAACGCGTACGCGACGTCGACGACCAGGTTGACGAGGACGTACACCGCGGCGACAACGATGCCGCTCCCCATGATCGCCGGGAAGTCGAGCGACGTCGCGCTGCTGAACGCGTACAGGCCGAGGCCCGGCCAGCTGAACACCGTCTCGGTCACGACGGCCCCCGACAGCAGGCCGCCGAAGCTCAGCCCGACGATGGTGATGATCGGGATCAGGGCGTTGCGGGCGGCGTGCCGGACGACGACGGCCCAGCGGGTGACGCCCTTGGCGCGCGCCGTGCGGACGTACTCCTCGCCGAGCACCTCGAGCATACTGCCCCGCGTCATCCGGGTGACGATGCCGAGACTGTAGGCGGACAGGACGGCGGCGGGGAGGATCAGGTGCTGCAGCCAGTCGGCCGCGGCGTCCCCCCGATGGCTCAGGAGCGCGTCGATCAGTACGAACCCGGTCACGAACGGCGGCGGCGTGATCGTCGGGCTCAGCCGGCCCGGCGCCGGCGCCCAGCCGAGGCGCGCGTAGAAGACGACGATCGCAATGAGGCCGAGCCAGAACACGGGCGTCGAGACGCCCACGAGCGAGGTGACGCGCGCGGCCTGGTCGATGGGGCGTTCGCGGTTCACCGCGGCCAGCATGCCGAGCGGGATGCCCGTCGCGAGGCTCAACAGCATCGCCGCGACCGCGATCTCGATCGTCGCCGGCAGGTGTTGCCGCAGGTCGAGCAGCACCGGCTGCCGCGTGGAGATCGAGATGCCCATGTTCCCGTGGACGAGGTTCCAGAGGTAGATGAGGTATTGGCGGTACAGCGGCTGGTCGAGGCCCCAACGGTGGCGGAACGCCGCGACAATCGTCGGATCGGCCGCGGCCTGGTCGCCGAGGTTGGCCGCCACCGGGTCGGCCGGGACCGCGTGCGACAAGAGAAAACTCAGCACCGTGATCCCGACCAGCATCGGGAACAGCAGCAGCACCCGTCGCGCGATGTACCGGTAGAGCGTCATGAAATGGCGGACGGCGCCGTTGCCGGCGCCGTCCGGCCCGCGCCGCCTTTCGTTTACGTCTTGCTGACCGTGTAGTAGTCGACCATCCAGGCGCTGGCGAAGGTCACGCCGCGCACGTTGGACCGGAACGCGTACGGTGTGACCGGTTGGAACAGCGGCGCCCAGGGCCCATACGAGGCGATCATCCGGTTGAGCCGCTGGTACAGCGCCACCCGCTTCGCCGTGTCGACCTCCGTTTCCGTCGCCTTGGCGAGCTGAGTGATCTGCTGCGCAACCGGGCTGGCATCCGCCATCCAGCCGGTGCGCTTCGCGACCGTGCGGCCGGGCACGAACACGAGATAGTCGCTCACATCCGGATAGTCGGCGGCCCACTGCCAGATGCCGAGCTGGTTCTTGCCGTCCCGGTACTGCTGGATGGCGACGCTGTACGGCAGGCCGTTGAGGTTGATCTTGATGCCGACCGTGCCGAGGTCTTCCTGCACCTTCTGCGCGATCAGGTTCGCCTGGATGCCGTAGAAGACGAGGTCGCTCGCGAAGGTGAGCGTTCCGGTGATGTCGCCGAGATTCGCTTCCTTCAGCAGGCGCTTCGCGTGCTCGCGGTCGGTCTTCGCCGCCTCAGCGCCGGGCAGCGCACCCGGGAAGTTGTTCGGGATGATGCCGGCCTGCCGCAGCGCGCCTTTGCCGGCGAGGGCCAACATGCCGTTGTAGTCAATCGCCGCGCGGATTGCCTCCACTACCTTCGGGTTGGCGAACGGCCCGCCGACCTGCGGGTTCTGGTTCATCATCACATACACGAGCGTCGAGGCGAGACTGGTCTTCACCGTCACGCCCTGGACGCCCGTGAGGCTCCGGACCTGGTCCGCGCCGATGCCCGTCGCCACGTCCAGGTCGCCCTTCTTGATCATCAACTCCTGCGCGGCGGGCTCGGCGACGTTGCGCAGGACGACGCGGTCGACCTTCGGCGCGCCTCGCCAGTGGTTGGGGTTCTTGACCAGGACGATTTCCTGCTTCGGGGTGTAGCTCTGGAGCATGAACGCGCCCGTGCCCGCGGAATGGGCGTTCAAGTAGCCCTCCGCCTGGTCCTTGGTTTTGGCGTCGGGGCTCGCGTCTCCGCCGTTCGCTGCGACGAGCTTGCTGTCGATGGCGCTCAGGACGGGGCTGGACAGGATCGGCAGAATCGCGGGATGCGGTTCGGTCATCCGGATCACGACCGTGAGCGGATCCGGCGTCTGCACCTCGTCGAGTCCTTCCAGCAGAAACGCGGCGTTGCCCTTGAGGTACCGGACCCGGTCGATCGACCACTTGAAGTCCGCGGACGTCAAAGGATTGCCACTTGCAAACTTGACGTTCGGCCGCAGTTTGAAAGTGTAGGTCTTTCCGTCGGCTGAAACGGTCCAGCCGGTCGCAAGCGAGGGCTTGGGAGTCTTGAGGTCCTCGCCCTCGAACGTGACGAGCGAGTCGTAGGTCGCGTGGTCGATATTGTTCGCGCCGTTCTCGAGTTCGCGGCCCGGGTCCAGCGTCTTGATGTCGAACCCGGCCCCCCCGACTGTCAGCGTCCCTGCCGACGCGGCGCCCTCGACGAGACCGACGTCTTTGAGGATGCCGAGCACCGACAAGCCGGCGCCCGCGCCGGCGAGCCGCAATAGATCGCGCCGTGAGAGATCGCCGTACCGGTCAGACCTTCCGCCCCGACGTGCCATCGTTATCCCGTCCCCCTTCGTGGATGGTGCCCACGTTATCAAAACATCATTTCGTTTTTCCGGGATGAATACGCAGATAGTAGAGGGGTTGTTTCTCTTTTTCTCGAACGATCTCCTTGCTCGTTCTGCGGGAGGGGAGACCATGGCGCGCGAGGCACCCGTCCGAGAGATCCGCTACAAGCCCGTGATGACCGACGAGATGATCGACGCGGCAACCCGCGTGCTCCGCAGCGGAAAGTATATCCGCAGCTTCCCGCTCGAAGAGTCCGAGGGCAAGCGGTTCGAAGACGAGTTCTGCACCTACATCGGCGCGCCGCACGCCGTGAACGTGTCGAGCGGAACCGCGGCGATGCACATCGCGCTTTTGGCCATCGGCGTCGGCCCGGGCGACGAGGTTATCACGGTGCCGAATACTTTCTCTTCGGTCGCCGACGTCATCATTCTCTGCGGCGCCAAACCGGTGCTGGTCGACGTCGAGCCCGACACCTACAACATGAACGTCGCGCAGGTCGAGGCCGCGATCACGCCGAGGACCAAAGCGATCATGCCGGTGCACATGAACGGGCACCCGGTCGACATGGCCCCCTTGATGGCGATCGCGCGCAGACACAGCCTCAAGGTGATGGAGGACGTGTGCCACGCCGCCGGGGCCAAGTACAAGGGGCGCTATCTCGGAACGTTCGGCGACGCGGGCTGCTTCTCGTTCGTGCAGAACAAGTGCATTTCCGTCGGCGGCGAGGGCGGCATGATGGTCACGTCGGACCCCAAGGTCTGGGAGACGGCGATGATGCTGTCCAACCACGGCCGCGGCCGGCGGTGGTTCGAGGGGCACAAGGCCTACCACATCTATCGTGCCCAGCAGATCGAGGTGGTCGGCTTCAACTACCGGCAGAACGAGCTGCACTCCGCGGTCGGCCGCATCCAGCTCAAATACCTCGACGGCTGGAACGCCCGCCGGCGCGAGAACGCCGCGCTGTACGGCACGCTGCTGAGCCGGTTCCGTCACGACCTGACCCTCCCGGCCGCGAAGCCGTACGCCGAACACGCGATGATGCGGTTCGTGGCGCGGACGCCGAGACGCGACGAACTGCGCGCCTACCTTGAATCGCACGGGATTCACGTAATGGTCGAGTATGGGACGCCGATTCACCTCGACCACGCCTACCAGTCGTACTGCGGCGCGCCCGAGGGAACGTTCCCGGTTACGGAGCGGCTCGCGCAGACGATCCTGACGCTGCCTTGCTATCAGACGCTCGACGCCAACGACATCGGGTACGTCGCGGAGGCCATCCGGCAGTTCTACGGTGACTAGCGGCGAGCCGGCCGCCGCCGCGCCGGTTCCGGTGCGTTACCGGTGTCTCTGGACGCCGTTTGACGCCGAGATGCGCGACGCCGTGTTGCGCCCCACGCCGGGACCGGTGTACTACGACGGGCCCGAAGTCGAGGCGTTCGAGCGCGAGGCCGCGGCCTCCCTGGGCGTGGCCCGCGGCGTCGGTGTCTCGTCGGGGACGACGGCCCTCTACCTGACGATGCTGGCGATGGGTATCGGTCCGGGCGACGAGGTCGTCTGCGCGGCGAACGGATACGTGTGCGGCGCCGAGTGCGCGATCCACGCCGGCGCAACGCCGGTCTACTGCGATGTGCTGGAAGAGACCGCGAACCTCGACGCGCGCACCGTCGAGCCGCTGCTGACACCGCGCACGAAGGCGATCGTGGCCGTCCACCTCCACGGGCATCCCGTAGACATGGATCCGCTGATGGACCTCGCGCGCCGCCGCGGGGTATTCGTCATCGAGGATCTCGCGCACGCCTTCGGCGGCCGGTACAAAGGCCGGCCGCTCGGCTCGATCGGTCACGCGAGCTTCACGAGCTTCGCGCGCAAGGGTATCACCGTCGCCGGACAGGGCGGCATGGCCTTCACGTCCGACTCGGAATGGGCCCACCGGATAGCGCTGATGCGGCGCCACGGATGGGAACGGGGCCACGCGTACCGAAGCCGGCTCAGCCTGGTCGGGTTCAACCACACGCTCGGCGAGTCGCCCGCCGCGGTGGGCCGGGTGTCGCTGTCGCGACTCGACCGGCACAACGCGGTGCGCCGCGAGAACGCGCGCCGATACACGGACGGCCTCACCGCGCGCGGACTGGGTGCGGCGGCGCCCATCGAGATGCCGTGGGCGTCGCACGCGTGGTTCCACTATGTGATCCGCGTCCCGCGGCGCGACGACCTCATCGCGTTTCTCCGGACGCGCGGGATCGAGGCCGGCATCCACTACAAGCATCCGGTATACCGCGAGCCGGCGTACATCGCCCGCACGGGCGAGGACCCGGGCCCGCGGCCGGTGGCGGATCGAATCACCGCGCGTATCGCAACGCTCCCGTCGCATCCTGAGATGGGCGACGGGGTGGACTACGTCCTCGATCAGGTCGCCGAGTTCTACGGCGGACGGCTGGACGGGGCGGGCGATGCGGCCCCCGCCGAGGGGTAGGACCCCGATGGCCGCCGACCTCGCGTACCGCTCGCTCACCGAACTCGGCCGTCTCTTGGATGCCCGGGAGATCTCCCCGGTTGAGATCGTGACGGACGCGCTCGCGCGGGTCGAGCGCTACAACGGCCGGCTGGTGAGCTTCGTCACGATGTGCGGCGAGGCAGCCGTGGCGGGAGCCCGGCGTGCTGAGCGGCAGATGGCAGGCGGCCGCGGCCGCCGCACCCGGCTACACGGTCTGCCGATCGCGCACAAGGATATCAGCCTGACGCAGGCTGTCCGCACGACCGCGCATTCACGCTGCCTGCTTGAGTACGTGCCCGACCACGACGCCACGCACGTCCGCCGTCTCGCCGAGGCCGGCATGATCATGCTCGGCAAGACGAACACGACCGAGTACGCCTGCGGGACGATGGACGTGTTCGGTGTGGCGCGGAACCCCTGGGACCCGATCCGCTACACGGGGGGCTCGAGCGCCGGATCCGCCGCCGCGCTCGCGGCCGGGATGGCCCCGGCGGCTACCGGTTCCGATACCGGTGGATCGATCCGAGTGCCCGCGAGCTTCTGCGGGATCGTCGGGTTGAAGCCGACCTACGGGCGCGTGAGCCGGTACGGGCTCATCCCGCTGAGCTGGAGCATGGATCACGTCGGACCGATGGCGCGCACGGTCGGCGATTGTGCATTGCTGCTGACCACCATGGCGGGTCATGATCCGCTGGACCCCACCAGCGCACGCGCGCCGGTGCGCGACTTCACGGACGGCCTTGACGCGGGCGTGCGCGGGATGGTGCTCGGCGTGCCGAAGCAGCACTTCTATGAGGGCCTCGATCCCGAAGTCGAGGCGGCGGTCCGTGCGGCGCTTCGGCACCTCGAAGTGGAGGGCGCCCGGCTGGAGCCGGTTGATCTGCCGCTCGCGGGACATCTCGCCGGTCCGGGGGGCATTTTGATCATGGCGGAAGCGTACGGGCTCCACGCCGCGCAACTGCGCGAGCGGGCCGCGGACTACGGCACGCGCACGCGCCGGCGCATCGCGTCAGGGGCGTGCTACACCAGCGGCGAGTACGAGGCAGCGATGCGGGTGCGCGGGGTCTGGACCCGGCAGGTCGCGCGGGTCCTCGAGCGCGTGGACGCGATCGTGACGCCGACCGTCCCGTACGCGGCGTTTGCCGTCGACGTACAGCTCGAGGGAGAACCGCCCGACACGAGCTGGGGAACGCGCCACTTCAATCTCTCCGGGCATCCCGCCCTCGCGCTGCCGTGCGGCTTTACGGCCGCGGGCCTGCCGGTCGGGATGCAGTTGGCGGGCCGCTACTTCGACGAGGCGACGCTCTTTCGGATCGCATACACCTACGAGCGGTCGACGCCGTGGCACAATCGGCGGCCGGCACTGTCGGAGGCGGCGGCATGAGCGGCGTCTCCGACCGGATCCGCGAAGACCTGGCGCGTGTCGGCGTCGCCGTCAACGACGAGGACCTCGCCATGATCGTGAAAATCGTTGAAGCGAACCGCGCGGGGCTGGCGCGCGTGCCGGCCGACGGGCTCGATGAGCCGGCGGTGAGCCGCGGCTTCCTGCCGCCGGCGGTGCCGGGAGGGAGCGATGGCGCCTAACGTGCCGGCCACAATGGAGATCCCGTACAAGTTTCCGTACCCCGTCACCGAGGAGGCGCAGCGTGCCGTCGCCGACGTCCTCCGGCGCCGGATTCATTACTTTGGGCCGTACACGGACGCGCTCGAGACGAAGCTGGCCGCGCTGAGCGGCGCCCGGCGCGCCGTGGCCGCGTCGTCCGGGAGTGCGTGCCTGCTGTTGGGCCTGCACGCGTGCGGCGTCGGCGCCGGCGACGAAGTGATCATGCCGGCCAACATCTACGCCGGCGTGCCGGAGGCGGCGCTGCAGCTCGGCGCGGCGCCGGTCCTGGTCGACATCGATCCGCGGACGTACAACATCGCGGTCGAGCACGTGGAGGCCGTGCTCTCGCCCCGTACGCGCGCGATCGCGGTGCAGCACAGCTACGGCCACGCCGTGGACATGGATCCGCTGCGGCGGCTCGCGGAGCCGCGGGGCGTGCGGATTCTCGAGGACGCGGCGCACGCGCTCGGCGGCCGGTACAAGGGCCGGCCCACCGGCGGGCTGGGCGACGTCGGCGTGTTCGCGTTCAGCAACAAGGGGATTTCCGCGTGCGGCGTCGGCGGTGCGGCGACGGCGGCGGACGAGCGGCTGGCGCAGGACCTGCTGGACCGGCGGTACCACGGCCGCCGCGCCGGCTACGAGACGCACGTGCTCGGCTACAACTTCCGCCTGACCGAGATGGTCGCCGCGGTAGCGTCGTGCCAGCTGGACGAGTTGCCGGCGTGGAACGCGCGGCGCCGGCGCAACGCGGAGGACTACACGCGGCACCTTCGCGACGCCGGGGTCCCGCTTACGCTGCCGGTCGAACTGCCGTACACGGAGCACACGTTCTTGCACTACGTAGTCCGGCTCGATGCCCGCGATGCGCTGATGGAGCATCTGCGCAGCCGCGGCGTCTCCACCTCGGTGCACTATCCCGTGCCGGTGCACCGCCACGCGGCGTTCGCCGGCCGCCTGCCGTACCGCGAGGGCGAGTTCCCCACGGCCGAGGCGGCGTGCCGCGAGATTCTCTCGCTGCCGTGCCATCCCGCCGTCGGCGAGGCCGAGGTAGAGTACGTTGTCGGGGCGGTCGCCGCGTTCTACCGCGGGCGCCTCCCGCGGGGCCGCCACGGGGAGGGATCGAGATGAAGATTCCGTATCGGGCGCCCGTCGTCACCGACGAGATGCGCCGCAAGACGCTCGAGGTGCTCGAAAGCGGGACGACGTTTGGCGGACCGGAGACGGAGCGCTTCGAGGTGGAGCTCGCGGCGCGGTGCGGCATGCGCTATGGGGTGAGCGCCAACTCCGGCACGTCGGTGACGATGTTGGCTCTCGATGCGCGCGGCATCGGGTCCGGGGACGAGGTCATCATGGCCGCCAACGCCTACATCGGCGTGCTGGCGGCGGTGGTCAAGTTGGGCGCCACGCCCGTCTTCGTCGAGGTGGAGCCCGACACCGGCAACATCGCACCGGACGCGGCCGCCGCCGCGATCACGGCGAAGACGCGCGCCATCGTGCCGCTGCACACGTACGGGTTTCCGTGCGACATGGACCCGATCGTGGCCGCCGGCCGGGCACGCGAGGTCTTCGTGCTGGAGGACGCCGCCCACGCACTCGGGGCAGAGTACAAAGGCCGCGCGGCGGGAGGGCTCGGCGACGCCGGGTTCTTCAGTTTCTCCGGGAAGATGATCACGGTGTTCAGCACAGGCGGGGCCGTCGTGACGAACGATCGCCGCCTCGCCGAGAGCATCTCGAGCCTGCGCGATCAGGGGCGGCTCCGCGACGAGAAGGTCAGCTTCATCCGGCGCACGGACGCGACGTGGTACGACCAGCGCTGGATCGGCTACAACATGCACCTGTCCGAAATGGCCTGCGCGCTCGGACGCCTGCAGTTGCCGTTGCTCCCGGCGTTCATTGAGCACCGTCGCCGGGCCGCCGCCTACTACACGAGGCGGTTCGGCGAGGCCGGCCTGCCCGTTCGGCTCCCGCCGTCACGGCCCTGGGCCAACCCATCCTACCTGCACTACGCGATCTGGACGCCGAACCGCGACGACGTGGTGGAGTTTTTGCGAGCGCGCGAGATCGGTGTGGGCGTGCATTACCCGCGCCCGCTCCATCTGCTCGAGCCGGTGCAGGCGCGTTACGGGACGCGCGAGGGGCAGTTCCCGATCGCCGAGCGGCTGTGCCGCGAGAACCTGTCGCTGCCTGTCGGTCCGCACATGACCGACGAGATGCTGGCGCGCGTCGCCGACGCGGTGATCGCGTTCTTCAAGGAGGGCCGCGCCGCCGCCTAACTGCGCGGGTCAAACGCGTCGCGGCGGCCGTCCCGCGCGAGTGTCGGTTGAAGGAGCTTACGGAAACAGCCGCCCCTCCCAGGGCGTGAGCCGCTGGAACGCCTCGGCGAACTTGATGCCGGGGTCCCCCGCGATATACGCGGCCTGCGTGCCGCGCTGCTGCGACCGCGTGCGGTAGCGCTCGACGTGGTACGGTTGCGCCCGGAACTCCGCGGTGGCGCGCATCTTCACGTCCATCACGTCGGTGATGTCGATGTAGTGATCGGGGGCGAACCCGGTCATCTCCGTGAGCGGCTGCGTCGGCTCGCAGGCGAAGATCTGCGTCGGCGGCAGGATCGGCAGGTCCGGCTCCACGCCGGCGAGCCCGGTATAGTACGCCGCCTCCATCGTCGCTTCGTACGTCGTCGTGTGGTCGGGATTGTAGGGCTCTTTGGCCGGATGTGTGATGATGATGCGTGGCCGGAACGTCCGGATCTCGCGGACGAGCCGCATCAGCCGCTCGTAGTCGAATGTGAGCGGCTGGTCGCGGTAGTCGTAGAAGACGAGCTCCACGCCGAGGATCTCCGCGGCCGCCCGCGCCTCCGCGCGGCGGACCTCGGCGACCTCGTCCTCCGTCGTCTTGCCCTGGCGCGCCTTCCAGAACTCGTTGGACTCGCCGCGCGCGCCGGGACTGACCACCACGACTCGGACGGGACTGCCGGACGCGGAATAGCGGGCGAGCGTTCCCCCCGCGCGCACGCAGAAGTCGGCGGCGTGGGCGCTGATGCACAACACGCGATCCTTGGTGTCCTTGGCCACTGTCACCCCTCCTCCGCGCCGCCGGCCCTCACCGGCCCGGGCGCTCGAGCACTTGACGGTTGACGAGAAACGCCGGCGGCCGGCCTTCCATCGCTTCGAGGACCTGCTCGGCCGCGTCCCGCTGCATCTGCTGGATCGATTCTTCCGAGTAGAAGCCGATGTGTCCGGATACGGTGACGTTGGGGAGTGCGAGCAGCGGGTGGTCGGTCCGCAGCGGCTCTTCCGCGAAGACGTCGAGACCCGCGCCGCTCAAGCGCCCGGAACGCAGCGCTTCGACGAGGGCGGGTTCGTCTACGACGGGGCCGCGCGAGGTGTTCACGAGAATGGCGCCCGGCTTCATCCAGCCGAGGGTTTCCCGCGAGACGATGCCGCGGGTCTCGTCTGTGAGCGGCAGGTGCACCGAGATCATGTCCGCTTCAGACAGGCACGTCCGGAGGTCGACCGGCCGGACGCCTTCGTCGCGGAACACCGATTCTTTCAGGTACGGGTCGTACGCGATCACGTCGAATCCGAGTGCCCTGCCTTTGCGACCGGTCGCCCGCGCGATGTTTCCGAACCCGAGCAGGCCGAGCGTCCGTCCCGCAATGCGGTGAAGCGGCATAATCGGCTTGATGTGCCAGGCGCCGGCGCGGACGGCGCGGTCGGCGGCGACGATTTTCCGGGCCACGGCCAGGAGGAGCGCGATTGCGTGCGAGGACACTTCGTCGACCGCATAGCGCGGCCCGTTCGTTACCCAGATGCCGCGCGCGGTGGCGGCTGCCACGTCAACCCGGTCCACACCGGTGCCGTAGTGGGCGATGATCCGGCAACGGGTAAGACGGCCGATGCGCCCCGCGTCGAGCGCCCCGCGAGAGTGCAGTACGGCGTCGACGTGCGGCGCCGCCCGATCGAACGCCCCGGGGTCGTCCATGTCGATCGACTCGAGACGTACGCCTTTCGACTCGAGGATTTCGCGCTCGATCCGGATGTCGTAGGACGGCAGACGTTTGGACTCCGTACGAACGCAGAACCACGACGAACTGCTCACACGCACACCATCCCCGGTTACGGCCGGTAAGTCGATTGTGGAACTGATGTGTGAAATCGAGGCTGGATCGGATAGCGCCCGAAACGGTGTTTCAAAGTACGCAGGACTTCGGTGGGGGCCACCTGAACCCTCTCGATCATTTATTCCGCGAGCACATCTCGGAACCGCACAGGAGGCTCGAATGGCCACGCGGATCGTCGCGTTCCGGCCCGTCGTCGACCAGGAGATGAAGGACGCCGCGTGCCGGGTGCTGGACTCCGGCCATTACATTCGCACCTCGCCTGACGAAGCGTCGGAGGGGAAGGCGCTCGAGGCAGAGTTCAGCGCTTTCCTCGCGGCGCCCGCCGGCCCGCGGCCGAATGTCGCGAACGTGGCGAACGGCACCGCCGCGATGCACCTCGCTTGGCTCGCGCAGGGCGTCGGGACGGGCGATGAGGTGATCATCCCGGCCAACACCTTCGTGAGCGTTGCGCACTGCGTGTCGCTCGTCGGTGCCCGGCCGGTGCCGGTCGACGTCGAGCCGGACACCTACAACATGGACCCGGCGTCCGCGGCGGCGGCGATCACACCGCGCACGCGCGCGATCATGCCGGTGCACACCGCGGGCCATCCCGCCGACCTCGACCCGATCCTCGACCTCGCGCGCGGCCGCGGCCTGCTAGTGATCGAGGACGCCTGCCAGGCGATCGGCGCGCGCTACAAGGGCCGCGCCGTCGGGACGCTCGGCGAGATGGGCTGCTACAGTTTCGTCCAGAACAAGGCGATGACGTGCGGCGGCGAGGGCGGGGCGGTCGGCTCATTCGACGAGGTGCGGGTGCGCCGCGTCTTCAACCTCGCGAACCACTCGCGCGGAGAGCAGTTTCACCGCAGCCGCGACAACGAGGCCGTCGCCACCGCCCACGACGAAATCGGCTTCAACTACCGGCAGTCGGAGATTCTCTCCGCGATCGCGCGGGTGCAATTACGCCGGCTTCCGGCGTGGATCGAGCAGCGCCGGGGGTGGGCCGGCGCCTACCGCAAGTTGATTGCGGCGCGCGATCTGCCGATCGACCTCCCGGGCGAGCGGCCGTGGGCGTACCACTCGTACGTCCGGTTCGAGGTCCGGGTCCGCGAGCGCGAGCGGGCCGCGCTGCGGCGACATCTCGACGAGCACGGCATCCGCACGCAGGTCCACTATCCGACGCCGATCCACCTCGACACCCCGTACCGCGAGCAGTTGGGGATGCGCGAGGGGTGCCTTCCGGTGAGCGAGCGGCTGGCCCGCGAGATCATGACCCTGCCCCTATACCCGCAGATGACGGAGGACGACGTGGTCTACGTCGTCGACCACCTCGAGGGGTTCTTTCGTGGACGGAGGTCGGTGACGGCGTAACCTACTGCCACTCCGCGTGGAACAGCGCGCGGATCTCCTCGCGCGGAAGCCCGGCGCTTAGGAGCGCCGTCAGTTTCACGCGGGCTTTCAGCCCGGACGTGCCGGAAAAGATCATGCCGAGCGACAAGAGGTGCGCCTCCGCGCCTTCGTGCCGGTAGGTGTCGCGGTGCAGCCGTCCGGTGAAGAAGGGGTTGGCGACGACCACCGTGGTGCCGCGGTCCATGGCGCCGGTCAGCGGCGCGATCTGGGCCGCGCTCAGCCGGGCGGACTCGACCACCACGCCGTCGGACTTCGCCTCGAGGGCGGCCCGCAGCAGCACATCGCTCGAGTCGGCCGCGAAGGGGATCCGCTCCACGCGGGCGGTGATCGCCACCGGCATTGCGGCGCCGAGGCGCGTGAACGGCCGGCGCGCGTAGAAGACGTGGTTCTCGTCGACCGCGCCGAGCGGTCCGAACTCCGGCGACTGAAACGCGGCCGCGTTCACGGAGTGTGTCTTCGTCACGTCCCGCGCGCAGTGGATCGTGCCGTTCATCACGACCAGCACGCCGAGGCCGCGGGAGCGCCCGCAGGCGGCGACCTGGATGGCGTTCAGCAGATTGAGCGGGCCGTCGTCGCTCGGCAGCGTCGGGTTGCGCATGGCGCCCGTGAGGACCACCGGCCGGTCTTCTCCGAGCGTCACGTCGAGGAAGTACGCGGTCTGCTCGAGTGTGGCGGTTCCGTGTGTGACGACGACGCCCGCGAGGCCGGGATCCGCGAACGCCGCCTCGATCCGGCCGGCGAGGGCCAGCATGTCGTCGAAGCGCACCGCGCTGCTGGGGATCGTGAGCCACGGGTCGACGTCGCACCGTGCGTGCGCCGCGGCGGCCGGGACGCGCGCGAGCAGGTCCACCGGCCCGAGCGCGGGCGCGACGACCCCGGAAGGGCCGCGTGCGCCGGCGATCGTGCCGCCGGTCGTGACAATGAGCACTCGGGGGAGCGCCACGGAGCGCTACACGAGGTAGCCGAGGCGGCCGGAAAGTTCGTACGCGGCGTCCTGCAACAGCCGCGCGAGCTGCTCGATGTCCTCCTCGCGAATTTGGAACACCGATCCCGACAGGCTGAGCGCCGCTTCGACCCCGGACGGCCCGCGCACGGGCACGCCGATGCAGCGGATACCGGCAAGGAACTCTTCCTCGTCGACGGCGTAGCCCCGCTGCCGCGTGCGCCGCAGTTCCTGTGCGAGCGCGGCGCGGTCGGTCATCGTGTGCGGCGTGCACGCGACGAGGTCGCCGTGGAGGACGCGGTCCGCTTCGCCCTCCGGTAGAAACGCGAGCATGGCCTTCCCGAGCGCCGTCGCGTGCGCGGGGGCGAGGCGCCCGACCGGCGTGTACATCCGCGCGCTCTTCGGGCCGTCGATGCGCGCGATGTACATGACGTGCTGGTGGTGGAGGATGCCAAGATTCGCGTTGCAGCTCGTCGCCGCGGTAAGGCGTTCGAGCAGCGAGATCGCCTGCTTGCGGATTTCCAGCTGGTTGAGCGCCGCCCCGGCGAGGATGATGCCCTGCAGCCCGAGCCGATACTTTTCAGTCCGGGGGTCCTGAGCCACGTAGCCTTCGGCGGTGAGTGTGGAGAGGATCCGGTAGACGGTGCTTTGGCTGGTTTTGAGGCGCTTGCTCAGTTCGATCACGCCGACCTGGCTGCCGTTTTCCGCCAGCAAATTGAGAATGTCGATCGACCGTTTGACCGTCTTCACGGAGTCGGATTTCGGCATCTGGCCCCCCACGTCGCGCCGGCAAATACCGGGTGACGAGGGGCGGTTCACTCTTAGAAATGAAATCCCCTTCCGATCCTGGGATTCTGGAAACAGTGGCGGCAGGAACCGTCATTTTTGCCACCAAATACGAAACGTCGTTTTCTTCTCTGCGCCTGCCAGGGTGTCCGCGAGAGGGGGAGCCGCGAGGTTATGGATTCCGTCGAACCCGCCCGCGATGCGCACGTCAGGCTTCCCACGCTCGAGTTGTTCTCGCTGGCCGGCCGGGTCGCGATCGTCACCGGCGGCAATCGCAACCTCGGGTTGGGCCTCAGCCGCGGGCTTGCGGGCGCGGGCGCCCACGTGCTCATCGCGAACCGGGATCCGGAGAGCGGCGAGGCCGCAGCCGACGGGCTGCGCCGCGACGGGTGGAGCGCCGCGGCGTGCGCGACCGACGTGAGCGATCCCGCGGCGTGCGAGCGGATGGCGGCGTTCGCGGCGGACCGGTGGGGGCGTGTCGACGTTCTCGTCAACAACGGTGCCGTCCGCGTCGACAAGACGGCCGCCGAACACACCGCCTCCGACCTCGACTGGATCATGGGCGTGAACGTCCGTGGGATCTTCCACGCCTGCCAGGCGGTGTACCCGTACATGCGCCGGCAGCGCAAAGGCCGCATCGTCAACATCGGCTCGATCTCCGCGCGCAAAGGGATGGTGCGCCGGACGTCCTACAGCGCGTCGAAGGGCGCGGTGCTGGCGCTCACGCGCGGGCTCGCCGTGGAGTGGGCCGCCGACGGCATCACCGTCAACTCCATTTCGCCGGGCTCGATCGCCTCCCCGGACCGCCCGGCCGATCCCACGTCGGCCCGCTACAGGATGACGCTCGACCTCATTCCGCTCGGGCGGGTCTCGCTGGCCGAGGACATCGTCGGTCTCTGCGTGTTTCTCGCCTCCGACGCATCCGCCTACCTCACCGGTCAGGACGTGCTCATCGACGGCGGCTGGTCGCTCGTGATGCGGCCGATGTCGATGCGCTAGCGATGTCACGACGACTCCGGAGGGACGGGGCATGAGTCAACACGAGCTGCAACAGATGGTGACCCGCAGGCGTCTCCTGTCCGCGGGCGCCCGCGGCGTGTCGCTTGCCTTGCTCGGCGGCGGGCTGCTGTCGGTCGAGGCCGGGGCCACGTTCGGCGCGCCGGGCGGCGCGGGGCGCGTGCTCAGCGTCGCGACGCTCCTCAACATCAAGACGCTCGATCCCGGCCGGACGCTCGAGAACGGGACCAACAACATCGCGCATGTGACCTACGACGCGCTGGTCACGTTTGCCGGCGAGGATCTCGCCACGATCCGGCCGTCGCTCGCGACAAAATGGTCGACGTCGCCCGACGGACTGACCTACACGTTCACGCTCCGGCCCAACGTCAAGTTTGCGAGCGGCAACCCGCTGACGGCGGCGGACGTGAAGTGGTCGTTCGAGCGTCTGATGCGCATCAAAGGCAACGGTGCGTGGCTGCTCGACGGCGTCGACACGGTGTCGGCGCCCAACCCGACGACCGTCATCCTGAAGCTCAGCCATCCCGTGCCGGCGCTCCTGCCGATTCTGACCGCCCCGCCGCTTAGTCCGGTTGACACCAAAGTCGTCGCGGCCAACGGCGGCGATGCCGGACCTGATGCGAAAGATAAGGACACGGCGGAAGGCTACCTCAACGCGCACTCCGCGGGCACGGGCGCGTTCGTCCTCACGAGCTACGCGCCGGGCCAGGAGATCGTGCTCGTGAAGAACCCGACCTACTGGCGCGGGCCGTCGGATCTCGATCGCGTCGTCATCCGGAATGTCGCGGAGCCGAGCGCGCAGGCGCTGATGGTGCAGAAGGGCGACGTCGACATCGCGGTCAACATCCAGGCGGACCAGGCGCGGCAGTTGCGCCACGTCCCGGGTGTCACCGTCAAGACGAGTCCCGCCTTGAACGTCGTCAACATCATCATGAACAACAACCCGCAGGTGGGCGGTTCCTTCAGCCACCCCAAGGTCCGCCAGGCCGTGCGCTATGCCATCGACTACCAGGGCGTAATGGCGCTCGCGGCGCCGGGATCCGTCCGCTCCGCCGGCATCATCCCGCCGAGCTTCCCCGGCGCGCGGCCGCGGAGCGAGGCCGCGAAGACCAACCCCGAGCGGGCGCGGGCGCTCCTCAAAGAAGCCAACCTCGGGAACATCGAGGGGACCTTCATCTACTCCAGCACGTACGCTTCGTTCGGTGTCGATACGAGCATCCTGTCGCAGAAGCTTCAGCACGATCTCGCCGCGGTCGGCATCAAGGTCAAACTGGTCGACCTGCCGTACGCGGTCCAGGTGCAGCAGTACCGCGACGGCAAGATCCCGATGGGCCTCGGTGGGTGGCTCGCCGACTACATGGACATGAGCGACTATCTCGTCTTTCTGCCCGGCCGGACCGTCGGCAAACGGCTGCAGTGGTTCCCGGATTCGAGCCCGGAGGCGCAGGAGATTGCAAAACTCGGCGAGCGGACCGAGACCGAGGTGGACCGCACGAAGGCGATCGCGCTCTACCAGGAGCTCGACCGCCGGATCTCCGACGCGGGCCCGTTCATCCCGCTCTACCAGCCGGCGGTGCCGTACGCCTTCCGCTCGAACGTCAAGGGCGTCACCTACAACACCGGGTGGTACGTGGACTACTCGACGATCAGCAAAGCGTAGGTCAACACCGGCCACTTGGGGGGAGCGCCTTGAGCATTTCGCAAGACCGCACCATGGCATCGCGCGCGTCGAAGCGCGCAGCGGGCGTGCGTTCCGGCGACCGCGAGCGGCTGCTCGCGCTGGCGCGCAACCGAAAGGGCGTCGTCTCGCTGGGGCGCGGCGACCCCGACCTGCCCACGCCGGCGCCTATTATTGAGGCCGCCAAGCGCGCCCTCGACGGCGGCGCGACGCACTACACCGATTGGCAGGGGCGGCCGGACCTGCGCGAGGCGGTGGCCGAGAAGTGCCGCCGCGACTACGGGGCCGACGTGGGCGCCGGCCAGGTGGTCATCACAGCCGGCTCCCAGGAAGCGATGTACGTCGCCTTTCAGACGCTGCTCGACCCTGGTGACGAGGTGCTGCTCGCGGACCGGCACTATACCTCGTACTCGCGCGCGGTGCGCCTCGCGGGCGGCGTCCCCGTGTTCTTGCCGACGCGTGAGGAGACGAACTTCGTCATCGATCCAAAGGACGTCGAAGCGCGGATCACGCCGCAAACCAAGATCCTCGTGGTCGTGACGCCGGACAACCCGACCGGCGCCGCGATTCCGCCCGACACCGTCGCCGAGCTCGGCCGCATCGCGCTGCGCCACGATCTCCTCGTGATCGCCGATGACATCTACGAGAAGTTCGTGTACGAAGGCCCGCCGCACGCCAGCATTGCCGCGGAGCCGGGTCTGTTCGGCCGCTCGATCGTCATCAACGGGTTCAGCAAGACCTACGCGATGACGGGCTGGCGCATCGGGTACATGG
Organism: bacterium; assembly: GCA_035280345.1. Lineage (GTDB taxonomy): Bacteria > Sysuimicrobiota > Sysuimicrobiia > Sysuimicrobiales > Segetimicrobiaceae > DASSJF01. Next base: position 3,023 of record DATEGA010000209.1, on the reverse strand, counting down.
TCGTGCCGAAGGAGCTGATTCCGGCTGTCGAGATCGTGAAGCACACGCTGACGATCTGCGCGCCGGCGGTGTCGCAGGCCGCCGCGCTCGCGGCGCTGGCGGGACCGCAAGAGTGCGTGGCCGAGATGCGGGAGATCTACGCGAGGCGGCGCCAGATCCTGCTCGACGGGTACGAGCGGCTGGGAATGGGGGGCCGGTGGTCGCGGGGCGCCCTGTACGTCTATCCTCGCGTTCCGGACCGGCGCCTGACGTCGTACGAGTTCTGCGTGAAGCTGCTCGAGCAGGCGAACGTGCTGGTGTTCCCGGGCACGGGGTTCGGCAGCGGCGAGGGGTATGTGCGCACGACGCTGCTGCAGCCAGAGCCGGTTTTGCAGGAAGCGGTGTCGCGGATGGCGGCGGTGCTGCCCGGCGTGTGACGGCTCAAGGACGCGCAGCGCCGTCCGGGGAACCCGTCTTTCTATGAGACACTGGAAGGGGCGGCGCGCCTTCTGCGCACAGGTCCTTGTCTTTGCCGTCGCGGCGATCTTTGTGATTCCCGGTCCGAATCTTGCCGGTGCGGCCGGGAACCTCTCGATCAAGATTATCTACGCGCAGGCGAGCGCGGCCTTCACCCAACTCTGGGTCGCGCAGGACCGGGGCTTCTTCGCGCGGCAGGGTCTTGACGTCGGCTTCGCCCAGGTGACCGGCAGCGCGGCGGTTGCGGCGTTGACGTCGGGTGAGGCGCAGGCGATGTCGATCGGCGGCACGGAGGTCGCCGACTACGACGCGGCCGGCGGTGATCTCGTGCTGATCGCGGCGGGATCCAACTATCCCGTCTTCTCGCTGTATGTGAACAAAAGCATCCGCACGATCGAAGACCTCGCCGGCAAGAAGATCGCCGTAACCCGGACGGGGACGTCGACCGACACGACCGCGCGGCTGTTCCTGGAGCACTTCGGCCTCTCCGGCAAAGTCGACATCGTCAGCGCCGGTGGCACGCTCTCCGGCATCATGGCGGCGATGTCGGCCGGGCTGGCCGCGGGCGGCGTGTTGTCGCCGCCGACGACGGCGAAGGCCGAGGAGGCCGGGTTCAAAGAGCTGGTGAACGGCGTGAAGCTCGGGCTGCCGCTGGTCCAGACGGGACTGGCCGTCCGCCGGTCGTACGTCGCGCAAAACCGCGACACGGTCCTTCGCGTCCTGAAAGCCTACGTCGATGCCTGGGCGCTCGTCCGGGACCCCGCCAACGCCGCCGATGTTCAGAGCGTCATCTCGCACTACACGAAGGCGACGCCCGAGGACGCCGCCTTTGCGTACAAGGCGTTCCTTCCAGCCTGGCAGGCCCGGATTCCCCGGGTCGATCCGCGGGGCATCCAGAACAACCTGCGGTTCAGCGCCAATGCTCAGGTCCGGGCCATGGTCCCCGCGAACCTGATCGACGACTCGCTATTGACCGAACTGGTCCGGTCGGGCTATCTGAAGTAGCCGGCGGCACACCAGGGCGGCGCGGCTCCGCGGCGCCGGGCGCGCAATTGCGCGAACAGGTACTCCGTGATAAAATAGCGGTTACTGTGCTTTCGACCGCGGGTCCGCGACCATTCCGGCCTGCTCATCGAAGACGCCAAGGAGCTAGTCCAATGAAAACGGGCATCCATCCCAAATACCGCCAGACGACCGTTACGTGCGCCTGCGGCGAGACCTTTACGACCGGGTCCACCCGCGAGAACATCCGGGTCGAGATCTGCTCGAAGTGCCACCCGTTCTACACCGGGCAGCGTAAGTTCGTCGACTCCGAGGGGCGCGTGCAGAAGTTTGCCAAGAAGTACGGTCTGCGGATTTAGGCCCTCGCCCACCGTCTCGTTTACGCCGCGGGGGGTCTGAGTGCGGCAGGAATATCTCGCACGGCTCGCCGCGCAGGAGTCCCGGTATCACGAACTGACCCGCGCGATGGCCGATCCATCTGTGCTCGGCGACCCGGCGCAGTACCGCCGGGCCGCGCGGGAGCACGCCGGTCTCGCCGAGATCGTCGACGCCTTTTCGGAATACCGGCGCCTCACCCGCGAACTGGAAGACGCGGAGCAACTCCTCCGCGCGGAGACCGACGCCGAACTCCGGTCGCTCGCGGAGGCAGAGCGGGCCTCGCTGACGGCCGCGCGTGCCGCGATCGAGCAGCGGCTGGAAGCGCTCCTGCTCCCCCGTGATCCGCGGGACGAGCGCGACGTCATCATCGAGATCCGCGGGGGCACCGGCGGCGAGGAAGCAGCGCTGTTCGCCGGCGACCTCGCGCGGATGTACGGCCGCTACGCCGAGCGCCGCGGTTGGCGGTCGGAGATCCTCTCCAGCAACCCGACGGGCTTCGGCGGCTTCAAGGAAGTCGTCCTCGGCATCGAAGGGCGCGGCGCCTACAGCCGGCTCAAGTACGAGAGCGGGGTGCACCGCGTGCAGCGCGTGCCCGCGACGGAGGCGAGCGGCCGGATCCACACGTCCACGGCGACCGTCGCGGTGCTGCCCGAGGCCGAAGAGGTGGACGTCGTCATCCGTCCGGACGAGCTGCAGATCGACCGGTACCGCTCCGGCGGCGCCGGCGGCCAGAACGTCAACAAGGTTGAAACGGCGGTGCGCATCACGCACCTGCCGACCGGGCTCGTCATCGCCTGTCAGGACGAGCGGTCGCAACATCAGAACCGCGAGAAGGCGATGCGCATTCTGCGCGCGCACCTGCTCGAGCGGGCGATCGAGAAGCAGAAGGCCGAGATCGCCGAGAACCGCCGGAAGCAGGTGGGGTCGGGCGAGCGCAGCGAGAAGATCCGCACCTACAACTTCCCGCAAGATCGCGTCACCGATCACCGCATCGGCAAGACGGTGCACAACCTCCCGGGGGTTCTCGACGGCAACCTCGACGACCTGATCGAGTCGCTGACGGCCGCGGACCGGCTCGAGAGCCTGACGGCGTCCGCCGGCTCGTGACGCCGCAGCGCGGCGGGCCGGCCGGTCCCCAAGCGGAGCGGACCCGTGACGCCACCCGCGAAGAGGCGCGCGCCTGGGGG
>DATEGA010000208.1:0-25370 GCA_035280345.1 bacterium | reverse complement strand
CCCGGCGCGTCCGCCAGGCTCCGCGCCGCGGCGAGCGCACGCGAGCGCGCGGCGGCGTCCGCCTCGCCGGCCCAAACGAAGAGCGCCGTGTGACGAACGAGCCCCCGGCGGACGAGCGGCTCCCCGTCGTACCGCCAGTCGATGCGCGCGGTGAGCTCTGGAACGTTGACGGACGCGTTGAAGCGCGCGACCGCGTGGCCCGCCTTGTCGGCGAGAGACCGGCGCATCGCGGCCTCGTCGTCGAAATCCAAATGGAGTGCGACGTCGTAGTTGCACGGCGGTCCTTCCCGGCGCGCGCGCCAGCGCGGCGTGCGCTTCCACGGCGGCACGGCGAGCAGCGGGCTCGAGCCGCCGAAGAGGTCCTCGCCGTAGTCGCCGGCGCGCACTCCCGCGCACTCCATGCGCAGAAACGCAAGCCCCCGCCGCATCGCGAGCTTCTGCTCCTCGCTGATCGTGTCGCGGTGGAGAAACAGCGCGGTGTGCCGCAGCATCAGTGCCGCATCCCCGTCGTCGCGACGCCGGTGATGATCTGGCGCTGGAAGATGAAGAACAGCACCGTCAGCGGCACCGAGGCGATCGACGACACGGCCATCAGCATGGGGAAGTCCGATGTCTCCGCGGACTGAAACGTCTGGACGGCGAGCGGGACCGTGGCCTTCGCCGTGTTGCTGACGATGAGAAACGGCCAGACGAAGTCGTCCCAGGTCGATTGGAAGATCAAGATCGCCACGGTCAGCAGGGCCGGCCAGGCCAGCGGAACGGCGACGCGGAGAAAGGTGCCGGCGTGCCCCGCGCCGTCGATCCGGGCGGCGGCGATCAGGTCGTCGGGGAGCGACAAGAAGTACTGCCGCATCATCAGCACACCGAGGGCGTTCGCGGCGACCGGGACGATCATGCCTTGGTAGCTGTTGAGCCAGCCGAGGCGCTGCACCGTCAGGTAGAGCGGCACCATGACCACCTCGAGCGGCAGCATCAGCGTGGCAAGAATGACCACCAGCAGCACGTGCCGGCCGAGGAAGCGGTACTTGGCGAGGCCGTAGCCGGCCAGCGCCGACAGCGCGACGTTCAAGATCGTAACGCTGCACGTGACGATGGCGCTGTTCATGAAGTAGCGCGTGAAGCCGACGGTCTTGTACGCGGCCGGGTAATTGCTCCACAGCGGCTGCCGCGGAATCCACTGGATCGGCAGGTCGAACACGTGCCGGTTGGACTTCAGCGACGTCGAGACCATCCAAAAGATCGGCATGAGAAAGACGATCGTCACACCGGTGAGCACGAGCAGCAGCGCGATCGTCACGGCCCGCTCCCGGACGGCCCGGCGCATCGGCGCGCGCCGCACCGGCGTCTCACTCTTCATGGGACCGGAACGCACGCAGGCTGAAGATCGTGAAAACGACGATGATCAGCAGCATCACGAGGGCGGCCGCGGACGCGTAGCCCATCTGGAAGCCGATGAAGCCGGTCTGGTACACGAACAACGACAGCGTGGTGCTGGCATTGTCGGGACCGCCGCCCGTCATGACCAGCGCGAGCACGAAGTTCTGGACGGTCAGCGTGATCGCAAACACCATGACGACCAGAACCGTCGGTTTGAGCATCGGCAGCGTGACCGAGCGGAACCGCCGCGGAGCGCCCGCCCCGTCGATCGCCGCGGCTTCGTACAGTTCGTGGGGGATCGACTGCAGGCCGGCCAGGTAGATGACCATGCACAGCGGGGTCAGCCGCCAGGCCGTCGCCACGACAAGGGCGCCCACCGCGCCCTCAGGCGAGAGCAACCAGTTCACGGAGTGCAGGCCGAGCGCCCTGAGCGTGTAGTTGACCAACCCGTAGGGGTGGAACAGGAACTGCCACAAGATCGGCGCGACAATAATCGGCACGACGGCCGGCAGGAAGACAAGCGTGCGGAACAATCCGCGCGCCGGGACCTTCTGATTGAGCAGCACGGCGAGCGCGAGCCCGAGGATCATCGAGATCGCAATCGTCGCGCCGACGTAGCGTCCGGTCGTCTCCAGCGCGCCGATGAACGTCGTGTCGCGCGCGAGGCGCGCATAATTGGCGGCGCCGATGAAGCGGCGGGTCCGTTCCGTGAGCGAGGCGTTGGTCAGGCTCAGCCACCCGGCGTAGCCCATCGGCCAGAACTTGAAGCAGACCAGCAGCGCCAGCATCGGCGCGGCGAAGACGGCGCCGCGCCACGGCTGGGTCGGCCCGAGCCACCGGCGGCGCAGCCGGATCCAGAACGGCTCCGCCGGCCACACAGGCGTGTGCGCCACGCGTTCGCTGCTCACGAAGGTGTAAGGGCGTCCCGGCCCCGGACCGCTGAGGGGTACCGGAGCCGGGACGGTTGCGCTCCTCTCTAACGGCCTACTTGCCGATCGCCTGCAGGTATTCTTGCTGCGCCTCCTGCAGCGCCTGCGGAATCGGCACGTTCTTGAACACGACCTTCTGCACGCCGTTCTGAATCGCGCCCTGCAGCTGGCCCCAGTGCTTGGTCTGCGGCAGCGGCCGGGCATCGGTCAGCTCGGTCTTGAACACGTCGATGAACGGGGTGGCCTTGACGTCCGGCGCCTCGAAGACGGCCTTGCGCGGCGTGATGCTGCCGGTGTTTACAAAGCGCGTCACCCCGTGCGCCGCGATGTAGTCAATGAGGCTCCACGCCGCGAACTGCTCGGTGGCCGACGCGCTCTTGTTGACGCAGAAATCGAACGAGTACTTCGGCGACCCGCCCGGCTGCCCCGAGATGCTCGGCAGCGTGGAGACGTAGATGTTGTTTTTCAGGTCTGGATTGAGGCGGATCGCGAAGCTCATCGCGTTCGCGCCGCCGTAGGACATCACGTCGAGCCCGTCGGCGAAATCCTGGTAGGGCGACGTCTGCACGTCTTTCGTAATCGTCGGCGCGACCGCGGTATCCTTGAAGATCTGCATCGCGTTGACGGCCGCGGACGAGGTCAGTAGCGGCGTGCCGTCCCGGTCGAGCACCCGGGCGCCCTGGGATTCCACCGACGCCACGAACAGCATAGCGTACCATTGCGGCCCGGCGGTGTATCGGACGCCGAAGCCGCGCTGCACGAGTTGCCCGTTGGCATCGTACTTCGTCAGCTTCTTCTGCAGCGCCGCGACCTGGGCCCACGTGTGCGGGACATCTTGGGGAATCTTGAGCCCGGCCGCCAGGAATTTCGGCTTGTTGATGAGCAGGCTCCAGGACGGCGCGGAGACAGGAAGGCAGTAGACCGCCCCGCCGCGGCTCTGCGCCTCGAGCGCGTGCGGCAGGTACAGATCGTTGATCTGCCGCATCGTGGACAGGCCAAACGCCGCGGGGATGGCCGGCGCCATGTACGGAATGAACCCCTCGATCCAGGGCTCGAAGACCGCAAACAGGGACGGGCCGCCGCCGGTCGGCAGCTGCGTCGACAGCTTCTGGAACCCCGGGCCGAGCGGCGTCTGCGCCGCCTGCACGGTGACGTTCGGATGTAGCTTCTGCCATTCGGCGATCTGCTGCTCTTCGATGTGGAACCCCGGCGCCTCGTCGCTGCCGAACATCGTGAGCGTGATGTTGCCCGTCGGGAAGCCTGCCGGCGCGGAATTCGCCGGGAGGCCGCCCGCGAGCGGCAGGACGGGCAGAGCGAGCACCAACAGCACCGCGATCCTTGCGACCAACGACCTCAGCATGCCGACACCCCCATTGGCTGTATTCACACACCGAGCAGTCCCGCGAGGTTCGTGGCGAGCACTTTCGCTTCGACGTCGGACGGAAGACGCAGCGCCCGGACGGTGTCCACCGGTCGCTCGTCGCCCATGTTGAACGGATAGTCGCTGCCGATCACGACGTGCCCGGCGCCCATGCGATCCAGCAGGAACCGCAGGGACAGCCCGCTGTGCGTCAGGCTGTCGCAGTAGAGATTGGCGAGGTATTCGCTCGGACGCCGGGGCAGCCGGTCGTGCACCTCGCGCCGCGCCGCCCATCCGTGGTCGAGCCGGCCGACCTGGTACGGTAGGTAGCCCCCGCCGTGCGCCAGGATGACGCGGAGCTTCGGAAACCGCTCGAAGACGCCGCCCATGATGAGATGGGACGCCGCGAGCGCCGTCTCGAGTGGAAAACCGGCGAGGTTCCACAGCGCGTAGTCGTGGAACCGGCGCATGTCGCCCCAGTTCTGCGGGTGCAGAAATAGCGGTGCGCCGAGCCGTTCCGCCGCCGCGTACACCGGGCGCAGGCTGGGGTGGTCGAGGTCGCGGCCGTTGATGTGCGTGCAGATCTCCGCGCCGCGCAATCCGAGCTCGGTGACCGCGCGCTCGAGCTCCGCGGCGGCCCGATCGGGGTCCTGCATCGGCAGCGTGGCGAGGCCGGCGAAGCGGTCCCGATGCGAACGGACCAGCTCGGCCATGCCGTCGTTCTGCATCGCCGCGATCCGCGCGCCGACCGCCGGCGGCGTCCAATAATAGAACTCCTCCGGCGACGGACCGAGCGCGGCCGCGTCCAGCCCGCGCCGGTCGAGCGCTTCCAGGATCAGCCCCTCGTCGTACAGATATGCCGGCAGCGTCGTACCCGGCTCCAGCACGACGTCCGCCGGGGCGTGGTACACCATGCGGTCCGTACCGCCCTCGCGCGTGAGCTCGACAATCTCCGCGAACGTTCCGCGCCGCACGGCGTCGACGAATCGCGGCGGCACAACGTGGAAGTGGATATCGATGGACCGCGGCTTCACCTAGTCGAGCACCAGCCCTTCCGGGCGCCCGCCCTGGATCATCGCCACGATCTGCCGCGCCGTGGCCCTGGTCAATTCCGAGCGCGCGTGCCAGGTGGCCCCCCCGTTGTGCGGCGCGAGGATCACACTGTCCATCGTGAAGAACTCGGGGCTCGGCGCCATCTCCGGCGATCGCGGCGGCTCGTGCCAGAAGACGTCCAGGCCGGCTCCCGCGATCGTTTTGTTCTGCAGGGCCCGGACGAGCGCCGGCTCGTCGACGAGGCGGCCGCGCGCGGTGTTGACGAAATACGCGGTCGGCTTCATCATCCCGAACTCTCGCTCGCCGATGATCATGTGGTTGTCCGGATTGTAGTCGACCTCAAGGCAGAAGAAGTCGCTGCGCCGGAGCAGCTCGTCCTTGCTCGGGACCCAAGTCAGCCCCATCTCCCGTTCCTCATCGGGACTCAACCGTGTGCGCTTGTTGTACAGCAGGCTGCACTGAAACGGCCTGAGACGCGGGACCATCTTCCTCGCCACGATGCCCAACCCGAACAGCCCGACGGTTTTGCCGAACACGCCCGGGCCCATGAGCGCCATCGTGTGCTCCTGCAGCGGGCGGCCGGACCGCGTGTACCGGTCCGCGTCGACCATCCGGTAGGCTAGGGCGAGCAGCATGGCGATCGTCAGGTCCGCGGTCGCGACGGCGATGTGGTCGTACACGGGCTCCCACGGGTACTGGAAGATCACCGGGATGCCCAGGGCGCGCGCCGTGTCGAGGTCGACCGAATTGCCCTGCGGCAGGCGCCGGTGGACAAGCGCCACGCCCTTGAGCTTGGGGTTCGCCTTGAGCACCGGGGCCGTGATCACGTTGCCGCCCATGACGAAGAGGTAGTCGGAGCGCGCCGCCTCAACGATCCATTCCTCTTCGCTCATGTTGCGGTCCACCCGCGGGAACACCCTGACGTCGGCGACCTCCCGCAGAATCTCGAGTCCCGGCTCCGGAATCGGCTGGCTGACAAATACCCTCGGCTTCACTCCGCACCTCCGCGATGGAATGACTGCGACCGCGTCGAACCACGAGTCCCACGATGAGCGCCCGGCGGGAGGCCGCGGATGCGGGCGGAAGGCCTGCGCAGACAGGGTCCGGCATGCCCCCGAGTCTGGCGCTCGGCATCGCCGGCTTTTGTTCGAGCATCTCCTGGCAGGCCGTCGTCCCGGTGCTGCCGCTCTACCTCGCGCAGCTCGGGTACAGCACTTCCGCGATCGGCGTCGTCGCAGGGTTGTTCAGCGTGACGATGGCGGTCACGGAGCTGCAGGCGGGCCGGCTCGCCGCAGCCTTTGGCCGCCGGCGCGTGCTGCTCAACGGCTACGTGGCCAACGCCCTCTGCCTCAGCCTCGTCGCGGCCGCCCACGGCCGGGCGTTCGTCACGGGATCGCTCGCCGCCGCCGGCGCGGCGCGGGGCATCATCGTCCCGCCGCTGCATGCGACCGTCGCTCATTCGACCGCCGCTTCCGCCCGCGGGCGCGCGTTCGGCCTGTTCTGGCTGTGGACGTCGTTCGCCGCGCTCAGCGGACCCGCGATGGGCGGTCTGCTCGCCGCGCGCTACGGCTACCGGGCGGCGTTCGTGCTCGCCGCGCTCTTCAGCCTCGTCGCGCTTGCGCTCATCGGCATGTTCACACGGCCGTCGCCGGAACCGAGGACCGGCGAGGCCGCCGGCGCTCACGAGATCGAGGGCGGCGGTCGCGCGGCCGGCGGACTTTCGGCCCTCCTGTCCGATCCGGCAGTCGTGGGACTCGCCGTCTCCACCCTGCTCTGCTACAGCCTGTCCGGCATCTGGGCCACGTTCCTGCCGTTGTACGCCGCGCACCGCGGCGTACCGGTGCAGACGATCGGTCTGATCTTCGCCGCGCAGGGCGGCGCGTACGCCCTGATGCAGCTTCCGACCGGACGGCTGATTCGTCCGGAGCGAGGGCGCTGGATGGTCGCGTCCGGGATCGCCGGCGTGGCGGCGGTCGAGCTCGCGGTACGCCTCGCGCAGGCCGCGCCCGCGCTCATCGCGGCCGGCGCGCTGTTCGGCGTCGCGATGGGCGTGATGCCCGTCACCCTCACAACGCTCGTCACCTGGCGCGTGCCGCCGGCCCGGTACACCGCCGCGATGAGCATCTACAACGCCGCGATCGACTTCGGGCTCTTCGCCGGTCCGCTGCTGGGCGCCGCCGTGGCGCGGCTCGACCTGGCCGCGCCATTCGCGCTCGCGCTGCCGCTGGGACTCGCCGCGGTCGCCCTGAGCCTGCGGACGGACCACGGCCGGGCCGCCGCGCCGGGCGGCATTGCGTCGGCCGACGCCGTTCCAGGATCCCACTAGTCCGTCGCGATCGGCGCGCGCCCGGGGACCGAACGCTTCAACAGCGCGATCAGCGCGAGAAATTCGAAGACCACGGTGGCTCCAAGCAGCGCCGTGATCGCGGTCGGGTCGTGTGCCGGCAGCACCTCGACCATGTCGAATCCGACGAAGGGCACGCCGGTGAGGTGGCGCACGATCTGCAGCCCGAAGGCGCTCGTCGGCCCGCCGGCCTCGGGCGTGCCCGTCCCCGGCGCGAAGGCCGGGTCGAAGAAGTCGATGTCGAAGCTGAGAAACGCCGGGCCGTCGCCGACGCGCCGCCGGATCGCCGCGGCCGCCTCGGCGGGCGACATCGCGAGCAGTTCGGGCGCGAGGATCGTCTCGAAGCCAAGGCGCCGATTGTCGTCCAAATCGCCCGGCGCGTACTCGCTGCCGCGCAGCCCGACCTGGATCGATCGGGCCGTATCGAGCAGCCCCTCTTCGCACGCCCGCCGGAAGCCCGTGCCGTGTGTATAGCGTACGCCCCAGTAATTGTCCCAGGTGTCGGTGTGAGAATCGAACTGCACCAGCGCCAGCGGCCCGTGCCGCGCGGCGAGCGCCCGCAGCTCACCCAGCGTGACGGAGTGGTCGCCCCCGAGCCCGATCGGCAGCACACCCGCGGCGGCGCATGCCGCCCATTCCTGCTCGATGTTCGCGTAGGTACGGGCGACGTCGCCCGGCACGACCATCACGTCCCCGCAGTCCACGATCCGCACCGTCTCGACCGCGTTGATCCTGTGGAACTGGTTGGACGGCCGCAGCAGCACCGAGATGTCACGAATCGCCGACGGGCCGAAGCGCGCCCCGGTCCGGAAGCTTGCCGCGGTGTCAAAGGGGATGCCGATAATCGCGACGTCCGCGCCGGCCTCCGCCCCGCTCGCCGCGTACGGCAGCCGCATGAACGTCCGGATGCCCGAGAATCTCGGGCTCTGGGTGGCGCTCGGCATTTCCACCTGTCGCATCGTCCGCACCTTGAGCCTCGCGAAACCTCAATCCTTGAGGCCGGACAGCGCGATCCCCCGAATGAAGGCGCGCTGGAAGAAAAAGAACAACAGGACCATCGGCACCATCGCGATCGTCGAGATCGCCATCACCGAGTTGTAGGTCGTCACGTACTGCGACTCGAAGCGCTCCAGGCCGATGGGGATCGTCCGCAGCGCGTCGTCCGTGATGATGAGGTACGGCCAGACGAACGCATCCCACGTCTCCCGCCACGTGAGGATCGCCAGCGTCAGCACGGCCGGCCACGTGAGCGGGACAACGATGCGAAAGTACGTGCCGAGTTCGCCGGCGCCGTCGATGCGCGCGGCCTCGACGAGCGAGTCGGGCAGGCTCAGCATGTACTGGCGCATCAGGAAAACGCCGAACGCGTCCGCGGCGACGGGGATGATGAGCCCCTGATACGAGTTGAGCCAGCCGAGGTCTTTCGCGATGATGAACGTCGGCACCATCAGCACTTCGATCGGCAGCATGAGCGTGCTGAGGATCGCGATAAACAGCGCCCGCTGGCCGAAGTAGTGGTATTTCGCGAGGCTGTACCCCGCCATACCGGCCAGGACGACGTTGAGCACGGTCACCGACAGCGACACGATGAAGCTGTTGGCGAAGTACCGCCCGAACGGAAACTGGTTCCACGCGTCCGGATAGTTGGCCCACTCGGGCGGATGCGGCAGCCACTGCACGGGCAGCGCGAACACCTGGTTGAGCGGCTTGAGCGACGTCGAGACCATCCACAGAATCGGCGCCATCTGGACGAGGCCCCACGCGGCGACCAGGAGCACGCCGATCCAGGTAACCAGGCCCGCGCGCTTACCCGCGGGCATCGTCGCGGAAGATTCGCAGCTGGAGCAGGGTAAAGACCATCGTACCGAAGAGCAGAAACATCGACGCCGCGCTGGCGAGCCCCATCTTGAAATACTGAAACCCCGTCTGGTAGATGAACAGCGAGAGCACGCGGGTCGCCCCGCCGGGCCCGCCGCCCGTCATGATCAGCACGTTCGTGAACACCTTGGACATGAAAATGATCGAGAGCACGATCACGAGCAGGACCGTCGGCCGCAGCAGCGGCAGCGTCACGTACCGGAACACCTGGCGCCCCGCCGCCCCGTCGATCGCCGCCGCCTCGTAGTACTCGTTCGGGATGTTTTGCAGCCCCGCCAGGTAGATGATCATGAAGTACGGGACGAATCGCCACAGCGCGGCCAGAATGAGCCCCGGCATCGCAGCCCGCCGGTCGGCGAGCCATTGGAGCGGCCGAAGTCCCAGGTCGTGGAGCGCCGCGTTCGCGAGCCCGTAGGGATGGAACATGAACAGCCAGATGACGGCGTACACCACCACCGGCACGATCGCCGGCAGAAAGTACACGGTCCGCAGGAAGTTGCGGCCGGGCAGCGGCGCGTTGAAGACGAGGGCGGCGGCGAGCGCGAGCACCCAGATGAACACGGCGGTGCCGAAGACGTAATAGACCGTCACCGCGACCGATTGATGGAACAGCGGATCGACGAGCAGGTCCGCGTAGTTCCTCAGGCCGACGAACCGCGGCGGGCTCAGCAGGTCGTAGCTGGTGAGGCTCAGGTAGAGCGCCTGAAACATCGGGATGAACTTGAAGACGAGCAGCAGCAGGAACATCGGCGCGAGGAACAGGTAGCCCCACGCCTGGTGCCGAGCTTCAGCGGAGCGCAGCCAGCGCGAGAACGACCGGCGGCGAACGCGGGGAGCCGCGCCGGCCGGCGCGGCGGCCGCCGTCGTCCCCGCGTCCAATACGCGCATCGGCTAGGCGGCGCCTATCAGGCGAAGGATATTGCGGCCGAGCACGTCGGCCTCGCGCTCCTCGCCGAGCCGCGCCGCTCGCACGCTCTCGACCGGCGACTCGTCGCCCATGTCGAACGGGTAATCGGTTCCGATCACCACGTGATCGGCCCCCAGGCGGTCGGCGAGAAACCGGAGCGACGTGGCGTTGTGGGTCAACGTATCGCAGTAGATGCCGCCGAGGTAGGCGCTCGGCGGTTTGGGCAGCCGGTCGTGCAGCTCCCCGCGGACGTTGTAGCCGTGGTCGAGACGGCCGATCTGGTACGGGAAATAGCCGCCGCCGTGCGCGAGAATGATCTTCAGCCCCGGATGCCGCTCGAAGACCCCGCCGGCGATGAGGCGCGCGGCGGCGAGGCCGGTCTCGTACGGAAATCCCACCAGGTTCCAGAGATGGTACTCCTGGAGCCGCCGCATCTCGCCCCAGTTTTGCGGGTGGAGGAAAATCGGCGTGCCGTGCCGCGCCGCCGCCGCGAACACCGGCGCGAATCTCGGATCGTCGAGGTCCGTGCCGTTGATGTGCGTGCAGATTTCGAACGCGCGCATGCCGAGCCGCGTGACCGCGCGCTCAAGCTCGCGGGCCGCCCGCTCACCGTCCTGCATCGGCAGCGATCCCATCGGGAACATCCGGTCGGGATGCGCCTTCGCGATCCCGGCGATCCCGTCGTTGATGACGCGCGCGATCTGCTCCGCGGTCTCGGCGTCGGCCCAATAGTAGAATTGGCCCGGCGACGGCCCGATCACCGCGGCGTCGAGCCCCCGCCGGTCCAGACCCCGCACCATGAGCTGCGGATCGGTGCATTCCGCCTCGAGCGCGCCGCCGGGCTCGAGCACCACGCCGGCCGGAGGATGGTAGACCATATGCTCCTCCCCGCCGCGGCGTGCGATCTCCACCCACCTCCGGAACGCGCCCCGGCGGACCTCGTCGTAGAACTCCGACGGGACGACGTGGAAGTGGATGTCGATCGACTCCGGGGTGCTCACCGTGTGGCCCGCGTGTACTCTTCTGCCGCCTGATCCAGCGCCTGCTTCGGATCGGCGCCGTTCAGGATCACACGCTCGACCAACCGCTTCAGCGCGGCCTGCAGCTCAGGGTAGTTCGTGCTCCGCGCAACCGGCCGCCCGACCGACAGGTCATGGTTGAACACGTTGAGGAACGGCGTGCTCCGCGCCTCGGGCGTCTTATCCCAGCCCGCCGCCCCCTGCAGGAAGCCGATCCGCGACCACCACAACGCGGGCTGCGTGCTGAAGTAGTGGATGAGGTCCCACGCCACGCGCTTCTGCGCCGCCGATGCGCGCGCGTTGACCGTCCAGTTAAAGGAGTAGAGCAGCGTCACCGGGCGGGCGGGATTAATCTGCGGCAGGGGGACGACGGTCATATTGCCCTTCATCTTGGGGTTGACCTGTTCGAACACCGGCCCGCCGTTGGGCCCCGCGAACGTCATCGCATCCTGCTCCACCGCGAAGTCCTGGTACGGAGACGAGCAGGTATTCTGCGTCACCTGGGGCGCGACGACCACGCTCTTCCACGTATTGAGCGCCTCGAGTCCGGCGGGGCCGTTGAACACCGGCCGGCCGTTGTCCAGCACCTGTCCGCCGGCCTGGTAGACGAGCGCCTGGAAGAGCTGCGCCTCCCAGTGGCCGTCGTCGCAGATGTACCGGAATTCGAACCCCTTCTGCGTGATCCGGTCGCCCTGCTTCTTCGTCAGCACCTTCTCGAGGCGCGCGACGTCGGCCCACGTTTTGGGGGCGTTGCGCGTCGGATCGAGGCCGGCCTCCCGGAAGAGCCGGTTGTTGATCCACAGGCTGTGCGCATTCATTTGGTCGGGCACGGCGTACAAGGTGTGGCCGGCCATGAAGCCGTCCAGCACGTGCGGCAAGTAGAGGGACAGCACCCCGCTCGCGTCCGCCTTGCCCCAGGCCGCCGGCGGCAGTGGCTCCAGCGCCCCTGCGGCGATGTACTTGGGCAGGACCGAATCCGGCGCCTCAAAGATCACGGGCGCCGTGCCGGCGGCCACGGCCGCGGCCACGGTCAACGATTTCACGTCGGTCTCGAACTGAATCTTCACGTTCGGGTGCATCTGCTCGTACTTGGCGATGAGGTCGAGCAGAAGATGGGACTTGGTCCCGTCGCCGCCGTCCCACTCCGTGATCGTGATCGGCCCGGTCGGCAGAACCCAGCCGATCCCGGCCGCGCCGGCGCCGCGAGGCGCCACCCCCACCAGCGCCATCGTCACTACCGCGAGCACCCCCGCCACCACACGGCCGCCACGCATCATCGGCTTCCCTCCTTGTTAGTCGTTGCGGCGGAACTCGAGCACGCTCAAGCCCTCGTAGCGGTCGATCGCGTACACGAACCCCCGGCGATCGACGAAAATGTCGTTTGTCTGCGCCGCCGGACGGCCCCGCCCGGCCGGGGGGACGTAGGCCGCCAGTTCGCGGGGACGGTAGGGGTCGGAAATGTCGACGGCGCGGACCCCGCCGCTGAACCAGGCGAGGAACACGACGTTGTCCTCGCGGATGTGCTCCCATGGCTGATGCGCGCCGAAGCGCTGCCCGGGCACCGCGAGTCCATCCGGCGCCGCCTGGTACGTCGCCACGGGCACGGGGCGCGTTTCGTCGGTGATGTCGAGCACCCACATGAACGCCGGCGGATCTTCGAGCACGTCATCGGTGACGTCCTCATCGGTCACGACGGCGAACCGGCGGCCGCGGATGTGGTGCGGCACCGGCAGAAAGGTGTGGGTCGGGTTGGTGTACGGAGGATCCCACGCGACCGCACTCACGGTGCGGGGCCGCGCGAGGTCGGAGATGTCCACGATCATCACGCCCGCGTGACCGCACGCCACGTACGCACGGTCGCCGCGCGCGAGGGCAAGATGCACCCAGTGGTCGACCGGGAGCGGGTCGGACAACGCCCCCTCCTGGCCGGGGAACGCCCACAGACTGACCATGTCGGGGTGCGCCGGGTCGGCGACGTCGACGATCGCCAAGATGTTGGACCGGTACTCCGGCCACTCCGTCGACAGAAACGCGTGATGGCCCCGGAGATCGAATCGATGGACGCCGCGTCCGGCCGTGCGAAAAAACGTCAGTTCCTTCGGCCGGACGCGGTCCGCGATGTCGAAGATCTTGAGGCCGACCTCAGGGTGGCGGCTCCGGTCGCCCTCGGGGTAACGTTCGTAATTCACAAGCATCACGTCGCCGGTTACCCGGACCTTGTGTGAGTGAATGTCGTCCGGCACGTTCAGTTGGGCAACAAGGCGGGGATGTCCGGGATCCGCGACGTCGAGGATCGAGGTACCGTACGGCGGCGCCATGTGGCCGACGTAGGCGAAGGCGCCGTCGACCACGATCTGTCCTCCGCCGGGCAACGCGAGGCGGCCAACCGGCTCGAACTTGGCTGCAACCTGCCCGGCACTTGGCACGTTGTCACCGATCGCGGAGGGGATTGTCTCCCCAGCATGCGCGGACGGGGCCGGAGATTCAAGGTGCACGGCGCACCATCCGCGCCTCCCGGTCTGTGCGTCTCGCACAGACCGGGAGGATCCGCGGCACCGCGCCGTCAGCGATGTTCTGAGACCAACAGGTGTTCGATCTCCTTGATGACCGCGAGATCGCGCCGCACAGTGGGATCGTCCAGGGACCGGCCGAGCAGCGCCTGCACACGCTCGAGACGGCCGCGCATCGTGTTGCGGTGAATCCCGAGCGCCGACGCCGCGGCTTCTTTGTTGAACCCCGCGTCGACAAGGACCCACAGCGTCTCGCGCAGTACGCGGCCCTTCGGACCTGCGAGCGCCGGTCCAAGCGTTCGCGCGTACATCGCCTGCAGCGATGCGGTATCGGAAATCTGCGCGAGAAGATGGGCGAGCGTCAGGTCCTCGAAGAACAGCACGCCGTCGCGATCCTTCGCGAGCGCGAGCGCACGGTCGGCCTCCCAGTAGCCCTTGGAGACGCCGGACAGCCCGGCGTGCGCCGTGCCGAAGGTGACCAGCGCCGGTGTCACCCCGTCCGCTTCGGCCACCGATTCGTGCACCACTCTCCCGAACCGCCGCAGCCACTCCGGCTCGTCGGGCATCCGGCCGACCGGCAAGAGGCAGACAATCCGATTAAGCGAGTACGTGACGAGCGTCGGCAGCTGCGCTTGGCCGAGCAGCCCGCGTACAATCTGGGCGACCCGCTCGCGGCGATAGTACTCGTCACGGCTGGTCAGCGGCCACTTGCGGCCCCGCACGGCGCGGTTCACGAGTGAAATCATCATGACGACGTAGTCGCCGTCCGGATCGAACCCGAGGAACCGCGACCGTTCGATCAGGTCCTCTTCCGGCACGTCCCCGCGAATCAGCGCGTCGACGACGGTGTGGCCGATGCGCGCCTCGACCGCCGCCTGCGAGCGCTGGCGCAGGATGTGCAGCGCGGCGACCATCGAGCCGTGCTCCGCGACGCGAAGCTCGAGGTCACCGAGCGGGGCATCGCCTTCGAGAATCCTCAGGTAGCCGAGCAGCTCGGTCCCCGCCCTGATCGCGCAGGCCGCGCCGCCGTCGAGGCGCACCGCCCCCTCAGCGCGCCGCAG
Source organism: bacterium (assembly GCA_035280345.1). Lineage (GTDB taxonomy): Bacteria > Sysuimicrobiota > Sysuimicrobiia > Sysuimicrobiales > Segetimicrobiaceae > DASSJF01. The sequence continues at coordinate 10,932 of DATEGA010000208.1, read as the reverse complement.
CCGTTCGCGCATTGCGCGCGCGCCGGCCGAGCCGTCGCCGAACGATGAACCGCCGACCGGGCCGCCGCGGTCCGAGTGCGCCAGCGGCCGGAACTCCGAGTCTTCGATGGCGACGGACCGCCGTGTCAGTTCACAAACCGTGCGGGCGATATCATTGAGATCCCGGGCCTCGACCGCCGAGGCCGTGATGTGCCGGTGGTAACGGTCGGCGCGCTCGATCATCTCGTACTGCCGGCGCACCAGCTCGCGGCCGACCGCCTCCGTGACGTCGGCGAACCGCAGCTTCCGGGGCGCCACCAGCACGGGCAGTTCGAGCCGGCCGGCCTCGTCCACGACGTTCCCCGGGATCTCGCCGAGGAACGGCCCGGGATCGAACAGAATCGCGGCCAGCCGCTTGCCGTTCAGCGCCCGAATCGTGCGGCGGCTCGTCTGCTCGACCTCAGGCCACCCGTAGCCGGTCGTCAGCAGCAGTTCCCCGCCCTGAATCCACCGCACAATCTCGGGATTGTCGATGATGTGGCACCAGCGAATCTGCCGGTCGAGCCCGGCGCCGCCGGCCACGACCTTCACGTCCTGCAGCGCCTCGAGCCGGAGCGCCTCTTTTACCGTCAGCATGCGCGCACCATGCTCACCGCGTATATATCTCGGGATTGGCTACATTCGGGGGACGATCCCCGCGCAGCCACGCCTCGATGTTGTCGACAACGACGCCCGCGATCCGCTCGCGCGTGTCCCGGTCCGCGCTGCCGACGTGGGGCGTCAGCACGACGTTCGGCATTTCGAGCAATTCGGGAGTGACCTTCGGCTCGTGCTCGTAGACGTCGAGGCCCGCGCCGGCGATCCGCCGCTCCCTCAGTGCGCGGGCGAGCGCCGCCTCGTCGACAAGCGGCCCTCGCGAGGTATTGATCAGGTACGCGGTCGGCTTCATCAGGCCCATTTCACGCTCGCCGATGAGATGCCGCGTCTCCGATGTGAAGAGCGCGTTGACGGACACGAAGTCCGACGCGCGCAGCAGGTCGTCGAGCGGCGCCCACTCGATCCCGAGCGCGCGCTCTTCCGATTCCGGAAGGCGGCGGCGCTTCATATAGAGCACGCGCATCCCGAAGCCGCGGGCCCTCTTCGCGACCTCGCGGCCGATCGCGCCGAGCCCGACGATGCCGATCGTTTTGCCGTGGACCGTCCCGCCTACGAGATGCGTCGACTGCGACCCGGGGAAGACTCCCGCGCGCAGCAGCCGATCGCCCTCGACGATGCGGCGCGCCACGGCGAGGAGCAACCCCATGTTCACATCGGCGGTGGCCTCGGTGACGAGCGGCGGGATGACCGTCACCGGGATGCCGCGCGCCGTTGCCGTCCCGAGATCGATGTTCGCCGGGATGATCGCCATGCACGCGACGAGGCGGAGGCGCTCACCGGCGCCGAGCACCTCCGCGTCGATGCGGTCGTGTAGCAGACAAAAGAGGACGTCCGCCTCGCGAACCCCGGCCAGCACTCGGTCGCGCGGCGCGATCGTGAGCGGATCGCCGAACATCTCCACCGGCCCGAGGCTCCGGAGCCGCGCGAGCGCGCCCTCGGGAATGGGCTGGGTGAGGTAGATACGGGGCTTCGGCATCGGCGAAATCGGGGTTCGCAGCCGTGAGCGCCCGGTCCTCTGCCACCCCCCGCGCGGCCGCGGGGCTTTGATTAGGCGGTTGCCGGCCGCTAGCCGGCAGGCGGGCGTTTCTTCCAGTTCCGGAATGCGTCGAGCAGGCCTCGTTTGGCGTCCTCGGAGATCGTGTCGCGGGGAAGCCGGCCCAAGGCGGCGACGGTGTGGCGCATCTGCGCGACATATTCGCGGCACGGCGGGCACTCGGCCAGGTGCGCGTCGAAGCGGACGCGGTCCGCCGCGGGAAGCGTTCCCTCGAGATACTCGGTCACCGTTTCGACCAGGTCGCGGCAGGTGATCTCATCCGGCGAGGGCATCAGTCGACCTCCTCGAAATACCGCTCGAGCGCGTGCCGTACCTTGGATCTCGCGCGGTGCAGCAGCACCCGCTGATTGACGGCCGTGATCCCCAACAGGCCGGACACCTCGTCCGCCGTCCACCCCTCGACGTCGCTCAGCGTAATCACCTCGCGCTGGCCCGCCGGCAGTCCGTCGATGGCGCGGTGGATCTCCGCGCGCACCTCCTCGGAAAGGAGCCGGTCCTCGGGGGATGCTCCCCAGTCCTTCGGGGGCGCCGCCCAGTGGTGCGGCCACTCCGGGTGGTCCGCGGGGAAAAACCGCTCGTCGGGCAGCGCGGGTTCCTCGCCGGCCGCGCCGGTGTCGAAGGAAGAAAATGGGCGCGTACGGCCTTCCCGCTGCGCCTGTGTGCGCACGCGGTTCATGAGGATCGAGAAGATCCACGTCTTGAGCGAACTGCGCTGTTCGAACCGGTTGAGGCCCTGCAGCACGGCGACCCAGGTGTCCTGGACGGCCTCCTCGGCCACCGCCCGGGAAAGATGCACCGAGGCCAACCGGAGCATCGCCGGACCGTGCCGTTCGACGAGGCTCAGAAACCCGGCCTCGTCGCCGGCGCGAAGCTGTCCAAGGATTTCGGCATCGCCGCCCGGCGGTTCAACGGCCGCCGAGTCGTATCGTCCGCGCTGCTCTGCCACACCGGGGCGTTCCAAGACGGCCGGAACGACTCCTGCGGTCCGAGCGGCCCCCGCCGGGTTGGGGGGAAATGACCGGGAGGGCCGCCGCAGCCTCAGGACAAACCTAGACGCTCCGGTCGTGCTCGACGATCAGTGCGTTCCGGTCGTGCTCGACGATCAGTGCGTTCCGGTCGTGTTCGACGATCAGTGCGTTCCGGTCGTGCTCAACGATCAATGCGTTCCGGTCGTGCTCGACGAAGAGCGCGTTGCGGGTCTCGTGCTCGCCGGGGAGCAGCCCCGAGACCATCTTAGGCGCAAAAGAACCGGTCACAGTCAAAACCCCCGCCACCGCCACCACTCCGAACACCTTCTGGAATCCCTTCATGATCTTCCCCTCCATCCTGTGTCTGTCTGAATCTCTCTGCGGAATTAGACTCGCGAAGGCGCGGTTTGTTACAGGCGTAACGAAGAATTTTTCGCGAAGGCCGGGCAGGCGGGTAAGACATCTTCTAACAGGGAAGTGACGGTCTGTGCGAATCGTCTCGGTGAACGTGGCTCGGCCTCGCACGGTAACCCGCAACGGCCGCCGGATCAGAACGGCGATCTTCAAGCAGCCGGTCGAAGGACCGGTGCAACTCCGGGCGCTCAATTTGGACGGAGACCGGCAGGCCGATCCAAGGGTGCACGGGGGCCCCAACAAAGCCGCGTACGTGTATCCGATCGAGCACTATGCGTTCTGGCGCGCGGAATTTCCGGAGATGACCCTCGCGTGGGGCATGTTCGGTGAGAACTTCACGGCGGAATGGATGCCGGAGGATCAGGTGCACATTGGCGACCGGTTCCGCGTCGGGTCCGCGGAGGTGATGGTCACCGAACCGCGCGTCCCCTGCTACAAGCTGGCCGCGAAATTCGGGCGGCCGGACGTTATTCAGCGCTTCCTCGCGACCGGCCGCACCGGCTTCTACCTCGCGGTCGCTCGGGAAGGCACGGTCCAAGCGGGCGACGAGATCTCGCTTATCGAACGCGACCCGCACGGGGTCACGGTCGCCGACGTCACCCGCCTCTATACCCGCGGCGCCGACGACCGCGAGGTGCTCGCCCGCGCGCTCGGCGTGCCGGCCCTGTCTGAAAGATGGAAAGCGCACCTGCTGAACCGAATATCACGCTCCTCATGAGCCTCCGCGGACAGACGGCGCTCGTCACCGGCGGTTCCCGCGGCCTCGGCCGGGCGATCGCCGTGCGGCTCGCGCGGGACGGCGCCGCCGTATGCGTGAACTACCGCAGCCGCGAGGACGCGGCCCGGACGGTCGTCGATGAAATCCGCGGCGCCGGCGGCCGCGCGATCGCCCTACGCGCGGACGTCGCCGACGCCGCCCAGATCCAGACGATGGTCGAGCGGGCCGCCGCGGAGCTCGGCCCGGTGGCCATCCTTGTGAACAATGCCGGCGTGTCGGCCCCCGCCACGCTCGAGACCTTCGATCCGGCCCGGTTTGAACAGATGCGCCGCACGAACGTCGACGGCGTCGTCTACGCGACGCGGGCAGTGGCGCCCGCGATGAAAGAACGGCGCTACGGGCGCATCATCAACATCAGTTCCGCGGCCGGACACGGCACCTCCCGCGACGGCCAGACGTTCTACGCGATGACCAAAGCCGCGGTGTCGATGCTCACGCGCCGGCTCGCGCTGGAGCTGGGGCCGCACGGCGTCACGGTCAACGGCGTCGCGCCCGGTTTCATCATTACCGATATGACGACGCAGGGGCGCGAAGAGCGGCAACTGCGCGACCTGGTAAAGAACCTCAGCGATCGCGCGATGGTCGGCCGGGTCGGCGCCCCGGAAGACATCGCCCACGCGGTCGCGTTTCTCGCCGCGCCCGAGTCCGGGTTTGTGACCGCGCAGATCCTCACAGTCGACGGCGGGCGGATGGACTACATTGGCCACCCCTGAGGTCCGCGCGGCGCTCGGGCCGTCGGGCGCCATTCGCGTCGGGCTCAACGACGGCAACTTCCTGCTGGTGCTGGCCGGTGCGCCGGACGGTGAGCCGCGTGGCATCGCGCCCGATCTGGCGCGGGAGATTGGACGGCGCCTGGCGCTGCCGGTCGAGTTCGTCCGGTTTCCGCAGGCCGGGCCGCTGGCCGACGGCGTGCGCGACAACCGTTGGGACATCGCCTTCCTCGGCAACGAGCCGCAGCGCGCCGCCCAGATCACGTTCAGCCCGGCCTACCTCCAGATCCCGGTGACGTACCTGGTGCCGGCCGGCTCGTCCATCCGCGCGGTCGCGGACGTGGACCGAGACGGCGTCCGCGTCGCCGTCTCGGGCAAAAGCGCGTACGACCTCTATCTCAGCCGCGCGCTCCGGCACGCGACGCTCGTGCGCGCCGACGGCATCGAGAAATCGGTCAAGTTGTTCGCCGACGAGAAGCTCGAGGCGCTGGCCTGTCTCAAGCCGCGACTTATCGCCGCGGCCGCCGACCTGCCGGGCACGCGCATCCTCGACGGTCAGGTGACCGGCGTGCAGCAGTCGATCGGGATGCCGCGCGGGCGCGGCGAGGCCGGGGCCGAGTACCTGCGCCGGTTCGTCGAGGACGCGAAAACGTCCGGACTGGTGGCCCGGCTGATCGACACGCACGGCGTACGCGGCGTGACGGTGCCGTGATCGCCGCGGGACAAGGAGGCACCTCATGACGATTCGCATCGCGCCCGTCACGGACGCCGCGCTCTCCGACGAGGTCAGGCAGGCGTTCGCCGACGCGGCGGTGCGCGGCGCACCGAACCCCACGCTGCTCCGCATCCTGGCGCGGCACCCGCGCGCCCTGGGCGCGTTCTATTCGGGATGGCAGGACACGTTTTACGGCGGGATCGTCGAGCATCCGCTGAAAGAACTGATGCGCGTGCGGATGGCCCGGCTGCGCACCTGCGGCTATTGAAGCAACGTCCGCTCCGCCGTGGCGGAGCAGATGGGCCTCAGCGAGGCCAAACTCGACGCAACGGCGGATCCCGCCAGCCCCGTGTTTACGCCCCGCGAGCGCGCGGCGCTCGAGATGGCCACCCTGTTTACCGAGGACTACCGCGCGATCGGCGACGAGCATCTGCGGCGGTGGAAGACGCAATTCAGCGACGAGGAACTGATCGAGCTCGGAGCGTTCATGGCGCTTGCCGACGGGTTCGGGAAGCTCGTCGAGATGCTGGGCTTGGGACAGGCGGAACAAACGAGCCGGCGCGAGATCTAGGTCGCCAGCGGATCCGCATGACGCGGAGGCCTGTATGAAGGTCGAGGCGCTGGTGTTCGATCTGTACGGGACGCTGCTCGACGTTCGTTCGCTCGACCGAGTCGGCCCCGCCGAAACCGGCGGCCCGGAATCGTTCGTCACCATGTGGCGCCAGAAGCAATTGGAGTACACGTGGCTGCGGGCAGCGATGGGCCGGTACACCGACTTTTGGGCCGTGACCGGCGAGGCGCTCGACTACACGCTCGAGCGGCTGGGGTTGTCCGTCGATCCGGGCGCCCGGCGGCGCCTGATGGACGCGTGGCTGACGCTGCTGCCATACCGCGAAGTGCCGGCCGCGCTCGGGCAGCTGCGCGCCACAACGCTCGCCGTGCTCTCAAATGGCAGCCCGCCGATGCTCGATCGCGCCCTACGGGCAGCGGACCTGCATCATCTGTTTGCGCACGTGATCAGCGTCGACGAGGTGGGGGCCTACAAGCCGGTCCCTGCCGTATACGCGCTCGCGGAGGGGCGGCTCGGGCTCAACCGTTCGGTGATCTTGTTCGTCTCGTCGAACGCGTGGGATGCCGCAGGAGCGAAAGCGTTCGGTCTACGCGTCGCCTGGGTGAACCGGACCGGCGCCCCCGCGGAGCGGCTCGGGTTCGCGCCGGATTTGATCGTGCGCGATCTGGAAGAACTCGTAGATCACGTGAGGGGCTGATGGCGACACAACGGAGGATACGATGAACAACCGAACCGGCGGGCTCGACGCGGTGCGGCTCTACCTTCGAAAACGACGCGTCAAGGCGGCGCTGGCGAAAATTTACGAAACGACGCAGCATGCGAACCACGACATCGCCGACGCCGCCGACTGGGGGATCGTCGAAGGCGAAGCGCAGGCCGCCCTCAATATCGCGCACGAAGCCGAACGGAGGCCGTAGCCGCCGCCGCGGTCAATCGATGACGGTCAACCGCTTGGCGGCGAGCCGGCGTGCGTCTTGGGCTCGCGGCCGGTGCTCCCGCTCCGGCACCACGAGGTCCGGCGCCGCGCCACACAGTTCGGTCGTCAGATAGCGCAGCCCGTTGTCGTTGATCATTGTCACGATCGTCTTCAATTTAGGATATCGCTGCGCGAGCTTCACACACGCCGCAACGTTACATCCCGAGGAGATGCCGCAGAAGATCCCCTCCTCCCGTGCGAGACGGCGGGCCATCGCGATCGCGCCGTCCGAGGAGACCGTCACGACGCCGTCCACCCACTGCAGGTCCAGGACCTCCGGAATGAACCCGTCGCCGATCCCCTCGATGCGGTGGGGTCCCCACCCGCGCCCGGCGAGAATCGCGCACTCGGCCGGCTCGACGGCAAAAGACAACATGTCGGGGCGCCTTTCTTTCAGATACGCGCTCACACCGGTCAGCGTGCCGCCCGTCCCCTGCGACGCGACGAACGCGTCGACACGGCCCTCCGTCTGCTCCCAGATCTCCGGCCCGGTCGTCTGCCGGTGGGCGCGCACGTTGTCGGCGTTGGTGAACTGGCCGACCTCCCAGATCTCGCCCTCGTGCCGCGCCTTGAGCTCCCGCACCTGGTCGAGGACCAGGTCGACGTCGCTCTCGCCGCCGGGCGTGAGCACGAGTTCGGCGCCGTAGGCGCGGATCACGTCCTGGCGCTCGCGGCTCATGCCCGCCGGCATCACGATGATTACACGGTAGCCCTTGGCCGCGCCGACCATCGCGGTGGCGATGCCGGTGTTCCCGGTCGTGCCTTCGATCATGATCATTCCCGGACGCAGCTCGCCCCGGCGCTCTGCCTCGGCGACGAGGAACGGAAGAATCCGGTCCTTCACGCTCCCGCTCGGCCCGAAGAACTCCAGCTTGCCGTAGACCGTCGCGGACGCCGGCGAGGCGACCCGCCGAAGCCTGACGAGCGGGGTTAGCCCGGCCGTGTCGAGCACGCTGTCCACCGGGCGCCGCCGGCGTTCCCAGTCCATACGGTACGAATCCCCCTGTCGGTGCCGGCCGGCTCTGCGGCCGGCCTCACGTCGTGCAACTCCCTCTCGGTTCTCATCGCGCGCACGGGCACCCTCCCCCGCCGCTCGGAGAGGGCCGCCCGGACGCGAACCCGAACTAACCGCCCCGTCAGTTTACGCGGTCCCGCAGACCTTTCGAAGGAGGCCCGCTATGGCAGCGGCGTCGCGGCGCGTCGACATCTCCGCGGACATGGGAGAGTCCCTGGGCCGGTGGCCGATGGGACAAGACGAAGAGATCGCGCCCTACCTCACATCCGCCCATATTGCGTGCGGCTTCCACGCGAGCGATCCCGCGACGATCCGCAAGACGGTCGACCTGCTGCGGCGGCACCGCGTCGCGATCGGCGCGCACCCAGGCTATCAGGACCTCATCGGCTTCGGCCGGCACAAGATGGACCTGGCGCCGCAGGAGGTCGACGACCTCGTCCTCTACCAGATCGCCGCGGTGCGCGGGATGGTCGAGGCCTTCGGCGGGCGCCTCCAGCACGTGAAGCCCCACGGCGCGCTCTACAACGTGGCGGAGGTGGACGAAGGCTGCGCGGGGGCGATCGCCGCCGCGGTCAAACGCATCGATCCGCGCCTCGCCGTCGTCGCGACACCCGCCTCGCAGTTGGCGGCGCAGTGCCGCGCCGCCGGGCTGCGCGTGGCGCGCGAATTCTTCCTGGATCGCGGCTACATGGCGGACGGCACGCTGGCCAGCCGGCGCCGTCCCGACGCGATGCTCATGGATCCCGACGAGATGTGCCGCCGCGCGGTCGCCGCGGTCCGCGACGGCCTGGTCCCGACCGTCGACGGCAAGACCGTCGAGGTACAGGTGGACACGATCTGCCTCCACGGCGATCACGCACCGTCGCGCACGGCCGTCCGTAAACTCCGGGGCATGCTCGAACAGGCCGGCGTCGAGGTGTCGGCTCTCGGCACGTGGATAGCCGGCGCGTAGCGTACCGGGTCGTCGGCAGACCGCAGCCCCGCTTCGACGCGGTCGACAAGATCCGCGGCGCCACGCGCTACGCCGCGGACTGGGGGCTGCCGGGCATGCTCGCCGGCACGATCTTGCGGTCGCTTCACGCCTCAGCGCGGATCCGCCGGCTCGACGCCGAGCGGGCGCGGTCGCTGATCGGCGTCGCGGCGGTGCTGACCGCGCAGGACGTGCCGCACAACGCGGTCGAGGAAGATCCCACCGGCATCGGGCTCATCCGGTTCGCCACGCCCGTGCTCGCCGCGGAACGGGTCTGCTATCAAGGGGAGCCGATCGCGCTCGTCGCGGCCGACTCGCCGGAACGGGCGCAGGCGGCGCTCGAGGCGATCGAGATCGAGTACGAACCGCTGCCCGGTGTGTTCGACGCCGAAGCCGCGCTCGCGGAGGACACCGCCCGCGTCCATCCCGGCCGCGACAACCTCCTCGTGCATTGGACGCTGCGGCGCGGCGACGTCGCGGAGGGCTTCCGGCGCGCGGACGCCGTCGTCGAGCAGACCTACCGCACGCAGCGTGTGGACCACGCCTACCTCGAACCCGAGGCGGGCGTGGCCTGGGTCGATGCGCACGGCGTCGTCAACGTACGCGCGGCGTCGCAGGTGATCGAGCACTTCCGCGAGATCGCCGAGATGCTCGGCGTCCCGCACAACCGGGTGCGGGTCGTGACTCCGTTTCTCGGCGGCGGCTTCGGCGGCAAAGAGGACATGACCGTCGAGCCGTACCTCGCGCTTCTCGCCTGGAAGACCGGGCAGCCGGTGCGCATGGTCTGGAGCCGCTACGACTCGCTGCTCGCGCGCCCGAAGCGGCATCCCTTCACGATGCGGTACAAGACCGGCGCCGCGCGGGACGGCCGGATCGTCGCGCAGGAGATCTCGCTCGTTGGAGATGCCGGACCCTACCCGCTGCTGAGCCCGCGCGTGCTCTTTGCCGCGCTCGTCACCGGCGCGGGGCCCTATCGGACGCCGAACGTCGCGATCGACGCCCGCGCGGTCTTCACCAACAACGTGCCGTCGAGCGCGATGCGGGGCTTCGGGGCGATGCAGGTCACTTTCGCCTACGAGTCCCAGATGGACGCCCTCGCGGAACGGCTCGGCCTTTCCACGGAGGAGATCCGCGTCCGCAACTTCCTCGCAAAAGGCGACGCGCTCCCAACCGGCGAGCACGTTGAGACGCACGTGGCCCTGCCCGAGGTAATGCGCCGCGCCCAGGAGGCCCTCGGGGAGCGCAGCCGGCCGTCGGCGCCGTCGGCGAGGGTCGGCCGAGGCTTCGCGTGCAACCTCCAGCCCTACGGCCGCACCGTCTGGTTTAAGGACCGCGCGAGCGCCTGGATCGGCTTCGAAGCCGACGGATCCCTCGTCGTTCGTACCGGCGTGCCCGATCTCGGGGGCGGCCAGTCGGCGACGCTCGCCCAGATCGCCGCGGAGATCCTCGGCGTCTCGCTCGACCGCATCACGGTGCACGTCGGCGACAGCGCGCTGACGCCCCTGTCCGGCGGCACGTTTGCGACGCGGCAGCTGTACATGTCCGGCAACGCCGTGCTGCGCGGGGCGCGCGAGCTGCGCGAGCGGGTCGCGCCCGTCGCCGCCGCGCTGCTCGAAGCCGCGGAGGCGGACCTCGAGTTCGCCGACGACCATGTGGGCGTCGCCGGCAGCCGGGACCGGCGGGTGACGCTGGCCAAGATGGTCGCGGAGTGCGGGCGGCGTGGCGTCGCCCCGGCGCACCTCGCGACCTTCCACGCAGAGCAGGCGCCGCCGGTCGATCTTACCACCGGCCAGGGCCGCACCTTCCCTGACTTCACCTACGGCTGCCACGCCGCGGAGGTCGAGGTGGACACCGAGACCGGGGCGGTGCGCCTTCTCAAGTACGCGGCGTGCCACGACGTCGGCCAGGCCATCAATCCCCAAAGCGTCGAGGGCCAGATCCAGGGCGGCGCCGTCATGGGAATCGGACAGGCGCTTACGGAAGAGATCGTGGTCGAGAGCGGCAATAACATGAGCACGTTGTTCGCAAACTACCTGATTCCGACGGCGCTCGATCTGCCGGACGTGCAGGCGGTCGTGGTCGAGTCCGGCGAGGGGAAGGGGCCGTTTGCGGCGCGCGGGGTCGG
>DATEGA010000207.1:0-2714 GCA_035280345.1 bacterium | reverse complement strand
GAAGAACCGGCCGCGCCGGCGGCGTCCTCGTCCGCGGACGGGACCTCCAGCGTCACGCGCACGCTCGGCGCCGCCGCGCCCTGCCGGATGTCCGGGACGATCTGACCCGGCCGTGTCGTGCGGTCGTCGATCGGCCGTCCCGCCCGGTGCTTGAAGAACTCCAGGGTCGAAAAGTAGAGGTCCTCGTGGAGGGCCTCGGATGTGCTGAGGCACTCCTCGCCGTACGGGAGGCGGTGCTCGACGTCGGGCAGCTCGGCGTGGATGACGAGCTGGTCAAAGTACGGCTCGCGCGTTCCCCAATCGTGCCCGCGCACCGCATTGATCGCGCGCTCGAAGATCGTCTCGTACTCCGTGACGACCGGCTCGTCGACCCGGGGTCCGTCTTCCCCCGGTTCGGTGATGCGCAGCCAACCGGTCGGGGCGAGCACGCGCGCCCCGAGATGGTCTTCGCGCATCCGATTCGGCGCGAAGACGGTGTGGGTTTCGGTCGATCCACCGGATCGCTCGAGATCGACCCGATAGTCCTGTCCTTCGGCCGCCGGGATAAATCGGAGCTCGACACCTTGAAGCAGCGCGGAGAGGGGATAGGCTTCCAGGCGGAAGCGATGTTCGTGCGCACCGTCGCGGATGGGGTAGTGGACCGTCGCGCGCCGCAGCGGCCCAGTCTCGACTTCTTCTAGGAAGAAGTGCACGAGCGGTTTGTACGCACTGCGCACCACCGCGGCGACCCCGCGGCGGTGAAGACGGTGTTCCGCGTCCCGACGGGCCGCCGTACCCTCGAAGAGCCACGCTTCGACCCGGCTGCCGGCCGCCGCACTGCGCTCGAGGTGCGACAGCAAGACCTCCAGCGTGCGGGGAACTCGCTCGTCCAGGAGAGATGTCATAGCGGAACGCTTCGGCGGGCCGCGCCGGGGAGACCTTGCCGGAGCTCGGCGCGGGTTTTCGTAGGGACCCCGCCCTCTGCGCTCGAAGGACACGCGGCGACCATATCGTCTAGGCGGGGGACTCCATGAGACGAGAGAGCTCATCTGTACGGCGGTCCGGCCGGGGCGTGAGCCGCCGGGCGTTACTGAAAGGACTCGGCGCCGGCATGCTCCTGGCGGGAGCCGGCAAGGGGCTCGGGGTCGCGGCGGCGCCGGCCGAAGCGGCGGCCGGCGGCGGCGACCTCGGCTCCCTCATCGTCGGGGGCGTCGCGCTCTTCCGGACGCTCGATCCAGGCCGGACGATCGAAGTGAGCGGGATGAGCGTCGAGAAGGCCTGCTACGACACCCTCGTGACGTTCTACGGTGAAGACCTCCGAACGCCGCGGCCGCTGCTCGCGACCGCCTGGCAGACGAGCGCCGACGGCCGGCGGTTCACGTTCACGCTCCGGCCGGGCGTGCGCTTCGCGAGCGGCAACGATCTGACGTCGGCGGACGTGAAGTGGTCCCTCGACCGCATCCTGAACCTCAAGGCGAATACGTCGTTCCTCTTCGAGGGCGTCGACGGCGTCGACGCGCCCAACCCGACGACGGTCGTCATCCGGACCAAGGCGGCCAAGCCGGATCTCATTCCGATCCTCTCGCATCCGGGGCTGTCGGTGCTCGACAGCCGGCTGCTCACGCAGAACGGAGCCGATGCCGGCCCCGACGCGAACAGCCGCGATCACGCCGAGCCGTATCTCTTCCAGCACTCCGCCGGAAGCGGGCCGTTCATGCTGCAGAGCTACACCTCGTCGCAGGAGCTGATTCTGGTCCGCAACCCGCGCTACTGGGGCCGCCCGCCCCAGCTCCAGCGCATCGTGATCCGGCACGTGCCGGACCCGGTGACGCAGGCCCTGCAGGTCGTCCGCGGCGACATCGACGTGGCGTCGTCGATCGGACCGGATCAGGAAGAGCCGCTCCGGCGCGCGCCGAGCGTGGTGGTGCGCGCGACCCCCGCGGCGACGACTTTCTACATTCTGATGAACAACAACCCCGATGTTGGGGGGGCCTTCTCCAATCCCAAGATTCAGCAGGCGGTCCGCTTCGGGCTCGACTACGACGGCATCATGAAGATCGCCGGCCCCGGCGCCGCGCGGCTCGCCGGAGTGATCCCGACGCTCATGCCGGGATCGTTACCATCGAGCGCGGCGGCCAAGCAGGACCTCGACCGCGCGCGCGCCCTCGTCAAGGAGTCCGGGCTCGCGACCGTCGCCGGCAAGTTCCAGTACTCGAGCGACGCCATTCAGTTCGGCATTCCGACCTCGCTGATCGTCCAGAAGATCCAGGCGGACCTGCAGCGGGTCGGGATCAACCTCGCCCTCGACGGGCTGCCGACCGTGACCTCGCTGACCCTGTACCGGGCCGGCAAAGACCAGTTCGCCTGTTGGGGCTGGGCCGCCGACTGGCCGGACGCGAGCGACTTCCTTGTCTACGCGCCCGGGCGGGTCGTGGGCAAGCGCGCGGGGTGGCTATCGTCCGCCGGCCCGACGGCGCAGCGGATCGCGTCCCTCGCCGACGCCGCGGAGGCCGAGCCGGACCCGAAGAAGCGCCTCGCGATGCTGCAGCAGTTCGAGCACATGATTGCGGAGTCGGGCCCGTACGTGCCGCTCTTCCAGCCGGCGATCCCATTCGCGTTCCGCAGCAACGTGAGCGGCGTTGCCTACAACAGCGTGTGGGCGCTTGATCTCGCCGCGATCCGGAAAACGGCCTGACCAACAGGAGGATCATGATGACGCACGGCACACAGGACGA
>DATEGA010000206.1:0-13218 GCA_035280345.1 bacterium | reverse complement strand
AGTTGCGGGAGAGTCTCGCCGACGCGCCCACGATCCAAACGGCGTATCTCGCGGTGCGGGGGCTGTTCAGCCGCGACGAGGTGTCCGAGCTGCTGGCGCCCGGTCCCCTGCGCGATGCCGGCCGGGATCTAGATGCCGCGGCCGCGCTCGGGGCACTCGCGCCGCCGCTTCCCGACGATCCGGCCGCGGCGACCGGCATCCTGGAACTGCGCGGCTACATGCACAACCAATTGCTCCGTGACACGGACGCGATGAGCATGGCGCACAGTCTCGAAGTCCGCGTGCCGTTCCTCGATCACTCACTCGTCGAATTCGCCGCACGATTGCCCGGTCACTTTCGAACAAACGGGCATCCGGCGAAGTGGCTCCTGCTCCGAGCACTCGGCGACCGGCTGCCGGCCGAGACGGGCCGGAGGAAGCGCGGCTTCGCCTTCCCGTTGGGCGACTGGCTCCGCGGGCCGCTTCGCCCTCGTGTCGAAGACGCGCTCCGGGACGGCGCCGGCATCTTTCGCCCGGAGGCGGTGGCGGCGCTGCGGGCGGGGGTCGACGCGGGCCGGGTGCACTGGTCGCGGTTGTGGGCGCCCGTTGTGTTGACGCTGTGGCTGCGCGCGGCTGGGGTAAGCGACTCGGTTTGACAAGGACGGAGGCCACGGTCTTGGGCCCTTCCAAATATTATGGGCCCATCAGCAAACGCGTCGCGGCAGTAAGGATCGTTAACATGGCGCAAATGAGCAGCGTTCCGGCGACAATTTCCGCGGCGGTTAATACACGCGATCGATATTCAAACGTAATCGTAGCGACGCCTCCCGGGATCTCCACCGCTTTGAAGCCAAAGTAGGCACGCAGAATCGGCACCCGTATTCCGTTAACATGCGCTTGCCAGAATGGATGCCAGGCATCTGAGAAGTAAAGCCAATAGGTGCGATCACCTGCGGGCAGGAAACTGCGTACCGTGACCGAGTTGGCCGTGGCAGCCAGGACGCGTATATCATCGTCTACTCGCGTAGACGCCCCCCAGTCCGGCTTGGCAGTTGGCAGTCGCATGTTCTGGTTACCGGAGGCAGCCGCGTACACGGCATAGTCACGGTCGGACGCCAGGAGCAGATCGCCACGGTACTTAGGCTCGCGAAGAAGTTGGGTGATGGTTCCTTCGCTCTGGATCGTCAGAGCCGAAAAGACCTGGAACTTTGGTGTTTCGCAGGCGATCATCTTCTGCAGGGTCCGGTCCAATATGGGAAAGTAAATGGTTCGATTCTCGTAGCCACTTGGCAGGATGTCGAGATCGTGCAGCGGCAGACCTGTCGATGAACGGTAAAGCACGTCGACGCCGGGAAGCCAATAATCTGTCCTGAGTACACTGCGGCACGGATCCAGGCCGACCAAAGGCTCGAGTGTATTGTAATAAACGCCTTCGGGCGTGTCTGCGAAATTCCAATAACAATGCGCGCCGGTGGAGGCCAAGCAGTCTGTGTACCACGTCCGCGGAATGGGATGAGAAAAATGAGATGCGACGGCGCGGAAGCGTGGGTCGGCCATCGGATCAAGAGTGCGCTTCGATGCTAGGGGGCGTTGTTCGAAGGCGAACAGCTTGCGGTAGTTCATATCGATAGGGACCATATGATCTTGGAACTGAAACATTCGGTAGCCGTAGACGTCGGCGGTCTGAATGCCCAAGAGCGTGATGCCAACGACCGTCACGCTTAACCGCGGCCATCGCGATGCTGCCAGAAGGGCGCATATCGCAGTGACATAGACTACTGTGACAACGACAACGCGATTTACGAACTTGCCAAGGTTATATTCAAATCCGCTCCCGTGTGTCACCACCGGAAACACCGTTTGGTGACCCAGTCTTCTTACGTCGGACACGACTTGTCCCGTTAGGGCGAACGCGACCAATAACATCACTCCCAAGATAGTCGCCACGACCACATACGAATGGCGCGTCCGCTTCGTTGCGGTGGCGTCTACGTCTCCGCCACCCATCATGAGGGCATCAAAGCCAAAGCCGGCCAGTACGATAATCATGACTTTGATGAGCGGTAGTAGCAGGCCGACGTGCCGGTAGTACGCGACGCCCGGCAATTGATACAGTGACGGGGCCACGAACGTGTCTTCTCCGATGGACGTGAGGGTCAAGAAGACCGCCGTGATCAGATACGGTACCATGCGGCGATCGGGTGCCCGGATGAAACCAAATACCATTGAAGCGAATACCAGGACGCCGGCATACCCGTTGATGTCAATACTCCATGAAGTGCCTGTAAAGAGTTCTGCAAACTTCTGAAAGCCGACGGCTCCTCCGTACGTGAGAAAATCCTCGACCCCCACAAGGGTGCGCGTTCGACCGAAATTGTAATTGATGTGGTGAACGCCGTATGAAAGGAACACAAAATAGATCACCGCGGTGAGGCCGCAGCCGAGCAGCGTCGCCAATTCTCGGACACCGGCGTGGCCAAGTGCTTTTCTCGTGTCGAATCGATACGCCCACAGCGCCCCGGCGGCGAGCGGTATGTACGACAACACATGAGGAACGAAGAAGTACGGAAGATTGCCAAATTCGGAGATGAGCAGGGCCAGGCCGCCAGCGAGGAAGCGCCATATTTCGCTGCGGATCGCACCGGTGACGACGAAATAGGCACTCAGCGGAATGAAGTAGTATAGGTGAAAGTTGAACCACGGCTGCGCGTACCAAAGTGTCGACCCGGTCATAGCAATGCAGACGAACAGCACCGATAAACGACTGCGAAACAAGGTGCGCGCGAGTAGGTAGGTGCCCACCAGCAGGATGATTTCGTCGAAGAGTAGACTGAGATAGTAGAAGTACAAGGCGTCGCCTGTACCAAAAAGCCGTGCCAAGGGAAGCAGGGTTGCCAACGAAGGGCCAATGGCGATTGTGAGGTACCAGTTGGCATCGACACCGTAGTTGATGTACGGGTACCAAAGTGGAACGGCATGGTGCTTGGTCACTTCGTTGAAGATGAAGTAGACGATATTAGTGATTTGGAATGCGTCGTGGATGGGAATCCAGTTGTGCGACAGGACCATGAGGTAGAAGAACGCAGACGGTAACAACGCGTACAGAAATATTGTACCCTTCACAACGCGTAGACGGCTACCCCACTCCGCATGCGGCGCGTCGGTCCCCAGTTATTCTCCAAGGATTTGTTCGCGCCGCGATTCATGACGGCGCAACCGTCTCCGCCTGAGATCGATTCGTATGTGTTCACGGAATCGCCGAGCCTACCACGGGCGAACGGTTGTGCCGGTCACCCGGTACAGATGGTACCGGACGTACACCTCCCGCAGGAAGGGCGCGCCGCTTAGGGCACGGCCGCGATAGAAGTCCTGGACGAGGTCGGGGGCGCCCAGAAACGGGACGAAGGTTCGGGGAGTGAGCCCCTGCAGCGGGTCGAGGAAGGGATAGACCGCCTCCGTCTTGTGCACCACGCCGAGATCGATCCAATTAACCGCATGAGTGCGTACGAGCGGATGGGAGTGGTACAGGTATTGATCCGGAAGGTAGGGTTGATCGGCGTCCAGCAGGTACGTTGTCGCAGGGTGTCGTGAAACCAGACTCGCCACCTCGGCCGGCGAATCTGCGTAGGGGCCCGGCGTACCGGCCCGGACGGTGAAATAGGGCTGGAACCACCCTGCGGCGTCGCGGTCGATATCGTAGAGGTGGATCACATTACCGATCACCACGGATCCTCGCGGAATGTCCCGCCTCAACGTGGCGGCGACGTCTCGCATACCTCGGTTGCATGCCTGCACGACGCGCCACGCACTGTACAGGTTGAGGGCTTGGTCCAAGAGCAGAAAGGTGATCGCGCCCGCGAGCGCGTACTGCAGGGGCCGGGCGAGGGAGGTGTTGAGGCGCCGGACGGCGAGCCAGCACTCGCGAAGGCCCGCCGCCGCGATGATCGCGGCGGGCACCATCGGATAGGCGAGATGGACAATTTCCGTGAAGACCCAATATAAGGGCAGCAGGGTCAAGACCATCCACGTGCCGAGCAACGGCGAGACACTCCAGCCATACAGTGCGAAAGCGGTGCCGATCACCACGTCCACAATCGCGGTTTGAGCGAACGCTCGAGTCGGCGGATCTGGCCACAGTTCTGCCAGGGCGGTGGCGATGACGGCGAGCACAACAAGCCATCCCGAAGCCGCCAGCGTTCGATCTTGCCGGAAGTTGCGCGCGAGGCGCGTCCATCGTCGAAACCGGTCGTTCCGCGTTGTCTCCGTTCGCTCGGCCACGGTCAGGCCTCGGACGCTCTTCAGGACGAAACCGAGGAGACTGAGAATGACTATCGTCGGGGGAAACAGAGCCAGGAGGTACGTTGCCACCCCATAGCGGAGACGGCCAAGCGTGTCGAGGAGCCGCGCCGTTCCGCCCCCTGACAGGCGCGTCCCGAGTTGTGTACCAACATCGCCGAGGAACGGAGTTGGAATCAGCGGGAGCGAGGGATCGAGGAACAGCTTCGGCAACAGCATCGGGAACAGCGCGTGCACCGTGCCAGCCACGCCAAGTCCCATGATCCAGGTGGGCCGGCGGTAGCGCCGCACCTCCTCGAGGACGACGAAGCCGGCCACGACGCCGAGGAACTCTCGGTACCACGGTCCGAGCAGCAGGATCGTGCTCAAGCCGGTCACGGCAAGCGCCCGCATGAGCCCGCGCGTTTCTTCCTGCTCCAGGTAGAGCAGCACGCCCAGGCACATCAGAAGCGAGACCAGCGGCTGCTGGCCGGCGAGCACGACCCAGCTGCCGGTCAAAAACGCGGGCGAGCAGCAGAAGAGGAGGGTCGCCACCAGTCCCCAGGACGAGCTCGCCAGGAGGCGCCGTGCCACCTTAAACACGACTGCCGTACAGCATCCGACGGCGGCCGCGATGAGTACCAGCCACGAATAGACATGGACGGCGCCACCTTCAGCAAACGCCGTGGCGTGGATCGCAACGTAGGTCGCGAGCGGACGGTAGTTTGACGCCCCAGAAAGATTCCGCAGCGCGTCGGCAAACGACGGCAAGCCGTGCACGGCGTTCCTCGGCAGAAAATAGAGTTGGATCGTGTCGTCCCACACGAAGTCGGTGGACGAACGAAGGACGAAGTACACCACGGCGGCAGCGGCGGCGATCGGCCACAGTGAGCACACGCCGGCCGGGTTGCTGCCCGGTTGAGGCGCACCGGAGCGGCCGGGCACCGGTTGGCGCGCCGTGCCTACCACCCGCGAACGGCTCGGCCGGTCACCCGGTAAAGGTGGTACTCAACGTACACCTCTCGGAGGAAGGGCGCTCCGCTCAGCGCCCGGCCGGACGAGTGATTTTTGACCTTCGAGGTGAGAAACCGCGGCGCGATTCTCGTTGACTCCAATGGCCGCTAACCGCGCTTCAGCAGGCGCCGGGCGGCCATAAGCACCAGCAGCATCGTCGCGACGAGTAGAACCTCCGCGGTTGCGAACGCACTCGACAGCAGGGCGGACCGGTACGTCAACGTGACGGTAGCCTCACCGCCCGGGACCTGAACCGCCTGGAATGCGAAGTTCGCACGCAGGATAGGTGCCGCCGCGCCGTTGACCTGCGCGTGCCAGAACGGATGCCAGGCGTCGGCCACGTAGAGCCAGTACTTGGCCCTGCGGCTCGGGAGGGTAGTGCGCACCGCGATGGAGTTGGCCGAGGCGCGCAGGAGGCGGACCTGGCCACGTGCCCGGGTATCGGCATTCAGGGGTGTCTCGGCAGCCGGATCCTCGATGCCCCCCGGCTCACCCATGCCGCCGTCTCTCCGGTAGGCCGTGTAGTCCGACGCCGAAGCGAGCAGAAGGTCGCCCCTGTACGTCGGTCCGCGCATGAACCGCGCCATCTCACTTTCGCTGCGGATCACGGTGACCGACGAAAACAACTGGAGCTTTGGGAACTCGCACCCGATGGCTTTCTCCACCCGGGTGTCCGTGATCGGGAAGTAGATGTTGATGTGCTCATAGCCTCGCGGCAGGGCATCGAGATCGTGGAGCGGCAGCCCGGTCGCGGCGCGGTAGAATGCGTCGACCCCAGGAAGCCAGTAATCGATCCTGAAAATGCTGCGGCATGGATCGAA
This sequence comes from bacterium, assembly GCA_035280345.1. GTDB lineage: Bacteria > Sysuimicrobiota > Sysuimicrobiia > Sysuimicrobiales > Segetimicrobiaceae > DASSJF01. Next base: position 7,129 of record DATEGA010000206.1, on the reverse strand, counting down.
TCCGGCGAATGGCTCGGTGGTGTTGTAGTGCACCCCCTCCTTGGTGTCTCCAAAATTGTAGTAGCAATGCATCGCTTCCGTTCTCGTGCAGAATTCGTACCATCCCGGCTCGATGCGCTGATTAAAGTGTGCCTCGACGACCCGGAAGGCGTCGTTGGTCATGGGATCCCTGACACGTTCCAATGCGAACGGTTTGTTCGAGAACGCAAACAGCTGGCGGTATTGGGCATCGATCGGCACCATGTGCAGCTGGAACTGGGACATGCGGTAACTGTAGACGTCGACAATCTGGATGGCCAGCAGCGCGATACCCACGACGCTCACGGGGAGCGTCCGCGGTCGCACGATACCCGCCACGAGGACGCCCACGGCCGCCGCATAGAACACGGCGACCAGCGCGAAGTGATCCAGGAACTGCACCACGTGATTATCAAAGCCGTTGCTCGCCCTGCTGAGTTCCGAGAAGACGTACTGGTGATGAAAGGCCCTCATGGTGTACGCCGCCAGCCCAGCCACGACCAGCGCAACTCCCAGCATGAGGACCAAGATCGCCGCCTTAGTCAGATAGGCTTGGCGGGCGCCGCCGGTCGCTTCCTCGCCGGTCCGCCTGCCGGCGCTGACGAGAGCGTCGAAGCCGAAGCCGGAGAGCACAATAAGCATGACCTTGATCAGCGGCAGGACGAGTCCGAGATGCCGGTAGTATGCCACTCCCGGTATCTCGTAGATCAGCGGCGCGACGAACGATTCTTGGCCGAGCGACAATAGGGTCAGGAACGCACCGGCGCCGAAGAACGGCGCCATGCGGCGCTCAGGCCGCCACAGCAGGCCGAATATCGCGGAACTGGTCACCAGCACACCGGCGTATGCGTTGGCGTCGAGGTCAAACGAGGTCCCAGTAAACAACTCCGTGAACTTCGTCACCCCGATCGCGCCGCCGTAGGTGAGAAAGTCGACGGGGCTCACGACATTGCGCGTCCGACCGAGATCGTAGTTGATGTGGTGCACCCCGTAGGCCAGCAAGACGAGATACACTCCGGCGGTCAGCACGGACGCGATGCACACGATCAATTCACGCGCGCCGGCGCGCCGCAGGGCGGACCGTACGTCGAACCTGTACGCCCACCATGCTCCGGCAAGCAGCAGCGCGTACGTAAGGGCGTGCACCACCGGGAAGTACGGGAGGTTCCCGAACTCGGAGATTAGCAGGACAAGCCCACCCGCGAGCACGCGCCAAAGTTCGGTGCGGGCGGCGCCGGTGATGATCAGGTACGCGCTGAGGGGCACGAAGTAGTAGAGGTGAAAGTTCCACCAGGGCTGCGCAAACCAGAGCGTGGAGCCGGTCATCGCGACGCACACGAACACGATCGTCAAGCGGCTCTTGAAGAGGGTACGCGCAAGGAGGTAGGTGCCGACGAGCAGGATGAGCTCGTCCAAGAACATGCTTACGTAGTAGTAGTGCAATAAATCGCCGCTCCCGAGAAGCCACGCGACCGGCAGGAGCGTCGCGAGTGACGGGCCCAGCGTGAAGAGGAGATACCAGTTGGCGTCCACGCCGTAGTTAATGTACGGATACCAGAGCGGCACCGCGTGGTGCTTCGCAGTTTCGTTGAAGATGAAGTAGGCGATGTTGGTGATCTGGAACGCGTCGTGAATCGGAATCCAGTTGCGCGACAGGATCACCGTGTAGAAGAGCACGGACGGCACGAGCGCGTACAAGAACGGCGAAGCGAGCATCCGCCGCAGCGGCTTGGTCGCGGTCCGTCCCGCCTCCGCCGGCGTGTTACTTGTGGACGAAGACATAGAAATCTGGCCGCTCAAGTGCGTTCTCCGACACGATGAGGCCCCGGCGGGTCCTCTGGTCGGCCGTCAAACGAGCGGCGAGCGCCTCCTTGACGAGCGTTTTTGCATCGTATGCCGGCACGGCGAGCCGGCTGTGGGTCGCGAAGACCAACCGGTAGGCCGTGCCGAGGGACGTGAGGTACTGCGCCGTCACGTCCCGCTCGCCGGCCGGCGAGACCACCAGGTAGTCGCCGCGGACGGGCATTGGGACCGGCCCGGCGCGGTAAGCGCTGTACTCAGCGAGATACCGGTCCCGCAGGATCGTGGGCGCGACCGGGCGGTCCGGCGCGACGTCGGACTCCAGATCGAACTCCCGGAGCGTCAGTCCCCGATGTTGGAGAAACTCGCCGAAGACCAGAAAGACGGTCGTGTCCCTCGCCCGGGGTACTCCGTCGAGGAAGATCCGGCGGCGGGCGTCGCCGTCGTGCGCGTGAACGTCGGAGGCGAGAAAATCGATGGTCTGGTTGAAGTTCACCGGAAGGTACTTATTGTACGCCAGGTAGTGGACACTCGACGGGACGGTGTCGAGCACGAGCACGATCGCCGCGCAGCCGGCCAGGACCCTCCAGCCCGTTCCCGCAAGAAACCGCCGGGTGAAGAGAAAGTAGACGAGCGGCGGCAGCACAAACACGTACACCGGCAGGAAGTAGTACGGCCCGTAGATGTTCATCGCAAAGAACACCGAAGCGTACGCGCAGCCGGCGAGCAGCATCGGGTCAAACAGCAGGTGCGCGGGCCCCCGCCGGACGAGGATCGCATAAAGCCGGACGGCCGCCAGCGGGAAGGCGAGGAGCATCGCCACCGGATCCGAGAACAGCGCGTAGTTTAAGACGTTCTTCACCGAGACCACCAACCACGGATAGACGGAACTCGAGTACAGCCACGTCCCTCTGTATTGGTACACACGCAGGTAGTACGTGACGGGGAACGCGAGTGCGCTCGCGAGCACGAGGCCGTCCACGACCTTCACACGCGTCGCCGCGCGCGTGCCCGTGAGGGCGAGGCGCGCCGCGGCGAACGTCCCCAGCGCGAGGAACACCGGCTCCTTGTAATACAAGGCAATGTTCGCGCTCGCAAGCGCCAACCCCGCTGCGAGGAGGCTTCCGGTTCTCCCCAGCCACAAATAGGCGGCCACGAAGATCGTGAGAAAGAAGGCGGCCCCGCGCTCCCCGAGTTCGAGGCGGAACCACGCGTTGGTGAGGCCCGGGGAGATCAGCACGAGCGCCGCCGCCCCGGCGATCAGGCGACCGTCGCCGGTCGCCTCTCTGAGGATCCGGAGCAGCAGCACCGCAACGATAAGCAGCTGCACCGCGTTGAGCAGGTAGAAGGCGGCAGGACTGGCGGAGAGCGGGGCAATCAGGTTGTACTCTTGCCCGACCAGCGGATCGAATCGTCCCAGCCGCGCGTCATCGTAAAACGGGAAGTTGCGGCCGTAGAACGGCAGGGGCTTCCCGCTCTCGAGCGTCGACAGAAACGCATAGTCGTCGTTCGGTCCAAGAGCCGGGGCCGTGAGCAGCAGCCCCACGTACGCGAGGACGATCAGTGTGACGGCCGCGATCCAGGCGCGATTCGACGGCGCCTCGGGGTGCTGCGACGAATCGCGAGATTCCACCCGGGGCCGCTTCGCCGCCGGTTAGAGGCGTCCTTTCGATTCACACAGACTTTGTCAATGTAACTAATTCTCGTTATGACACGTCGGGGCGCAGGCCCGTCGCGGTCCGCGCGATCTCGCGCAGCCGGTCAAGATAGGTGTGGCCGCCGGTGGTCACGCGGACGTGCCCCGCCTCCGCGATGCGCCGCCGCACATCGTCGTGCGCGAGATAGTAGCGTACCTTGTCGAGCATCTCGTCGGGCGACCCGAAAAACGCCGCCTCCTCATCTTCGCGGAACAGGGCGAGGTGCTCCGCCGTGCGCTCGGCCAGCATGAACGCGCCGCACGCGGGGATCTCGAAGCTGCGCATGGCGTGTCCGTCCCGATTGGCCCGGCGCACGAGGCAGAGGGCGATGCGGGCGCCGCCCAACGCGAGGCGGTAGTCTCGGCCCACGGCGAATCCCCGCGCATAGGGCGCAAACCGCCGGTCCCGGCTCCAGTAGCCCCCGTAGAGGGCCAGCGTGACGTCGCGGGCAGCAAGCAGCGGTTCGAGTTCCCGCAGGCGATCGGGGTCCGCGCCGCCCACCACCACCACATCGCTGCGGAACCGCCGGGCCTCGTCGTTCGTGGCCGGCCGCTCCGGAAAGTGAACGGACGGCTTGTACCCAAACATTGTGTAGATCACGGTGCGGCATCCCGCGCGCCTGACGTCCTCCATGATCGCCCGTTTCGTACACGCATAGACGTCGTAGATGGGAATGCCGTGACGGAGATCCGGCGTGGCGTTCGCGGGGTTGAATGGATCGTCCGTCGCGTAGTTGACGAGGATTGCCCCGGTGCCGGCCTTGATCCGCCGGAGTGTCGCAGGCGTAACAAACGGGCTCTTCACCGCCAGCACAATCTCTGGACGGAACCGGTCCGCCTCAACGTGGAGCAGCCGATTGAAAGCAAAGGACGTGAGCGGCCGGCGGCCCAGCATGCGGTAGGCGATCTTGTGCACGAGGGAGGTCTCAAGCGGCCGTAGATAGGGCGCGTCGTCGATGAAGCGGGTGTTGTATCCGGCGTCGTGCGCCGCATCGACGAAAAACGGCGACGCCGGCGCATAGAGCGAGGTGTCGACGAGGAGAACGCGCATGCCTACCGGAACGGGGCGCGACGTCCGGCTCGGTCGAGGCCCCAGGCGGCAACCCCGGCGCCCATCGACGCGACGCTCAACACCGCGCCCCACGCGAGCGCGCGATCCCGATAGAGAAACCGGACCACGTGGCTGCCGGCCGGGACGGCGACGGCGCGAAAGAGATAGTCCGCGCGGTACACGGCCACGGGACGTCCGTCGAGATCGGCCGTCCACGCCGGGTAGTAGAGGTCGGCCAGCACGAGCAGCCCCGGATCGGTAAACTCGGCCTTCACGACAACGCGGTTGTCGTCGTAGGAGAGGAGGCGGAGACGCGCCGGGCGGCCTCCGGCCGCGGTCTCGGCGCCAGTCGGAAACTCCGGCCGCCGGTCGAGCACGACGGCGGCGTACGGATTGTATTCGGAGCGGGCCAGCACGTCCAGTGTGGCCCCACGGTCGTGGATGACCCGGTATCCACGTGGCGCGTAGAGCCGCGGAAGGGCACGTGCCTTTCGATAAATGAAGGTTCCCGGGGATACTTCGACGAGCGCCGACGCGTCGCGCACGTGGGCGGCCCGCAGATCGGCGGCGCGCGCGATCACGTACTTCACGTTCAGCAGATCTAACAGCGGCGAGTCGAAACCGGTGCGGATCGCGACCCCGTGCGGCCCCTCGGGACGCGGGTATCCCGACGGGGGCCGTCCTTGAAGGACGTCCGTGTACTCTTGATAGCGGGCGAGCAGCAGGCTCGGTTCGCCGCCCGTATCCTGCACGCCGAACAGCGGGCCCCGATCGTAAAATCCGGAGACGCGGTAGACTGACCGGTCTTGCGCGAGGTAGCGTGTGATCGCATCCGGCCGCGCCATCGGGCGGATGTCCGTCCCAGCGGTGACGAGCGGGCCGGCGGCGTAGAGCAGGTCGGCCAGAAGGAAGGCGAGCGCTGACACGATCCACCACCCGGGCACGCCCGCGTGCCGGGCGCGGGCGCGGATCAGGAAAACGCTGAGCACGGTTGCGGCGAGGACGAACGCCGCGCTTTCGACAATCGGCGCGCGCACGGCGGGAAGGGCGAGCAGCGCGACGCCGAACTCCAGCTGCATCACGACCGTGAGAGCGACGAGGCCGGCGGCGGCAGCAACGACGAGTCCGAGCGACGTGAGGGTCCGCCTCCAGACGGAAGCCGGCACGCCGGGTTCGAGAAACGCGTCGAATCCCGCCGCGGCGAGGACGGACGCGCAGATCGGTACAAGGATGTTGATGTTCTCGATATCTCTGAAACTCCGAAGAAACGGGATGAAGGTGACCGCCCGGTAGAGGTAGCCAAACTTCCCGAGTGCGAGCCACAGTACCGCCACCCCAAGCACGGCGAAAAACCGAACGTGCCATCGATCGGACCGGGCCGTGAGTGCGGCGATGATCAAGACCACTGTGAAAAACCCGGTGTAGAGACTGGCGGCGTGCGGATAGAACTCCGGCGCCGCCAGTTCCCGTTCTCCCCACCAGCCGTGGACCTCGTCGCCAAAGAACCGCGGCGCGATGAGCGAAACCAGGCCGAGCGGTGGAATGGAGCCGAGGTACGCAAAGCCGGGCCCGAACCCGGCGCGGTTTGAATGGAAGAATTGCTCGAGGGTAGGCAGCCACTGGACGGCCGCTAAGCCGGCGCCGAGCATGAGCATGGCGGTGACACACCGCGCCGCCGTGCGCGCCCCGGACGGGTCTTGGCGTGCCGCCGTCGTGACGCGCGCGGCCGCGTAGGCGACGAGCGCCAGACTCGCATACACGAACGTTTGCGGATCGCCGGCGAAGACCTGAGCCGCGAGGACGAGCCCGCCGAGGAGCGCGGCGCCCATCCGCTGTCGGCCGGCCGTGATCTCCTCGACGAGGTAGAAGAGCAGCGGGATCCAGGCGAAGGTGAGCAGCCGCGGGATGTCGCCGGCCAGCGCCCGCCACGCCTCGAATCCAGACAACATGTACACGGCCGCGCCCACGAAACGAGCGGGGCGCGGTAGGCGGAGGCTGCCCAGGTACAGCAGCATGAGGCCGCCGGCCAGGACCATGTGTATTACAATCGTAAAGTCGATCGCCGCGGTCTCCCCAAACAGCCGCAGCAAAGGTACGGTCGATGGGTAGAAGACGTTTGCGGCCGGGTCGGCTAACCCGGGGTTTCCCGATACCGTATACGGGTTCCAGACGGGAAGGCGCCCCGTGCGGACCTCGCGATCGACAAAGGCGAAGAGCGAGTACTCGTGGCTGATGCCGTACCGGCCGATCAGTTCACCGCGCAGAAAAGTCGGAAGCGTCAGGCCGAGCGCGAGGGTGCCGAGGACGAGGAGCTCCGGAAGGCAGAGGCGCGCGGCGCGGCTCCGGAACGGCACGCCCGATGCTACCATGCACGCCGGGGGCCGTCAAACGCGCGATCTGCCTCATAAATAATGTTACCGAGCGAAGTCCTGATGCCTCAAAACCCCTGTTACCGAGGGTGCAGGAGGTATCATGGGCCCGCAGAGCATCCGCGAATACGTCGCCTCCCTCGGTCCGCGCTACCGCACCGCCTCGAAGGCGGCAAAGAGCCGGATGCTGGACGA
>DATEGA010000205.1:0-3728 GCA_035280345.1 bacterium | reverse complement strand
AAAGACCACGACGAGGAGAACGATCCCGCCGCGCATGCGGGGGCTACCGCCGGCGACGCCGGCGGCGGCGCGATCCCTCCGCCCGCACCGGCGCCGGGGCAACGGCCGGAGCCTCTTCGAGGCTTCCCTCGCCGTCGGCGGCCGCTCGGATCGGACGCGGCGCGTCCACCCGGCGGCCGCGTTCGGCCTCGACCCGGTTGTGACGCTCGCTCCAATTGTGCCAGTCGACCAGAATGCAGCTCGCGTTGAAGATCGAAGAGTAGCCGCCCGTGATGATGCTGACGACGAGGCCGAACGCCACGTCGCGGATCGTCTCGCCGCCGAAGACGTAGACGGCGCCGATCGCGAGCACCGCGGTCATCGCGGTGTTGATCGACCGCACCAGCGCCTCGAGGACGCTGCGGTTAACGAGCGGCTCGAACGGCTCGCGTGTCCGCATGGCGATGTTCTCGCGAATCCGGTCGAAGATGACGATCGTGTCGTTGATCGAGTAGCCGGCGACCGTCAACAACACGGCGAGGAATGACGAGTTCACCTCACGCTGCGTGAGGGCGAACGCCCCGATCACGACCAACAAGTCGTGGAGCAGCGCGATGTCCGCGGCGATCGCGAAGCGGACCGACTGGAACCGGATCGAGATGAAGATCACCTGCAGCACGAGCCCGATGAACACGCCGAGGATCGCGACGTTGCGGAGTTCCGCGCCGATTTCCGGTCCGACCGTGTCCTCCCGCAGCATCTGCGTCGAGGACCAGCGCGACTTCGCCGCGTCGATGATGTTGTTCATCTGAACCTGCGAGAGCGGGCGCGTGCGGATAAAGACCTCGTTGTCGCCGGACTTCTGGATCACGGCGTCCCCGAGGCCGAAACGGTCCATCACCGCGCGCACGTCCCCGACGGTGAACGGTTGGTCGATCCGCAGTTCGAGCGAGTTGCCGCCGGTGAAATCGACGCCCCAGTTGAGGGCGTGCCCGTCGTGGACGTGGTGGACGTACAGGGCGATCAGGCCCGGAATGATGACCGCGAGCGAGAGCGCGTACCACCAGCGCCGCCGGCCGATGATGTCGAAGGCGCGCACCGGCTACTCCCCCGCCCCGCCGGCGGACCCCGCGGCGGCGGCGGTCTGCCGCGGCCGGCCGGTCCACGCCAGCGACTGGATGTAGCGCGCGAGCCCCGTCTCGAGGATCAGGTCGACGAACACGCGCGTCACGACGATCGCCGTAAAGATGCTGGTCAGGATGCCAAGGATCAGCGTCACGGCGAAACCGCGCACCGGGCCGGTGCCCAGCCACAGCAGGACCGCCGCGCCGATGAGGGTGGTCGTGTTGGAGTCGAAGATTGTGACGACCGCGCGGCTCCACCCGGTCGCGACCGACGCGCGCAGGGTCTTGTGCCCGCGCAGCTCTTCCTTCACCTTCTCAAAGATGATGACGTTCGCGTCCACGGCGACGCCGAGCGAGAGGATGAAACCCGCGATACCGGGCAGAGTGATCGTGGCGCCGAGCGCCGTCAGGAGTGCGAAAAGGATGAGCGTGTAGACGCCGAGCGCCAAGTCGGCAAGAACGCCGGCGAGCCGATAGTAGAGCGCCATGAAGAGGGCGACCATCACGATCGCGACGTACCCGGCGTGGAGGCTGCGGTCGATCGAGTCGCGTCCGAGCAGCGGTCCGACCGTACGGTTCTCCACGACGTGTACCGGAAGCGGCAGCGCGCCGCCGCGCAGCAGTACCGCCAGCTCGCGCGCGGTTTCCAGCGTGAAGCCGCCCTCGATCACGCCTTTGCCGCCCGGGATCGGCGAGTTGATGACCGGAGAGCTGATGACAGCGTTATCGAGGACGATCGTGAGGTACTTGCCGACGTTCTTCGTGGTGTAGTCCTCGAACTTCTTTGCCGCCGAGCTTTTGAAGGTGAACCCGACCTGCGGCCGTCCGAACTGGTCGAACTGCACCTGCGCGTCCGTAAACTCGGCGCCGGTGAGGATGACGCTCTTCGGCAGGTGCTGCGTGGTCTTCTTGTCCGGCAGCGTCCACGTATCGCCGCCGTTGTACGTGGTGCCCTGCGGGAACGAGACGGTGCCGGTGTCGACGAACTCGAGCAGTGCGGTCTTGCCGATCAGGTCGATGGCCCGCTGAGGATTCTGAATGCCGGGCAACTCGACGAGGATGCGATTGGGGCCCTGGCGTGTGATCGCGGGCTCGGCGAGGCCGAGTTGGTCGACGCGGTTTCGGATAATTCGCAGCACGCCGTCCATCGCGTCGTTCGTGACCTGCGTCTGCGCGGTCGGCTCCGCCTGGAGGACGATGTGGCTGCCGCCCTGCAGGTCGAGACCCAAGTTGAGGTGCGGCCGCGGCGCCTGAAGCATCGGCGTGGTGCCCACCAGCCGGATGGGTTGAAAGGCGACGATGAAAGCGGCCAGGGCGATCAGCACCACGCCCCACAGCCTGACCGAATTGCTGAGCTTCACCCGGCAAGACACCTCGGGAGCGCGTGCCGTGCCGGGCGATGCCCGCACGGCCGCGACGAGATCAGAGCCGGCCGCAAACAAAAAAAGCCTTGCGGACGCGCTCCATTATATCGGCGGCACGCGCGGGGTGTCAAACGGACCCTCGGCCCCGCGCCGCCGGGGCCACCGCGCCGCGCGGCGGCCGCAACTCCGAAACCGCGATGAGCGCGATGCCGCCGATGACGAGCGCGCTCAGCAGCGGGCCCGCGTCGCCGAGAAGCCTACCGCGCGGAGTACCGAAGGCAAATCGCACCTCCGAGCTGCCCGGCGGCACCACCACCGCTTTGAAGCCGAGGTTTGCCCGCAACACGGGTACCGGCACTCCGTCGACGAACGCCCGCCATCCGGGATCCCACGCGTCCGCGTAGTACAAGATGCCGGCCGCCGGCGTGCCGTTTGTGACCCGCAGCCGGACCGTGTCAAAGGTAAACGCCTGTACCGCGACGCTCCCGCGGTCGAGGCGATCGCCGGCGCGCGCCCCCGCTCCACGCCGGAAGATCCGCGTCCCGCCGGGGGTCTTGAACGGCGCCGTGTCCTGCCCCGATGCGAAGAGCTGGTCTCCGGCAAAGCCGGGGGCCGCGAGCGCGCGTGCGATCGCCGCATCCGCCGGCAGCAGATGAATCGCCGAGAACAGCTGAAGCTTCGGGAATCCCACCCCGCCCAGCTTGCGGTACGCCGGTGCCTCCGGGATGGGGAAGCCGAGATGTTCGTGGATGGAGGCCGCCGGCGGCACCCAGGCGCGGTAGAACGCGTCGACGCCGTCCTGCCAGAAGTCGGTCCGAAACGGCGAGACTGCCGCATCGAGGAACAGGAACGAGTCCGTCGTCCAGTACAGGCTCCCGCCGTGAAACCGGTTCTCGTAGAAATACGGCGTGCGGCCGCCGCCCGGAAGCACACCGTGTTCCAGAATGGCGGGCGCAAGCGCCGCAAACCTCGGGCCCGTGTAGTCTGCGGTCCGCTCGGCGGGGAAGCCGTAGGCGGCCGGGCGGAACAGATCCGTCACCGCGGCGCTGACCGGTGGAACCTTGAGATATTCGAACTCGGTCTTGAACCAGAGGACGTCGGCGACGTGTATTACGAGGGCGACGGCGGCGAGTGCCGGCGCCCACTCGGGGCGCCGGAGGATCACGACGAAGAGCATGAGGAGGGCGACGGTGAGCACCACGACGTAGCCGAAGCCCGGGACGTCCGGAAACCAGTACGTCGGCGAGGCGAGACTCCGTTG
>DATEGA010000204.1:0-17360 GCA_035280345.1 bacterium | reverse complement strand
AGGCGGGGAGCACCGCCGCGGGGGCCGCCGAAGGCAGCAGCAGCCCCATCTTCCGCGCGCCGACCGCGAGCAGCGCGAGCAAGAGACCGAGGATCGCGATGATCGGGAAGCGGCCGACGCCGCTCATCATAAGCGCACCGGCGCTGAGGATGCCCGTCACGAGGTAGAGCACGGCCGCGGTCTGGCGAGGCGTGAGCCCGCGCGCCAGCAGTCGGTGATGGAGATGCTGGGTGTCCGCCTCGAAGATCGGCCGGCGATTGCGCCAGCGCCGCGCGATCGCAAACGCCGTGTCCGTCACGGGAACCCCAAGCGCCGCCAGAGCCACCAACAGGGACAGCGCGGTGTAGCTCTTGTACGTACCGAGCACGGAGAGCGCGCCGAGCAGGTACCCGAGCAGCATCGAGCCGGTGTCGCCGAGGAAGATCCGCGCCGGATTGAAGTTGTACGGAATAAAGCCCAGGGCCCCGCCCGCGAGCGCCGCGGCGAGAATCGCCGTGCCGATGTCGCCGCGCTGGTAGGAGGCGACCAGGAGCGTCGCACCGGCGATCGCGGCGATGCCCGCCGCGAGCCCGTCCACGCCGTCGATCAGGTTCATCACATTGCACAGTGCGACGATCCAGGCGATGGTGACCAGCGCGCCGAGCGGGCCGACAAAAAACATTCCGCCGAGCGGGTTCGTCAGCACGTCCATGCCGACGCCGAACGGCAGCAGCACCGCCGCCGCCGCGATCTGCCCGATGAGCTTGACCAGCGGCCGCGTGCCCCGCACGTCGTCGAGGACGCCGACGAGGGTGATCAGCGTCGCCCCCAGCAGCAGCGCCACGATCGGCCGGTCGATCGCCGGCAGGTACGGGATGACGACCGTGATCCGCTGCGCCTCGAACGCGACGTGAATGGGCCGCTCGACCGGCAGTCCGACCAGCACCGCGGCGACGAAGGCAAGGTAGATCGCGATGCCGCCGAGGCGCGGGACCGGGACGCGGTGGATGTGGCGGCCGCCGGGACGGTCCAGCACGCCCAGTTGCGTCGCGGCCCAAGCGACCGCGGGCGTCAGCAGGTAGGCGATGACAAGGCCGAACGTCCCGGCGACGAGGAACGGCGAGATCGTCATGGCGCCGAGTCCGCTACTCCCCCTCGGTGGCGGCCACCGTTGCACGCGGGACGCCGAAGAGTTCGCTCACCGACTGCTCCGCGTGCACACGCTGGACGGCTTCACCGATCAGCCCCGCCACCGAGATCACCGCGAGCTTGGAGGTCCGCTTCTCCGGCGGCACCGGAATGGTGTCGGTAACGACCAGCTGCTCGATCGGCGAGCGCTGGATGCGCGCCATCGCCGGCGGCGAGAGGATCGGGTGCGTGCAGCACGCGTACACGCCGCGGACGCCGCGCTTCACCAGCGCCTCGGCCGCCAGCGCCAGCGTGCCGCCGGTGTCGATGATGTCGTCGACGAGAATCGCGGTGCGGCGGTACACCTTGCCGATGACGTGCACGATCTCCGCGACCTGGTTGGGCCGGTCGCGGCGCTTGTCGATGATGGCGAGCGGCGCGCCGAGGTACTGCGCGAACTCACGCGCCCGTTTGACGCCGCCGATGTCCGGCGAGACGATAACCGGATGCTCGAGCGCGAGCGACCGGAAGTAGTCGCCGAGAATCATCCGCGCCGGTAGATGGTCGAGCGGGATGTCGAAAAAGCCCCACAGCTGCCCGGTGTGCAGATCGACGGTGAGGATGCGGTCCGCGCCGGCCGTGGTCAGCAGGTTGGCGACGAGTTTCGCCGAGATCGGCTCGCGCGGCTTGATCTTGCGGTCCTGCCGAGCGTAGCCGAAGTACGGGATCACCGCCGTGACCCGTGCGGCGCTGGCCCGCCGCAGCGCGTCGATGATGATGAGCAGCTCCATCAGGCTTTCGTTGGCCGGCGGACAGGTTGCCTGCACGGCGAAGACATCGAGGCCGCGCACGCTCTCGTCGATGCGGACGCCGACCTCGCCGTCTGCGAACCGGAAGACGTGCATCGCACCGACGGGCAGGCCGAGATACGCCCCAATCCCCCGGGCGAGCTCCGGATTGCTCGTGCCGCTGAAGATCCGGATCTGCGCGTCGGCCATCGCCGCTCCTGCCCTCCCCCTTACTATCCTACTTGCCCAGGGGCGCGGCGCAACCGCCGTGTCACCGGCCCCGGCCGCTCCCATTCAGCGAACGGATTACCCGTGCGGGCACGCCGACGGCCATGCGCCGCGGCGGCACGTCCTTCGTGACGACCGACCCGGCGCCCGTCGCCGCTTCGCGCCCGATGCGCACCGGGGCGACCAGCATCGAGTCGCTGCCGATGTACGCCCGATCGCCGATCGTCGTCCGGTGCTTGCGGCGGTCGAGCCCGTAGTTGCAGGTGATCGTCCCGGCGCCGATGTTGACGTCGACGCCGATCTCCGCGTCACCGAGGTAGCTCTTGTGGTGCACCTTCGTCCGGTCGCCCACCCGCGAGTTCTTCAGTTCGGCGAAGTTGCCGATCTCGACGCCGCGTCCGATGACGGTGCCCGGACGCAGGTGCGCGAACGGGCCGATCCGCGTCCCCTCTCCGACCCGGCTCTCCTCGACCCACGAGTCCCACACGCGGACGCGCCGGTCCAGCACCGCATCGTGGAGGCGCGCCCCCGGCCCGACGGTGCAATCCACGCCGACGACGGTGCGGCCGGTGAGGAACGTCCCGGGATGGAGGACCGTATCGCGGCCCACCCGGACCGTGTCGTCGACGAACGTCGTTGCGGGATCGAGGACCGTCACGCCGCCGGCCATCAGCCGCTCGAGCACGCGCCGGCGCAGAACCGCGTCGACGGCGGCCAACTCCGCGCGCGTGTTGACCCCGACCAGTTCGTCGGGCCCGGCGACGGGCACGACGGAGACGTCGCGCCCTTCGGCGGCCAGGACGTTGACGGCATCGGGCAGGTAGTACTCGCCCTGGCGATTCGCCGGCCGCACCCGCCGCAGCGCGCGGGCGATCTCCGCGACGCGGATGCAGTAGAATCCGGCGTTGACCTCGCGGATGGCGGCCTCTTCCGGGGTCGCGTCGACATCCTCGACGATCCGCAAAAAGCGCCCGCCGGCGTCGCGCACGATGCGTCCATACGGCGGCGTGTGCGCGGGCGTACCGGTCGCGATCGCCGCGGCCGCGCCGTCTCGCACAGCCCGGCGCAGGGTGCGCAGGGTTTCGGGGGAAACGAGCGGCATGTCGCCGTTGAGCACCAAGGCGACGGGACGGCGGCGTAGCCGCGGGACCGACTGCAGCAGCGCGTGCCCGCTCCCCCGGGGCTCGCGCTGGACGACGAAGTCGACGCCGCCGCCAAGCGCCTCGCGGATGGCCCGGTGGTCAGGACCGACGACGATGAGAGGACGGCGGACGCCCGCCCGCCGGAGCGCATCGACGGCGTAGGCGAGCATCGGCCGGCCGCGAAGCGGATGCAGCACTTTGGGAAGGTCCGAGCGCATTCTCGTGCCCTTCCCCGCGGCCAGCACCACGGCGGCCGTCTGTTCCGTGCCTCCCGCGTACGCCAAAAAGGAGCCCCCTAGAAAGGCGCCGCATCTTCGCGGCGCGCCCGCAAGATTCGTGCCCCCGCCGCGGCCTACCTGCGAATCTGCGCCACGAAGCGCGCCGCCATCCGGGGGTCGCTCAGAAAGTTCACGTGGACGTAGGACGCCAGCACGCCGGCTCTGCAATAACCGTCGAGACGCGTCGGCAGGTCCGAAGCGTCCGCCACACGGTATGCCGCCCCGCCCGGGCGCGCCGCGGGGACAAGGGACGACGTATGAAATTCGTGTCCCCGGACCACCGTGCCGCGAGGTGCGAGGATCGTGTCGCGAAGCATCTGCGCCCGCACGTAGGCCACGCGCGGACGGCGATGCATGCGCGTCCACGCCGGAACGACGCCGACCAGGCGCCGGCCGCCGTCCGCGTTCGCCGCGCGGATGCCCCGCGCCAGGTACATGAGCCCCCCGCATTCCGCGTAGACCGGCCGCCCACCCGTCGCGAACATCCGCACCGCCTGAAGCGCCCTATGATTGTCCGCCAGCGCCGGTGCGAACAGTTCGGGGTAGCCGCCGCCGAACACGAGCGCGGCGGTCCCATCGGGCAGACGGCGGTCTGCCAGCGGACTCCACGGCACGACGCGCGCGCCCAGCGCCGTCAGCAGCTCGATGTTATCCGCGTAGTGGAACGTGAACGCGTCGTCCCGCGCCCATGCGACGACGGACCGGCCCGCCCCCTCCGCCCGCGTCCGTCCTCGCGCAGCCGCCAGGAGTCGCTCGAGGCGCCGCGGCGCGGCGGCACGCGCGTCCCCGGGACGCCCGTGGGTCAGACGCACGAGCCGATCAAGATCGATCCGCTGCTCAACCTCATGCGCGAGCCTGGCGAACAACCGACCGAGCGATCCGGCCTCGTGCGCCTGCACCAGACCGAGGTGCCGCTCCGGAAGCATCAGACGCGGATCTTCAACCAGCGCACCGAGCACCGGACGGCGGGTCGCGCGCTCCACGGCCTCCGTGACCCATATCCGGTGGGTGTCGCCGGCGACGCGGCTGAGGATCCAGCCGGCGATTCGGGTGCGCCGGTCGAACACCTGGCAGCCGCGCGCGACGGCCGCAATGCTCCGCGCAGCCCGTGAGGCGTCGAGGACCACCACGACCGGCAGATCGAGAATTCGCGCAACGTGGGCGGTGCTGCCTGCGTCGTTGGCTCCCGTCAGGCCGTCAAAGAGGCCCATCATCCCCTCGACGACGGCCACAGACGCCGAGGCGGCGTGCCGGTCGAAGAGCCACCGGACGGTCACCGCGTCGAGCAGCCAGCCGTCAAGGTTGCGGGCGGGCCGGCCCGCGGCCCGCGAGAGAAATCCGGGATCGATGTAGTCCGGCCCCACCTTGAAGGCCTGCACGGCGAGACCGCGCCGCCGAAGCGCCGCGATCAATCCGATGGCAACGGTCGTCTTGCCGGCGCCGGTGTGCGGCGCCGCCACGACAAAGCGCGACGGCGGAGGCGCGGCGGTCAGACCCTGGGACGAAGGAGCGCCGGAATGAGAAGGCTCACAACGATGGCCGTCATGTAGTGCACGACACTGTAGATGCCGAGGAACGACCCGGGCATGTGCCCGCGGCCGAAATGTCCGATCCCGAACAGCGCGAGGATCTGCAGCACCGGCGTCATGATCCCCGCGATCGCCCCGAGCCCAAGGCGGCGTCCGGCCGCCGGGAACGGCAGCGCGAAGATGAGCACCGTGTCGATCGTCGCGACGAGCAGCGCGGTGACCCACAGGGCGGCCACCGCGCGCGGGGACACGCGCGTCCAGATCGCATAAGCGAGACCGGCAAGCGCCCCCGCGAGCACGCAGGACCCGAACGTCCCGCGGGTCGGCGGAATGTGGGAGTGGGTCAGCAGAAGGAGCGCGACGTTGATCAGTCCCGCCGCGATTCCGGCGCCGATGCCGGCTAGAAGGGCGGCGGGAACCGGCACCCCAGCGGCTCGTGATTGTCTGATAACGAACCCCCCGTGCGTTCTTTCCATAATAAGGCTCCGGTCACGACGTTTCGCCGCACGCGTTCGGTTCGTCTGTTCCCTAGTTCGGCGAGGTTCGAACGCCGGCCGGTCGGACTCGCTCCGCTCGCTTCTGCTCGATCACCGGAAATTCCGGCTCGCGACGTCGGGCACGCGGCGCCCGAGCCGCGGCCGCCAAAACGCCTGCACGATGATGTGGACAATCTCGTGCTGCCGCTGGATGCGCCCGGTGACGCCGAGGAACACCGCCGTGCGGGCCAGCTGTGCGAATTCGTCCATGACGGCCGGCCAGACGACCAGGTTGACGAAGCCGGTCTCGTCTTCAAGCGTCATAAACGTGACCCCCGAGGCGGTGCCCGGCGTCTGCCGGCAGATCGCGATCCCCGCATAGCGGACGCGAGCGCCGTCCCGCATCGCGAGCACCGCGCGCGCGTCCGGAAGCCCGGCCGCCTGCAGCGCGGGGCGCATCGGCGAGAGCGGATGTCCCCGCGTACTGTGCGAGGACGCCCGGTAATCCCACGCGATCTCTTCGGCCTTGCTGAGCCCGTCGAACAGCGGCGACGGCTCGCGCACCTCGAGCGGCAGCACGATATCGCGGCGGCGGGCGAGTGCCCGCGCGTCCCAGAGCGCCGTGCGGCGGCCGATGCCCAGCGATTCGAAGGCGCCGCTCTCCGCCAGCTCCACCAACGAGCCGGCGTCGAGTCTCGTCCGGCGGATCAGATCGTCGAGCGAATGAAACGGCTGGTCCGCGCGTGCCTGCGCCAGCCGCCGGCCGTCGTCTTCGGCGAGCCCTGTGACGTAGCGGAGGCCCATTCGGAGAGCGTGGGACCACTGCGGCCGGCCGGCGCGGACATCAGACGCCGTCGGAGACTCCGCAACCGGCTCGAGCGTGCAGTCCCAGTCGCTCGCCGTGACGTCGATCGGCCTCACCTCGACGCCGTGTCGCTTCGCATCGTCGACGATCGTGGACGGCGCGTAGAAGCCCATTGGCTGCGCGTTCAGGAGCCCGCACGTAAACTCCGGGTGGTGGTGGCATTTGAGGTATCCGGAGGCGTACGCAATGAGGGCAAAGCTGGAAGCGTGAGAATTGTGAACTATCAGATCGTTTGCGAGAAAATTGTGATCCCCGTCGATATGGAGATCATAAGTTGCCTGTTCTCCGAGCGACTCAATACGTGTGACCTGATCCCAATAAATATCCGAAGTGCCGAGCCGGAGGAGGGCTTTAGATTTGAAGTACCGGCCAAACCGTTTGATCACCCATCGACGGAAGCCATGTTTGGAACTCGATCGAGCTTGGATCTCCCTCATTCCAAGCCCTGTCGTTCGAGCCACGTCGATCCATCGCACCCCCAATCGTTCACGTTCCCGGTGGATCATCGATCGGACACCTATTGGCACGGTATCTCGAGACGTAGCACCAAGATTGCCATGGCGATCCATCCGGACAACAGCAGCGACCCGAGCCGATGTACGTTTCTTAGGGTCGAGAAACAATCGGCCAATTCTTTCGTAAAATCGGATCCTACTTTCTGCACCGGTAATCAATACAACAAAATCCGTAACAAACCGTTCGCGATAAGGGCGAACGCGAATTGTCATTCGTGAAATGATGCCAAATCGAAGTAGCAAGTGTTGAACCTGTTCGGCCAGCTGGCGTGAAACGGTATCGTACGAAACCTGAAACGACTTGGCACCGACGTGCCCGTCGCCTTCCCAAAGTCTGGCCAGCAGTAGAGCGATATCCTCTTCATGCAGTCCGAAGACGACCTCAGGTAAACGTTTGTCCCGAGCACCAACGCCTCGCAAACTCAACCGTTCGGCCCATTCGAGCGCACCCACCGGTTGACTACAGTCGCGACGCCGCACATGAATGCTGAATGAACCACGGTGCAGCGCTACAGTCGCGCAAGTGTTGGGAAACTGTTCGACACATGAGACATATTCATCCCGGTAAAGAGGATTAGTCGTGTAATAGTACATCGTGGCCGGATGACAGAGATTGCCTTCAGCAATGAGGCCGGCCAACACGACGATTTCGTAGCGGGGCCATTGGTAGCGTCCCAACGTCGGAAGCCGACGGACGGTAGCGATACGGTCCCCAAGGCGCAAGTCCTCTAAGCGCCGCCATCCGTCAACGGTCAAGAACGGATGTGAGGCCGTTGCCACGATCGATCGTCCCAACGCAGTTTGAAGTTGGAAAACCGGCTTCACGCCACTCGCCATGATTTGAAGAACCCGGCGCTTACGAATCCGAAGTTCTGAATCACAGACTAACGTCATATAAAAACGGTGGGGGTCGTGTGCCGCATCAACGATCCGCATCCACCGCCCCGTCGCCGCATCGATCACCCGTGTGGCAGGTCCGACGCACTGTGGGAACCCATATTCACCGAACCCCTTGATCTGCGCGAATACCCGCTCCGCCATCTCCGCCTTCACGCCCTTTGCGACCATCGCCGACACGATCCGGTCGTGATGGCGCTCCAGCCGCCCCGACCGGCGCCACGCCGCCATGTCGCGGCGCAGCTGGTCCGCTTCGCCCGGCGAGTAGTCGGCGGCGACCATCGCGATGCGGATCACCTGCTCTTGGAAGATCGGAACGCCAAGAGTCTTCGCCAGCACCGGCGCGAGCGACGGATGCGGGTACTCGACGGGCTCCTCCCCGGCGCGCCGCCGGAGGTATGGATGCACCATCCCGCCGACGATCGGGCCGGGCCGCACGATCGAGATCTGTACGACGAGATCGTCGAAGGTCGTGGGCCGCAGACGCGGCAGCATCGACATCTGGGCGCGGCTCTCGACCTGGAACACGCCGATCGTGTCGGCCCGCGACATCATCTCATACGTTTCACGGTCATCTTCGGGCATCGTCGCCATCGACAGCACCCGGGCGTCCGCCGTTCGCACCCCCTGCGCATCGAGCAGCCGAAACCCGATGTCGAGGAGGGAGAGTCCGCCGAGCGCCAACACATCCACTTTGAACAGCCCGATGCCTTCGACGCTGTCCTTGTCCCACTGAATCACGGTGCGGTCCGGCATGGTCGCGTTCTCGATCGGCACGATTTGCGACACCGGTTCGTGGCCGAGCAGAAAGCCGCCGGGGTGAATCGAAAGATGCCGCGGTATGTCCTGCATTTCCGCGGCGATGCGGACGAGGTGCTGGTGGAGCGGCCGCGCGGGATCGAGGCCGGCGTCGCAGAGCAACTTCGAGGTAACCGCGTCCTCGTGCCAGACAAGCTTCGCGACCCGGTCGAGCGCGACGAGCGGCAGGCCGAGCGCCTTCCCGGCATCGCGCACCGCCGACCGGAACCGGTAACGGATGATGTTGGCGACCATCGCGGCGCGGTCACGCCCGTACGTTTCGTAGATCCATTGGAGCACTTCTTCACGCCGGTTGTGCTGGACGTCGAGGTCGATGTCGGGCGGCTCCGCGCGCTCGCGCGAGAGAAAGCGTTCGAAGAGCAGGTCCGTTCGCACGGGGTTGACCGCGGTGATGCCGAGACAGTAACAGACCGCGGAGTTGGCCGCGGACCCGCGGCCCTGGCAGAGGATGCCGTGCCCGCGGCAGTACTGGACGATCTCGTGCATGGTGAGGAAGTAGCCGCCGTAGTCGAGATCCCCGATGACCGCGAGTTCCCGGTCGAGCTGCGCGGCGACTTCCGGCGGCACACGGCCACCGTACCGCCCCGCCGCCCCGGCGAACGTAAGCGTCCGCAGCCAGGCCGAGGACGTCGTCCCCTCGGGCAGCCGTTCGAGCGGATAGCGGTATCGCAGCTCGGTAAGCGCAAACGTACAACGCGCGGCGACCTCGCGGGTCCGCGCGGCGGCGGCGGGATCGTCGGCGAACAGCGACGCGAACGCGACGGGGTCCTTGAGCGCGTGCTCGGCGTTGGGCTTGATCCGCGTCCCGGCCGACGGCAGGTCGATGCCGTGCCGGATGCACGTGAGGACGTCCTGGAGCGGACGGCGCGACGGCGTGTGGTATAACACCTCGTGCGCCGCGACGACGGCCAGTTCGTAGCGCCGGGCGCGTTCCCGCAGCCGGCGTTCTTGAGGGACCTCGAGATCCCGGCGGTGGCGCGCGGCCGCCGCGTACAGCCGGTTCCCGAACGCCTCACGCAGCAGCGCCGCCGGAAGGTCCGGATCGGGGCCGGGGGCCGTGAGCCTGCTGGTCTCCCCGCCCCACAACGCGACGAGCCCCGCCGCGTGTTCGGCGACTTCCCGCCACGAGACTCGGCTTTCGCCCTTCGGCGATCGCAGCCGTCCCGCGGTCAGCAGACGGCAGAGATTGGCATAGCCGCCGCGATCGGCGGCAAGGAGGATCAGCGTCGAGTCGCCCGACCGGAACACCGGCGACGGCGATCGCGTCTTCGACGGCGGCTTCAACTTCGTCGCGGCAGGCGAGTCGGGCACGTGCTCAACGACGGTGATCTGCGCCCCCGTGATGAGGCGAACCCCCCGCTCCCGCGCGGCGAGATACGCTTCGACGATTCCATAGACGCCGTCGCGGTCCGTCAGCG
The DNA here is from genome assembly GCA_035280345.1 of bacterium. Taxonomy (GTDB): domain Bacteria; phylum Sysuimicrobiota; class Sysuimicrobiia; order Sysuimicrobiales; family Segetimicrobiaceae; genus DASSJF01. The sequence continues at coordinate 7,298 of DATEGA010000204.1, read as the reverse complement.
CGATCTCAGACACGCCGAAGCGTGCCGCGGCCTCGATCAACTCTTCGGGGGACGAGGCGCCTTCGAGGAATGAAAAATGCGTCTTGCACCACAGCGGGGCGTAGGTCATGCCGGCATGCTCATTCCACCTGCCCGTGCATATACCAGTGCCGGCGCGCCCGATCGTAGAACACCCACCACAGTTCCCCCCGCGGCCCCTCCATAAAATAGTAGGTCCGGTGGGCCTCCCGCACCCCGTCCTCGCGCGGCGGAGCGGCCCACCATCCGCCGGAGACGATGAACGGCCCGGCGACAACCGGGGGAGCCGGTTCATTGACGTCAGGCCGGGCGCCGGCCGGTCCGCCGGCAGGCAGCGGCACCGGTTTCGTGAAGACGCGGCGGATCAGCGACCGGCCCTCGATCCGCGCGGGCCGCGGGAGCGACAATTGCGCCATTGGGATCCACCCGAACCGCGCTTCCGGCAGATGTCCGTCGCGCGGCACCGCGCAGACCACCGCCTCATCACCGTACCGGGCGCGGAGGCGATCGATCGCGCGCGTGCCGGCCTCGAGATCGCGCGGCGGCTGCTCCGTCATCAGTGCAAGCTGCTCCGGCGTGGCGGGGGCGCCGCCGGCCTCCAGGCAGAGTTCGGAGACGCCCGCGTCGAGCCGGACGCTCTCCAGCCGGAGGCGGACGAGATCGATCAGCCGCACCGTCTCGAGCGTCGGAGTGGCGGGACGGAAGACGTGCACGGCCCACTCGCGTTCGAGCCGCAGCCGCACCGTCAATGCGGCCAGCGCCTGTCCACGCGATGCCAGCTGCGTCAGCAGCGGGTGCAGGGCGTGCTTGACGATGAACACGAGGCGCTGCGCATCGGTTTCGGCCGCGTCGAACGTAAGGTGACGCTGCACCGGGTCGATCGCGGGCCGCGGAACAAGCGGCGCCCACAGATCCCCCGACGCCCGCCGGTGGAGACGTTCCGCCGCCGGGCCGAAGCGTTCCAGCAGCCCGCCGGCGGGCAGGCGAAGCAGGTCATCCACGGTGCGCACGCCCAGGCGGCCGAGCGCTTCAAGCGTCTCCGGCGGCAGCTGAAGGTCGCGCAGGCGCACCCGCCGGACGGCGGTCTGTTCTTCGTCCGGATCAGTGAACATCAGCACGCCGCGGCCGGCGCGCGCCGCCGCATACGTTCCGAAGCGGGTGAACCCGACGGCGACGGCCGCCTCATATCCAGCGCGCCCCAGATCGCGCCGGATCTCTTCCGCCCACGCGGCCAGCGACGCGTGCAGATACTCGAGTCCAGATGCGTCGAACCAAAACACACCGGGCTCCTCGACCGCGGGCTCGACGTTGGGAGAAAATCGGCGCAGCGCGCCGGTGACGGCGTCGACAGCCCGCACGATGTCCGCGTCCGCCACGGGCGCGGCGCGAAGTTCGGGGACGATCGCGAGCGCCGATCCGTATCGAAGCCCGGGCGCGACGCCGCCGTCCCGCGCCGGCGCGTTGACCCAGAGCACCGGACTCTGCGGCAGGTCCTCCACCACGACGGCGCTGGGATGCCGCCGCCACTCCGGATGCTCGCGCAGCAGCAACTGCAGCGGGAGCGCGGGGATCTCAGCGCAGGCCAGCCGCTCCACGGTGCACTTCCTGGTGCCGCCAGTCCGGGCCGTGCTGCTTGTCTTTCAGGGCGACGACCCCGCAGTCGAATCGGTCGGTCCCCGCCGGCCTGCGCCGGGCGAGGACATGGACGGAGATGAGCGATCCGAGCGACGCGTGCGAGGCCGCCGTCCGCCGCGTCAGAAACACCATCGCGGTCTGGCGGTGCCGGGCGAGTCCGGCCAAGCGCGCCAGTGCCGTCGACGGGACGGCCGGGGGTACACCGAGATCGGCGACGATCAAACCGAAGCCGCCGGAGCGCAGGAGCAGATCGGAGGCGGACAACACCGCGGTGAGATCGGGCACGCGCACCACCGGCAGCGCCGTCAGATCGACGCCGTTCTCGTGCGCGTCGGGCGGGTAGAAGACCGACCCCTCACGACGCGGCTCATGTGCGACCCACGCCGCCGGTTCGCCGGCGTGCTGCGCTTCAAGGATCAGGGAAAACACGAGCGTGAGCGCAGCGGAGTCACCGTCACCATCGAGTTGCACGAGCCGCCCGGCGAGATGTTCGAGCGTCCAGGCGTCGTCACGCGGGAGCGCCGCCCCAAAAGCCTCGAGGCGAGGTTCATACATCTGTCTGGCCAGCGAAACGACCACGAGGTCCCCTTGGTTGGGTGCCGGGCGTCAACCAATGCCGGCACCCGTGGTGAGGCATAGGATAGCGAACATATGTTCGTTAGTCAACCGAACGAACACCGATGGGCTAAGAATCTCTCGCGGGGAAAATCTCTAGTGATCCAACTTGCTCTTCACGTCATGGACGGTGCCAAATGGACAGCAGCCGGTTTGCATCATGCTGGCCCGACATCCGCCGCAGGGTGAAATCCAATTGGGGCCGGCTCACCGACGACGACCTCGACAAGGTCCACGGTGATGCCGGCACCCTGATCAGCATGATCGAAGAAAAGTATCAGGAACCGCGCACGTCGCAGGAACCGCGCACGTCGATCGAGATGCAGCTCTCGCGGTTAATGGCGGCGTAAACACCGCGCTTAACCCGGCCAGGAGCCGCACCAGCCTTTGATCTGCCGCGTGCCCGTTCAGCGCCCGAGGTACGCGCGCAGCCCCAACTCTCCGCTCGCCATCATGACCCGGTGGTTCCAGGCAAACAGCGGTTTGAAAAGTGGCGCGCCGATGTTCAACAAGAATTTGCCGGTTCGGACGGATTCGTCGAAGATCAGGTGCGTGCCCGTCGCATCCGGCTCGAGTCGCCAACGCATTTCGCCGTTGAGATCGCCCCGCACGCGGACGATCGCAAGCCTGGGCCGCTCTTCGACGACCGCCTCGAGGTTGAAATACATGTGGTACGGGAGCGCCGCCTTGGCGTGAACAGCCACCCGGGATCCCACTCCTTCCACGTCGTTGAGGCGCCTGACCTCGACGAACTCCCTCCACCACTGTGGATAGGTTTCGAGGTCACGGATCGCCGCCCACACGCGATCGATCGGGGCGGCGACGCGCCACTCCTCGCAAAAGTAGTAGTTCCACAATCCGCGCGGGAGTGGGCGGGCGGAACGTAGATCCAGGTTCGCCTCCATCGGTTATCCGCCGCCGAGCTTGCCGACCAGGATCGGTGCCGCCGACGGACGCACGGCGCCGTTCGGCCCGTGCTCGACCGAAATCGCGACCGCCTGATAGCGCGGGAAATTCACGCCCACCGCCACGATAAGCGGCACCACCGACGCGGGCCGGAACACGCCCGCGCTCTGCGGGGTAGCGCCCGCCACTAGCCACAACTGGTAGACGAGATCGGGGCCGGGATCGCGAAGCCCCGTCGCGACCAGCGCGCCGCGGCCGGTGGCCGGATCGAACACGAAACGCACGCTGCCGGCGGCGGAACCGCTGAGCGTCACCACCCGGGAGGCCGGGTCGGCCAGCAGCGCGAGTGCCTGCGTCTGTGCCTCGACGCGGCCATTCAGCGCGGCCAACCGCTGCGTGAGAGACACGGTCACGCCGCCGAGGATGAGAATCACGGCGGCCGCGGCGGCGAGCGCCGCGCCCCACACCCATCCAGGCCGGACGCCCCGCTCGGAGCGTGCGACCGCGAGGGCGCGCCGGCGCAGCGCGCCAGGCGCCTCCGCAACCCTGAAGCCCTCCGCGAGCGACGCGGCGGTCTGTTCGAAGGCGGCGAGTTCCCGGCGGCAATCGTCGCAGGCGGCGAGGTGCGCCTCGACGTCCCTCGCATCGTCGGCCGCGAGGGCGTGCAGCGCGTAGGCCGCGATCGATTCGCGAATCTCGTCGTGAGTCATCGAACGGTCTCCCCCTGCGGGGACGCGGAGGGCGCCGGCAGCACGGAGCGCAGACGGATCAGCCCGTCGCGGATGCGGGTCTTGATCGTGCCCAGCGGGACGCCGAGCCGCTGCGCGATTTCCTGCTGCGTGTACCCGCCGTAATATGCGAGCACGATCGCAGCGCGCTGCTCGAGCGACAATGCCTCGAGCGCCCGCCGCACGTGACCGGCGTCGACGCGGGCCTGCGCCGCCTCGATGACGTCGGTGTCGTTCGCCAGGGTCTCGGACAACGGCACCGTCGGGTTCCGGCGCGCGCGGCGGAGGGCGTCCACGCTCTTGTGGTGGGCGACCGAGAGAATCCAGGTGCGCCCACTGCCGCGCGTGGGATCGAAGTCGCGTGCCCCGCGCCAGATTGCAAAGAAGACATCTTGGGTGACTTCCTGCGCCCGCACCGGGTCACGCAACATCCCCATCGCAATCGAGTACGTCCGTCCGCTGTAGCGGTCGTACAGCGCCTCGAAAGCACGGGAGTCCGACTCGGCCACCCGAGCAAGAAGCGCCTCGTCGTCTTCAGCGTTGAGCAGTGAGACCGCGCTCCCCCTCGCCGGACTAACAAGCCACAAGGCAATCAAAGCCGGCGGCGCCGTGGTTCGCGCCAGCGCGGAGCGCTCCCTCCCCGGTCGACACCCGCCCAGGACGGGTGTCGACCATGGGAGATTCCCGCGGACGGTTGCGGCCCCATGCATCATGCCGCCCGAACGCCGCTGGGGCGTCCGACGGCAGCCAACGGCGCGAGCACCATTGCCAAAATGTCGAAGAGGACATACCCGCTCGCCGCTCCGGACGGGGGATTGCCGCCCGGAATAGCCACCCCCGGCAGCACCCCCGCCCACCGCCGTACGCCAGGCGGCACAAACAGCGGCAGGTTGCCGCGGCGATCGCGGTACAGGCCCCACACCACCGAGCCGACCACTTCGAAGCAGGTCGCCACCACGACGACCCCCGCAACCTGCAGGCGCTCCTCGTACGACAGCGGCCGGCAGGCCGCGATCAACACCAGCGCCGTGACGGCGCCGAGCGGGGCCTGGCCTCCGGGTCCGACAAAGCGGTCCGCGGCAAGCAGCCCGGCGGCGTAGGCGACGAGCGCGGCGACCGGTCCCATGCCCTCACGCGCCGAACATCCGCTGCATGAACCACACGAGGCCGGTGAGCGCGGCCGCCGCCGAGACCGATCGCCGGAACGCGGGGGCCCAGCCGTACTGGCGGATCACGTCGAGCGCGAGGGTCGCCAGCAGAATGACCGACACCTGACCGATCTCGACCCCGAGGTTGAAGCCGACCAGCGAGGCAGCGAGGTTGGCTTGGGGCAGGTGCAGCTCGGTCAGGGCCGAGGCGAAGCCGAGCCCATGGACCAGTCCGAAGCCGAAGGTGACGAGCCACCGCGAGCCGAGCGACGCGCGGCCGCGCACGACGTTCTCGGCCGCGACGTAGGTGATGCTGAGCGCGATCGCGCTCTCCACCCATCGCGATGGGAGATCGACAATGCCAAGGACGGCCAGCGACAGCGTGATGGAGTGCGCGACCGTGAACGCCGTCACGATCTTCAACAGCTGCGGCAGCGTCGCCCCCACCATGAGCAGGCTGAGCAGGAAGAGCATGTGATCGTAGCCGGTCAAGATGTGCTCAATGCCCATCAGCACAAAGCCGCCGGCCGCCTGCCAGACCGCCGGCGCGCCCAACGCGATCGTGGCGTCCACGTGCTCCGGCGTGAACACGGCGTTGTGAACGCGGCCGTCCGCCAGGATGGTCGTCAGGCAGCTCGCCGCCGACACGCCCGGGAGGAACAGGGCGTAGTGGATCGACAGCGTGTCGATCGGCGCCGGCCACGTGTACAGGAGCGCGAGTGTGGTGTGGGTCGACGGCGCGAACCCGGCCGGTCCCGACGCCGCGGGCGTGCCTACGAAGGGCTGGACCGCAAGCACGCCATCGCGGAGCTCGCCCGCGGACGTCCGCAACCGCGCGGACAACCGGACGCGCGGGGCAAGGAACCGGCGGAGCTCCTCTCGGTGCGCGCGAATCACCTCACCGGTGAGGCGCCCGGTGTGAGCGTCGTCGGCAAAGGCAAGCAGGCCCGTCGGCAGCATCAGCGTCACGTTCGCCTGCGACCCGGCCACGGCGATCTCCGCGGCGGCCTGATCGGCCCAATGCGCCTCGGCGAGTCCCAATCCGCCGAGAAGCCACTGCGCCAGCCCCACCGCGGCTAGCAGGCCGAAACGTCGAACACGTCCCATGCGCATCGTCGGTCTCCTTTCAGGTGTCGCCATCGGGTCGTGCCGGCCGCGACCGGCAGGCGCCTACAACCCGATCAATGCGACTTGCAGCGAGCGCGCGTCAAACGCGGGGTCCGCCGCTCGCACGAGCCGCAGATACGCCCGCGCCTCCGCAGTGTCGCCGAGCCCCTGCGCGACCGCGGCCGCGCGGTAGAAGTATCGGGCATCCCGTACGCCCCACCGCATCGCCGCGCGCGCGGCGCGCTGCGCATCCTCCCACCGCCCGGCGCGGCACAGCGCCCACGCCATCGTGTCGAGGGTATCGGGATCGGTGCGCACGGCGAGTTCCCGCCGCATCAAGCGGAGCACTTCCGGCAGATCGGCCGCGCGGCCGTGCGTCAACAAGAGGCGCGCGAGCTCGCGGCGGTGCCCGTAGGCGCCGGAGGCGGCGTCCCGGCGGAGCCGCGCCTCCGCGTCGGCCCAGAATCGCGCCGCGTCGGCGGGGCGACCCTGAAGATCGCGCGCCTGGGCCACCCCGCGCAGCACGACGTGGTCGTAGACGTTCGGCGCGTCGCGCGTCACCGTCACCACCCGGGTCAGGTGGTCGACGGCCGCCTCGTAGCGGTCCTGCCGGAGATCCAGCACGGCCAGGTCCGTGAGTGCGAGAGGATACTGCGGCAGGATCCGAAGCGCCTCGGTGAATAACGCCCGCGCCTCGTCAAACCGGCCGCGCTGGTAGAGAAAGCGTGCGTAGAGGCTGCGCACCCATGTCGAGCTGGCCGTCTCTTCGGGCTCTTCGAGCGCGAGCGCGTGCCGGAAATCGGCCTCCGCCTCGGCGTCCCGGCCCTGCGCGACCTCGACGAGCGCCCGCAGCGCGTACGCTCGGAGCGAGGGATCCACGGCGAGGAGCACCTGGGCCGTCCGCGCCGCCGCCGGCACATCGCCGGTGGCGAGGTTCGAGGTGACGATGATCGGCAGCGCGTCGTCGCTCGGTCCCGCCGCGCGGGCCAAGCGCATCGCGTCGGCAAAATCATGGCGGGCCTCCGCGACTCGCGCGAGCACCAGCAGCGCGCCGTCGTTGTTGACGTCAAGGCGGACCAGTGACGCCCGCGCCGTTTGGTCAGCGAGCAGGTACCACCGCAGGTCGCCGGTGACGCGGGCT
>DATEGA010000203.1:0-12232 GCA_035280345.1 bacterium | reverse complement strand
CGAAAACAAGGTCCGCACGAACCTGGAGCGGCGGATCGCGTCGATGGGCCAAGCCGACAAGATCTTCCGGATTCTGGTGCCCACCGAGGACGAGATCGAGATCAAAGACGGCAAGCGGCGGATCGCCAAGAAGAAGGTGTTCCCCGGCTACGTGCTCGTCGAGATGATCATGGACGACGATTCCTGGTACGTCGTGCGCAACACGCCGGGCGTCACGGGATTCGTCGGCTCGGGCGCCAAGCCGCTGCCGCTGCAGGACCGCGAGGTGAAGGCGATCCTCAAGCAGCTCGGGGACGAGACGCCGAAGTTCCGCATCACCTACCAGAAGGGTTCGGCGGTCCGCATCAATTCGGGACCGTTCATGGATTTCAGCGGCGTGGTCGACGAGATCTTGCCGGAGAAGGAAAAGGTGCGCGTGCTCGTGTCGATCTTCGGCCGGGAGACACCGGTCGAGCTCGACTTCGCGCAGGTCGAGAAGATCTGACGGCGCAGGCCGCTCGCAGGGAGGCCCCATGAAGAAAGTCGTCGCGATCGTCAAGCTGCAGATTCCGGCCGGCAAGGCCACGCCGGCGCCGCCCGTCGGGCCCGCGCTCGGTCAGCACGGCGTCAACATTATGGAGTTCTGCAAGTCGTACAACGAGAAGACGGCTCGGCAGGCCGGGACGATCGTGCCGGTGGAGATCACGATCTACGCCGACCGGACGTTTACGTTCGTCACCAAAACGCCGCCGGCGTCGGTGCTGCTCAAGAAGGCCGCCGGTCTCGAGACGGCATCCGGAGAGCCGAACAAGAAGAAGGTCGGCAAAGTGACGCGGCAGCAGATCCGCGAGATCGCCGAGACGAAGATGCCGGACCTCAACGCACGGGACATCGAGGCCGCGATGCGGATGATCGAGGGCACGGCGCGCAGCATGGGCATCGAGGTCGCTTAGGCCCACCGGCTGTGGGAGGACTCTAACGGTCCGTCGGGACCACAGGAGGGAACGGCAATGGCACAGCACGGAAAGCGGTACCGCGACGCACTCAAACAGATCGATCCGGAGAAGCTCTACGAGCCGCAGGCCGCGGTGGCGGCCTTGAAGCAGGTGCCCCGCGCGAAGTTCGACGAGACGGTGGAGGCGCACATCCGGCTCGGCATCGACCCGAAGCAGGCCGACCAGCAGGTTCGCGGGACGGTCGTACTGCCGCACGGCACCGGCAAGAGCGTCCGCGTGCTGGTCTTCGTGAAGGGTGACAAGGTCAAGGAAGCGCAGGAGGCCGGCGCGGACTTCGCCGGACTCGAGGAGTTCGTCGAAAAGGTGCAGGGCGGCTGGTTCGACTTCGACGTCGCAATCGCGGCGCCGGATGTGATGAACGTCGTCGGCCGGCTCGGCCGGGTGCTCGGCCCGCGCGGCCTGATGCCGAATCCGAAGGCCGGCACCGTGACCTTCGACATCGGCCGGGCGGTCCGCGAGACGAAGGGCGGCAAGATCGAGTATCGCGTAGACAAGGCCGGCATCATCCACACCGCGATCGGCAAAGCGTCGTTCACCGAGCAGGCGCTGGCGGAGAACTTCGACACCCTCATCAACGCCGTGGTCCGGGCGAAGCCGTCGTCGGCCAAAGGCCAGTACCTCAAGAGTATCTCGCTCAGTTCGACGATGGGCCCCGGCGTTAAGATCGACCCGAACAAGGCCCAGGCACCGGTCCCGGCTTAGGACTGGTTGACGCCCGTCCCGGCCGATGTTAGGATAGGCCGGGTCAATTGCATAGCGCCGTAGACAGCGGGTGCGGCCTGTCCGCCTAAAGGTCCTGAGACCGCCCGCCGAGGGTCCTCACCGAGGGAGACTCCATCTGTCTGCGGGGGGTCTCTTTTGTTTGCGTCGTCAGCGGCGCACCCTAAGGCACCAGCGTCGGAGGCAGTTCGGATGGCCGAGCCAAGACCGGATAAAGTCGCCGAAGTGGAAGCGCTCGAAGAGCGCCTCCGGAGCTCCACGATCGTCATCCTGACAGATTACCGGGGGCTCACGGTCGGCGAGATCGGGACGCTGCGGGGGAAGCTGCGCGGCGCGTCCCTTGAGTACCGCGTCGCCAAGAATACGCTGCTGAGCCGGGCGGCCGCCAAGGTCGGCGTCCGGGGACTCGACCCGCACCTCAGCGGGCCGACGGCCGTGGTGTTCGGGAAGGACGATCCGGGGATACCCGCCCGGCTGCTCCAAGACTTCATCCGGCAGTTCCGCAAGCTCGAGATCAAGGGCGGCGTGGTCGACGGCCACGCGCTGGACGCTGCCGGCGTTCAGGCGCTTGCGACGCTGCCCAGCAAGCCGGAGCTGCTCGCCCGCGTGGTCGGCGCGGTGCAGGGTCCGCTGTTCTTGTTGGTGATGGTGCTGAGCGCGGCGCCGCGCGGACTCGTCACGGCACTCGACGCCATCCGCAAGAAGCGCGAGGCCGAGGCGCCTGTCCCGGCCACGCCCGCTAGGGCGGACGAGACGGCGCCCGGCGCAAGCGACACCGAAGCGCCGGCCGCCGATGCGGGTTCCCAGTCGGCCGAGCCGGCTGCCGCGCAGGAAACGGCACCCGCGCTGGAGGCGGCCCCGGCCGAACCGGCCGCCGCGCCCGCAGCCGAAGTGCCGGCAGACTCCAAGCCCACGACGTAACGCGGTACCGAGGCGCACCGAGCCGTAGACAGAACGAGGCAGCAGGTCCCAGGAGGGGATGAGCATGGCGGAGCAAGCGACAGTGGACAAGATCGTTGACGAGATCGGGAACCTGTCGGCCCTCGATCTGTCGAAACTGGTCAAAGCGCTCGAGGAGAAGTTTGGGGTCAGCGCAGCGGCGCCGATGATGGCGATGGCTCCGGCGGGCGGCGCTGCGGCCGGCGGCGCGCCCGCGGCGACGGAGGAACAGACGGAGTTCGACGCCGTTCTGACCGCGATCGGCGACAAGAAGATTCAGGTCATCAAAGTCGTCCGCGAGCTGACCGGCCTCGGCCTCAAGGAAGCTAAGGATCTGGTCGACGGGGCGCCCAAGCCGGTCAAGGAAAAGGTCTCCAAGCAAGAAGCCGAGACGATCAAGACCAAGCTCTCCGAGGTTGGCGCCACGGTCGAGGTCAAGTAGCCGCCGCGAGGGTATTGAGGACGCCGCCCGCAGGACGGGACGGCCCGCGGGACACCCGCTTTCCCGACACCGGCGTAGTGTCCCTTGACGCCGTTTGCGGCCGTCAGTATAATGTAGTTTACTCCTCAATGCCGCAATCTACTGTCATTGTGCTGAGGGTCCCAGTCAGCCGTCCGGACGCGGGGCGACGCTTGCCCGCGTCCGTTCACGGCTTTCTGCCACGTACACCACGGAGGCGAACAGCGTGACGAGAAAGACTGCGTCGCCGAAAGCCAGAGCTACGTCCGCTCGCGGCGCCCGTCGGGGCGCCAAGGCCAAGCCGGGCGCGATGCGCCTGATCGTGAAGGACAGCCTCCGCGGCCGGCTGCAGCGGCCCACCGCGGGAACCGGCCGGCGCGGCCGCCCGCGGCTTATGCGGACCATCGTGCTGCCGACCAACGCCGAACGCGCGCCGGTCGCCGTGCTGCAGGCCCCGCCGCCCACGCCGCCGTCGCACTCGTCGACGCGGTCCGTGCGCGGACTCGGGGAAGTGCGAACGTCGCGGCGCGGCAAGCGCAGCCGCGTCAGTTTCGCCAAGATCCACGACGTCCTGGACACCCCGAATCTCGTGGAGATCCAGCGGGAGTCGTTCAAGTGGTTCCTGCGCGACGGCATCCGCGAAGTCTTCAGCGAGATCTCGCCGATCAAGGACTTCACGGGCAACCTGGAACTGCACTTCGCCGTCGGCCGGAAGCGCCGCTCCGCGGGGCAGGAGTCCGAGAACGGCGACCTGACGCTCGATTTCGACGGCTACCGGTTCGAGCAGCTCAAGTACTCGGTCGATGACTGCCGCGAGCGCGACTACAACTACAGCGGCGCGCTCAAGGTCCAGGTGCGTCTCGTCATCAAAGAAACGGGCGAGGTCAAAGAGCAGGAAGTCTTCATGGGCGACTTCCCGCTGATGACCGAGCAGGGGACGTTCGTCATCAACGGCGCCGAGCGCGTCGTGGTGAGCCAGCTCGTCCGCTCACCGGGCGTCTACTACAGCATGACGCCGGACACCAACGGTCACCTGCTGCCGACGGCCACCGTCATCCCGCACCGGGGCGCGTGGCTCGAGTTTGAGATCGACGCGAACGGCGTCGTCTTCGTGCGCATCGACCGCACCCGGAAGCTGCCGGTGACGGTCCTCCTGCGCGCCCTCAAGTACGGCGACGACGACGCGATCCTGAAGCTGTACGATCACGACGAGGCGATCAAAGCGACGCTCGCCAAGGACGAGACGAAGACCGCCGACGACGCGCTGCTCGGGATCTACCGCCGGCTGCGTCCCGGCGATCCGCCGACGATCGAGAGCGCGCGGACGTTGCTCAACACGCTCTTCTTCGACCCGCGCCGCTACGACGTCGGCCGCGTCGGCCGCTACAAGCTCGACAAGAAACTCGGCTTCAAGCCGGAGCAGACCCCGGGGCCCGAGGGGCGCGTTCTGCGCTCCAAGGACATCGTGGAGATCATCCGGTACCTCGTCGCGCTGCGGAACGGTCAGGGCAAGCCCGACGACATCGACCATCTCGGCAACCGCCGCGTCCGGTCGGTCGGCGAGCTCCTGCAGAACCAGTTCCGCATCGGCATGCTCCGGATGGAGCGCGTGATTCGCGAGCGGATGACGATCCAGGAGGCGTCGGCGATCACGCCGCAGGTCCTGATCAACATCCGTCCGGTCGTCGCGGCGATCAAGGAGTTCTTCGGGTCCAGCCAGCTCTCGCAGTTCATGGACCAGACGAACCCGCTGGCCGAGCTCACCCACAAACGGCGGCTGTCGGCCCTCGGTCCGGGCGGCCTGAGCCGCGAACGGGCGGGGTTCGAGGTGCGCGACGTGCACACCTCGCACTACGGCCGGATGTGCCCGATCGAGACGCCGGAAGGCCCGAACATCGGCCTCATCTCGTCGCTCGCCACGTTTGCGCGCGTCAACCCCTACGGGTTCATCGAGACGCCGTACCGCAAGGTGCGCGACGGGCGCGTCACGCGGTCGATGGAATACCTGACCGCGGACGACGAGGAGAAGTACACGATCGCGCAGGCCAACGCCAAGATGAACGCGGAGGGCAAGCTCACCGAGTCGCGCGTGACCGCGCGGCGCGGCAGCGCGATCGTGCTCGTGCCGCCGGACAAGGTCGACTACATGGACGTGTCGCCCAAGCAGATCGTCAGCGTGGCGACCGCGCTGATTCCGTTCCTCGAGCACGACGACGCGAACCGCGCGCTGATGGGCTCCAACATGCAGCGCCAGGCGGTTCCGCTGCTGCGGACCGAGGCGCCGCTCGTCGGCACCGGCATGGAGCATCGCTCCGCGGTGGATTCCGGCGCCGTGGTGGTGTCGCGCGAGGCCGGCGAGGTCCAGAGCGTCACCGGCGACCAGATCGTCGTCAAGCCCGACCGCGGCAAGGAGCGGACGTACAAGCTCGTCAAGTTCCAGCGCAGCAACCAGGGCACGTGCATCAACCAGCGGCCGATCGTGGAGGCCGGGGAGAAGGTCGCGGTCGGCGATGTGATCGCCGACGGGCCGTGCACGGACCAGGGCGAGATGGCGCTCGGGCACAACGTGCTCGTCGCGTTCATGCCGTGGGAGGGCTACAACTACGAGGACGCAATTTTGATTTCAGAGCGTCTCGTGCAGAAGGACCTCTTCACAAGCATCCATATCGAGGAGTACGAGGTCGAGGCCCGCGACACGAAGCTCGGGCCTGAGGAGATCACCCGCGACATCCCCAACGTCGGCGAGGAGGCGCTGCGCGACCTGGACGAGCGTGGCATCATCAGGATCGGCGCGGAGGTGCGCAGCGGCGACATCCTGGTGGGTAAGGTCACCCCGAAGGGCGAGACCGAGCTCACCGCGGAAGAGCGGCTGCTGCGGGCGATCTTCGGCGAGAAAGCGCGCGAAGTCCGCGACACGTCCCTCAAGGTGCCGCACGGCGAGAAGGGCAAGGTCGTCGCGGTGAAGGTCTTTTCCCGCGAGGCGGGCGACGAGCTGTCACCGGGCGTCAACCAGCTCGTTCGGGTCTACGTCGCCCAGAAGCGCAAGATCACCGTCGGCGACAAGATGGCCGGCCGGCACGGCAACAAGGGCGTGATCAGCAAGATCCTCCCGGCGGAGGACATGCCGTACCTGCCGGACGGGGCTCCGATCGACATCGTGCTCAACCCGCTCGGCGTGCCCTCGCGGATGAACGTGGGCCAGGTGCTGGAGACGCACCTCGGCTGGGCCGCGGAAATGCTCGGCTTCTACGCTGAGACGCCGGTGTTCGACGGCCCGCGCGAGGACGAGATCCGCGGCCTGCTCAAGACGGCCGGGGAGACCGAGGAGGGCGCGCGCGTCCACATTTCCGAGTCAGGCAAGGTGCGCCTGTACGACGGCCGGACGGGCGAGCCGTTCGACCAGCAGGTTACGGTCGGGCAGATCTACATGATGAAGCTGCTGCACCTCGTCGAGGACAAGATCCACGCCCGCTCGACGGGCCCGTACTCCCTCATCACCCAGCAGCCGCTCGGCGGCAAGGCGCAGTTCGGCGGCCAGCGGTTCGGCGAGATGGAGGTGTGGGCGCTCGAGGCCTACGGCGCCGCGAACACCCTCCAGGAGCTGCTGACCGTGAAGTCCGACGATGTGGTCGGGCGCGTGAAGACGTACGAGGCGATTGTGAAGGGCGAGAACATCCAGGAGCCCGGAGTGCCGGAGTCCTTCAAGGTGCTCGTCAAGGAGCTCCAGAGCCTCTGCCTCGACGTCAAGGTGCTGAGCGAGGACCAGAAAGAGATCGAGCTCAAGGAGATTGAGGAAGACATCGCCGAGACCGCGCGGGCGCTCGGCATCAACCTCGAGGGCGAGGAAGCCCTCGTCGAGGAGTATTAATGCCGATGCAGGACGTCAACAATTTCGACGCGGTAAAGATCGCGCTCGCCTCGCCGGACCAGATCCGTCAGTGGTCGCGCGGCGAGGTCAAGAAGCCGGAAACGATCAACTACCGCACGCTGAAGCCCGAGCGCGACGGGCTGTTCTGCGAGCGGATCTTCGGCCCGACCAAGGACTGGGAGTGCCACTGCGGCAAGTACAAGCGCATCCGCTTCAAGGGCATCGTCTGCGACCGGTGCGGTGTGGAAGTGACCCGCGCCAAAGTGCGCCGCGAGCGGATGGGCCATATCGAGCTGGCCGCCCCGGTCTGCCATATCTGGTACCTCAAGGGCGTACCGAGCCGGATCGGCCTGCTGCTCGACATGTCGCCCCGGGCGCTCGAGCGGGTCGTGTACTTCGCGGCCTACGTCGTCACCGATCCGGGGACGATCAAGGGCTTGAACCGCGGCCAGCTGCTGACCGAGGCCGACTACCGCGAGCTGCGCGATAAGCACGGGACCGGCTTCCACGCCGGCATCGGCGCGGAGGCGATCAAGGAACTGCTGCGCGACCTGAACCTCGACCAGACGACGAAGAAGCTGCGCACCGAGCTGAAGACGGCCGGCGGGCAGAAGCGGATGAAGATCCTCAAGCGGCTTGAGGTCGTGGAGGCGTTCCGCAAGAGCGGCAATACGCCGGACTGGATGATCCTCGACGTCGTCCCGGTTATCCCGCCGGACCTGCGCCCGATGGTGCAGCTCGACGGCGGCCGGTTCGCGACGAGCGACCTCAACGACCTGTACCGCCGGGTGATCAACCGGAACAACCGCCTGAAGCGGCTGCTCGACCTCGGCGCGCCCGAGATCATCGTGCGCAACGAGAAGCGCATGCTGCAGGAGGCCGTGGACGCGCTGATCGACAACGGCCGGCGCGGCCGTCCGGTCACCGGGCCCAACAACCGCCCGCTCAAGTCGCTGTCCGACATGCTGAAGGGCAAGCAGGGGCGGTTCCGCCAGAACCTGCTCGGCAAGCGCGTCGACTACTCCGGCCGCTCCGTGATCGTCGTGGGGCCCAACCTGAGACTGCACCAGTGCGGGCTGCCCAAGGAGATGGCGCTCGAGCTCTTCAAGCCGTTCGTGATGAAGAAGCTCGTCGACCGCGGACTCAGCCAGAACATCAAGAGCGCGAAGCGGATGGTCGAGCGGGCGCGGCCCGAGGTGTGGGACGTGCTCGAGGAGGTCGTGCACGAGCACCCGGTGCTCCTCAACCGGGCCCCGACGCTGCACCGCCTCGGCATCCAGGCGTTCGAGCCGGTGCTGATCGAAGGCAAAGCGATCCAGGTGCACCCGCTCGTCTGCACCGCGTACAACGCGGACTTCGACGGTGACCAGATGGCGGCGCACGTGCCGCTCAGCGCCGCGTCGCAGGCCGAGGCGCGCGTGCTGATGCTGTCCGCGTACAACATTCTGTCGCCGGCCTATGGCCGCGCGATCACGTCGCCCACCCGCGACATCGTCTTCGGCTGCTACTACCTGACCCTGGAGCGCGACGGCGCGAAGGGCGAAGGCAAGGTGTTCAGCCGGCCGGACGAGGTCGTACTGGCGTACGAGAGCGGCGTGGTCGACCTGCACGCGAAGATCAAGGTGCGGCTCAGCCACGACGGCGAGCTCGTCGAAACGACGGTCGGCCGGGTGATCTTCAACGAGGCCATCCCGGAGGAACTGCGGTTTATCAACGAGGTCTGCGACCGCAAGATCCTGTCGCAGATCGTGTCCGAGGCCTACAGCCGGCTCGGCTCCACGAAGACGGTCCAGCTGCTCGACAGCATCAAGGACCTCGGGTTCCATTACGCCACGGTGAGCGGCAGCGGCATCGCGCTGTCCGACATCGTGATCCCGAAGGAGAAGGAAGAGATCCTCGGCAAGGCCGACAAGGAAGTCGACGCGATCGACACGCAGTACCGGCGCGGCCTGATCACCAACGAGGAGCGGTACCTCAAGACGGTCGACGTCTGGACCGACGCCACGGAGACCATCACGCGGCGGATGCTCAGCACGTTCGATCCGTTTAACCCGCTGTACATGATGGCCCAGTCCGGCGCCCGGGGCAACATCCAGCAGATCCGCCAGCTCGCCGGGATGCGCGGGCTCATGACCGACCCGAGCGGCCGGATCATCGAACTGCCGATCAAGGCGAATTTCCGCGAGGGCCTGACGGTGCTGGAGTACTTCATCAGCACCCACGGCCAGCGCAAGGGCTTGGCGGACACCGCGATCCGGACGTCGGAGTCGGGCTACCTGACCCGCCGGCTCGTCGACGTCGCGCAGGACGTGATCGTTCGCGAGGACGACTGCCACACCACCTCGGGCGTCGAGATGACGCCGGTCATGGACGGCACGCAGGTCGTCGTGCCGCTGGCCGACCGGATCGCCGGGCGCGTCGCGGCCGAGGACGTGCTCGCGCCGCGCAGCAAGAAGGTCCTGATCGAAGCCGGCGCGGAGATCGACCAGGCCGCCGCGGAGGCGGCCGAGGAGGCCGGCGTCACCTCGGTCGTCGTGCGGTCGGTGCTCGGCTGCAAGACCCGGTTCGGCATCTGCGCAAAGTGCTACGGCCGCAACCTGGCGACCGGTAAGCTCGTGGAGATCGGCGAGGCGGTCGGCATTATCGCCGCGCAGTCGATCGGCGAGCCCGGCACGCAGCTCACGATGCGGACGTTCCACACCGGCGGCGTCGCCGGCTTCGACATCACGCAGGGTCTGCCGCGCGTCGAGGAGTTGTTCGAAGCCCGGCGTCCGAAGGGGCAGGCCGTGATCGCGGAGATCGACGGCAAGGCCGCGCTCTCGGAGAGCAAGGGCACGCGGATCATTACGCTCGCGGGCCGCGACGACGAGCGCGAGTATCAGGTCGCGTACGGCGTCCGGATCCGCGTGGCCGACGGCGACCGGGCCTCGGCCGGCGACCAGCTTACGGAGGGGTCCGTCAACCCGCACGATATTTTGCGAATCAAGGGCCTCGCCGCGGTGCAGAACTATCTGGTCCAGGAGATTCAGAGCGTGTACCGCTCGCAGGGCGTCGACATCAACGACAAGCACATCGAGATCATCGTGCGCCAGATGCTGCGGCGGGTGAAGGTCGAGGAGCCGGGCGGTACGGAGTTCCTGCCGGGCGAGCTCGTGGACATCTTCGCCCTCGAGGAAGAGAACGCCCGGGCGATGGCCTCGCGCAAGGAGCCGGCGACCGCGCGGCCCGTGCTGCTCGGCATCACCAAGGCGTCGCTGGCCACGGAGAGCTTCCTGTCCGCGGCCTCGTTCCAGGAGACGGCGCGCGTCCTCACCGACGCGGCCACGAAGGGCAAGGTCGATCCGCTGCTCGGGCTCAAGGAGAACGTGATCATCGGGAAGCTGATCCCCGCCGGTACGGGGATGCACCGCTATCGCGCGACCAAGGTGGCGGTCGAAGGCCTCACCTGAGACCGCCCCTCTCGGACGCAATATCGCGGGCCCTCCCGACGGAGGGCCCGCGGCGTTTGGAGCCGGCGACGGGCTACTCCGCGACCCGGCGCCCGTGCGATCGTGGCGCTCAGTGCCCGACGTGCCAGGAGACCGCCGCGGCCGTTGAGAACCAACGCCCGCACGCATGGAGGGGATAGGGGGACCAACATGCCGATTCGCTTCGCACGCCGGCTCGTCTTCTGCCTCGCCGCCGCCGCCGTCGCGTCGATGACTCTTGTACCGGCGATGCGCGCCGCCGGTCAAGGCGCCAAACCGGCGGTGAGGGTCGGCATGATCTACTCGGCGACCGGCCCCCTGGCGAGCTACGGCGCGCAGTTCCGCGAGGGCTTCCAGGCCGGCCTCGCCTACGCCACGAATAGGACCGGGGCGATCGCCGGCCACAAAATCGACGTTGCCTGGGACGACGACGCGGGCGACCCGGCGAAGGCCGTCTCCGCCGCGAAGGATCTGATCGGCCAGGGCCTGCACGTGCTCGCGGGTCCAACGAGTTCCGCGGTCGGGCTCCAGGTCGCGCCGCTCGCCGCGCAGAACCGTGTGCTGCTGATCTCGGGACCGGCGGCCGCCGACGCGATTACGGGCGTCAACCGCTACACCTTCCGCTCAGGACGCCAAACCTACCAGGACATTCTCGCCGCGCGGTCGTTCATCGGAAGCGAGAGCGGCAAGAAGGTCATCGTCTTCGCGCAGGACTACGCGTTCGGGCAGGCCAACGTCGCGGCCGTCCGGAACGTCCTCGGACGGTCCGGCGCCGAGGTGAGCCAGATTCTCGTGCCCCTCAACGCGACCGATTTCACGCCGTTTGCGCTGCAGGCCAAGCAAGCCAAGCCCGATCTGCTGTTTGTGGCATGGGCGGGGGCGACGGCGCCCGCGATGTGGCAGGCACTCGACCAGCAGGGCGTCTTCGGCGGCATCTCCGTCGTGACGGGACTCGATCAGCGGTCGAGCTACGCGACCTTCGGCCCGGTCGCGTCGAGGATCGGCTTCCTCTCGCACTACGTCTACCAGGCGCCCCACAACCGCGCCAACGACTATCTCATCCAAGCGCTGAAGGCGCAGGGGAAGGTCCCCGACCTCTTCGATCCGGATGGATTCGTCGCGGCCCAGATGATCGTGCACGCCGTCCAGATCGCGGACGGCGACGATGTGGACAAGATGATCCGCGCGCTC
Organism: bacterium; assembly: GCA_035280345.1. Lineage (GTDB taxonomy): Bacteria > Sysuimicrobiota > Sysuimicrobiia > Sysuimicrobiales > Segetimicrobiaceae > DASSJF01. The sequence continues at coordinate 592 of DATEGA010000203.1, read as the reverse complement.
GAGAACTGGACGTTCCTCGCGCCCAAGGGCCAGCAGATCGTGCGCGCCGGCGACCACGCGATGCTCCAGCCGATGTTCCAGGTCAAGCTCGTGGCGTCGGGAGGCTCCTACGAGCCGCAGATCGTGAAGGCGATAGCGCCCGTGGACGTCGCGCCGCCCGTCACCCCGTTCAAACCCTGAGCCAGATCCTTTCCGGAGATCGCCGCGGGGAGCCCGTACGTGGCGGCGTAGACGCTCCCCCGGCGATTCGCACCGCGCGCCTGTCCCTTCACATCGGGGGCGCCGTCATCGTCGAGGATGTCTCGCTCGATATCCGCCGCGGCGAGTTCGTCACGCTGATCGGCCCGAACGGGGCCGGGAAGACCACGCTCTTCAATTTACTCTCGGGACTCCATCGGCCGACCGCCGGGACCATCGCGCTGGACGGCCTCGACGTGACCGGCTGGCCGCCGTCCAGGCGGGCGCAGGCCGGCCTCGGCCGCAGCTTTCAGACGGCGCGCGTGTTTCCGGCCCTCACCGTCTTCGAGAATACGCGGCTTGCGCCGCAGATACGCGGCCGCGGAAACCTCGCAGTGTGGCGCCCGGCCGCGGC
>DATEGA010000202.1:0-7968 GCA_035280345.1 bacterium | reverse complement strand
AGTCCCGCAAAGCCGTCGCCGCTCACGAGACCCTTTGCGACGAGCTCCCACAGCGCCGTCTCCGTGTCCGCGGGGAGACGCCCGATTCCGCGCGCGATGTCGGTCAGGAACGATGCGCCCCGCTCCGACAGATACCCGAAGACGTCCGCGGCCGCGCCGCGAAGCGTCGCATGCGCATGCTCGAGCCCGTCCGGCTCGACGAACGCGCCCATCTCTTCTCGAAGCAGCAGCGCGATCGGCGCGGAGCGTGAGATCGCCGCCGAGCCGCGCCTTGGGCCATCGTGGGGCGTCCCATTTGAGGCGCCCTCGCCGTTCCCGCCGGGTCCCGCGGCCGGCCCGCCCGCGCTCAAGCGGCCCCAGGTCACGAGGCCGTTCAGGCAGAGGACGTTCAGGTCCTCGGGATCGTAGAGGCGGATCCGCGCCGGGAGCACGTGCTCGTCCCACGCCGGGGCTGGGACCTCAAGACCCTGCAACATCCCCACGATTTCCGCGACGCCGTCTCGCCCGTGAAGCTGCGCACCGGGCTGTACATGCTGCCAGCGGAGCAGAAACCGCATGAAGGCCGCGGGCGAGACCGCGTCGATCTCCCGCCGCAGCCGGCCCAGAGTGAGGCGGTGGATCCGCGCCAGCAGCCGGCGGTCACACCATTCTTCTTCCGTCGTTCCGGGCGTGAACCGGCCGCGGAGAATCACACCGGTCCCTTCGAGCGCGGCGAGCGCTTGCTCCACGACGGCCGCCCCGAGGCCGAGCCGCGCGGCGAGCCCGGCGGACGTGAACGGGCCCAGGCACTGCACCCAGCCGTGCACAATCCGGGCGGCGGCTTCGGAGGGTTCGAGACCGGCGTCCGGCGCGGCGCCCAGGAGCGGCGGCGGCTCGGGTTCGAACCGGACGCCGCCCAATGCCATCCACACCTCTGGGGCCCGATCGCACGCCACGTACGCACGGCGCTCCCGGCCCTCGGGACCCGGCCACACCGCCATTGTGGCGCGGCGGTCGCCGACGAGCGCGTGGGCGAAAGCGGCCCATGGCGCCGCGTCCTCGAGCGGCAGGAGGCGCACGGTGAGCAGGTGGTCGTGCAGATCGTCGGCGCTCCGGACATCCGGCCATGCCTGCGCTCCGACGTCCGCGATCGCGACCGCGTCCAGCACGCCCGGGCCGTCCGCGGCGGAGTGATCGATGTGGCGGAGGGCGACCGCCCGCGCGCGGCGCTCTTCGAGTGGCGCATCGTCGAGGAACGCGTACGGGTTGGCGTTCAGAATTTCGTGCGAGATCGGCGACGGCGCGGACGTTTCGATTGCGGCCGTCCGAATCGTCCCGCGCTGCATCTCATCGAGGATCGCTCGGAGTCCCTCGGTATCCATCGCCTCGTCGAGACAGTTACCGATCGTCTCGTTGACGAGCGGATGGTCCGGCGGATTGATCGGGCCCGCGTGGTTGTCCTGACAGGCGACCTGGTCCGGGAAGACGGCCGCCAGCAGATCCTCCGCCCGCATGCGCTGGATCGGCATGGGCACGCGCCGGCCGCCCTGGTAGCGCGGCACGGCCAGAGCCCGCGAGGCGTTCCAGCGCCACCGGGTCGTGAAGAGGGGCGAGGGGAGAACGGCCTGGATGATGTCGTCCCGCAGCGTCGCCTGCCGCACGAAATGGAACGCCGTCTCAAGCGGAAAACTGTGCTGCGGGCCGAGCGACAGGACGATACCGTCGTCGGTCGCGGCCGCCTGCAGCTCGAAGTCGAAGGTCAGGCAGAAGCGCTTGCGCAGCGCGAAGCCCCACGCCCGGTTGACCCGCGCGCCGAACGGCGTATGCAGCACAAGCTGCATGCCGCCGGCCTCGTCGAAAAACCGCTCCGCGACGATCCACCCCTGCGTGGGGACGCCGCCGAGGGAGGCGCGGGTGTCCGCTAGATATTGGACCACCTGCGCGGCGCCTTCCGCCTCGAGCGTGGTCTCGTCCCGCAGCCACTGCCGCGCCGCGGCCGGATCGCCGAGGCGCGCCTCGATCTCAGAGCGCAGCCCGGAGACCGCGGCCGACAGTTCGCGGGTACGGCCGGGCGATTCGCCGAGCCAGAACGGCACGGACGGGGGCGCGCCGTGGGCGTCCTCGACCCGGACGCGCCCGGTCTCGATGCGCCGGATACGCCACGACGTGTTGCCGAGCAGAAAGACGTCGCCCGCCATACTCTCGACTGCGAAGTCCTCGTTGACCCGGCCGACCAGCACGCCCTCGGGGTCGTGGACGACGTCGTAATCCGCCGTATCCGGGATGGCCCCGCCGGACGTGATCGCGGCGAGACGCGCCCCCCGCCTGCCGCGCACCGTGCCGCGAGTCCGATCGCGGTGGAGGTAGGCGGCCGACCGTCCCCACCGGCGCGCGATGCCCTCGGCGAGCATGTCGACCAATTGATCGAACGTCGTGCGGTCAAGATCGCGGTAGGCGTGGGCCCGCCGGATGAGCGCGTATAGGTCGTTCTCGGCGATCTCCTCTACCGCCGCGGCCGCGACGATCTGCTGCGCCAGCACGTCGAGCGGCTGCCGCGGCTGCACGAGTGCATCGAGTTCGCCCGCCCGCGCGGCCCGGACCGCCGCCGCACACTGGAGCATCTCGTCGCGCGTAAACGGGAACAGGACGCCGCGCGAGACCCCGCCCACCGTATGGCCGGCCCGGCCGATCCGTTGCAGCAGGACCGCGATCGAGGACGGCGCGCCGAGGTGGCAGACGAGGTCGACGTGGCCGATATCGATGCCGAGCTCGAGGGAGGCCGTCGCCACTACGACGCGCAGCTGGCCCGTCTTGAGCCGGCGCTCCGCGTCGAGACGGATCCGCCGCGACAGGCTGCCGTGATGGGCGGCCACCTGCGACTCGCCCAGACGCTGCCCGAGCTGGTGGGCGACCCGCTCCGCCAGGCGGCGCGTGTTCACGAAAACGAGCGTGGTGCGGTGGTGTTGCGCGAGCGCGGCCAGCCGGTCGTAGACCGCGTCGCGCACGTCGTTCGCGACGATCGGTCCGCGCGGCGGACCGGGGACTTCGATCGACAGGTCCCACGGCCGCCGGTGGCCGGCGTCGACGATCGTGCACGCACCGCCGGCGCCCGTCAAGAGACGTCCGATTTCTTCGATCGGCTTCTGCGTCGCGGAGAGGCCGATACGCTGGAGCCGACGTCCGGCCAAACGGTCGAGCCGCTCCAACGAGAGCGTGAGGTGGGAACCCCGTTTGTCCTGCGCGACGGCGTGGATCTCGTCGACGATCACGGTCTTCGCCTGCTTGAGAAACACACGGCTGCCGTCGGCCGTCAGCAGGATGTAGAGCGACTCCGGCGTCGTGATCAAGATGTGCGGCGGCCGGCGGGTCATCCGCGCCCGGTCGGCGGCAGGAGTATCGCCGGAGCGAACGGCGAGGCGAACCTCCGGCAGCGCGACGCCCCGGGCCGCGGCGCGCTCGCGGATTTCGGCGAGCGGGCCGACGAGGTTCGCGTGGACGTCGTTGCCGAGGGCCTTCAGCGGGGAGACGTACACGACCGACGTCTCGTCGGGCAGGCCGCCGTGAGCGGCGCCTTCGAGCAGCAGCGCGTTGATAGCCCAGAGGAAGCCGGCGAGCGTCTTTCCGGATCCGGTGGGCGCGGCGATCAACGTGTCGCGACCCGAGGCGATCGCGGGCCACCCGCCGGCCTGGGCCGCCGTCGGCGCGCCGAATCGCTCCGCGAACCACTCCGCGACGATTGGGTGAAAGCGGTCGAGAGCCATGGGTTCCTTCGACTATGGTATAATACCCGCAGTAGAAACGCGAGGACGGGGAGGAGTACGTTCGCGCGGCGCCTGAGCGAGGGGAGGGTTTGGTGAGAGCTCCCCGGGCCGCACGGGCGGAACGTCGCCCTCGAGCAGCGGACCGGTCACGGCCGGTCCGCCGGGTGCGCCCGAGATAGCGCAGCGAGCCGCCGGCCGGCGTGTTCCGTAGGCCGGCGGGACGAAGGTGGTACCGCGGAGCGCCGCTTCGCCCTTGGGTGAGGCGGCGTTGATGTTTGCGCGGCGATGTTCGAGGAGGCGGGCAGCATGGCGGACGGACAAAAAACCGCGGGAGGCCGCACAGGCGAGGAGCTGCCGAAGACCTACGATCCGGCGGCGGCCGAAGAGCGCTGGTACCGGACTTGGGAGACGCGGGGGTACTTTCGCGCCGTCCCCGACCCGGCCCGTCGTCCCTACACGATCATGATGCCGCTTCCGAACATCACCGGCGAGCTGCACATGGGGCACGCGCTCAACAACGGAGTCCAGGACTGCCTCATCCGCTGGCAGCGGATGCGTGGCCGCGACGCGCTCTACCAGCCAGGGATGGACCACGCGGGCATCGCGGTCCACGTGGTCATGGACCGGCGGTTTGCCAAAGAAGGCCTCACGCGCTTCAGCCTCGGGCGCGAACGGTTTCTCGAAGAGACCTGGAAGTGGAGGAAAGAGATCGGGCAGGCGATTCTCGGTCAGATGCGCCGCCTGCTGCTCTCGTGTGACTGGGAGCGCAGCACGTTCACGATGGATCCCGCCTACTACGGGGCAGTGGAGGAGTGCTTTATCCGTCTATACCGGAAGGGCCTGATCTATAAGGGCAAGCGCATGATCAACTGGTGCCCCAAGGATCAGACGAGCATCTCGGACCTGGAAGTGGAGTACGTCGAGGAACAGAGCACGCTCTATTACGTGCGCTATCCCGGCGCGGACGGCGGCGACGGGGTGGTCATCGCCACCCAACGGCCGGAAACGATCCTCGCCGACGTGGCCGTGGCGGTACATCCCGACGACGAGCGCTTCACGAAGCTCGTCGGTACGCAGGTGATTGTGCCGATCGTGAACCGGCCGGTCCCGGTGATCGCCGACCGCCGCGTCGAGCGCGGCTTCGGCACCGGCGCGGTGAAGATTACGCCAGGCCACGATCTGCTGGACTACGAGATCGGGCAGGACCACAAGCTGCCCATTCTGATTGCGTTCGACCCGCACGGCACGATGGGCGACCTCGGCGGCCCGCGCTACCAGCGGTTGGACCGGATGGAGGCGCGGAAGATCGCGGTGGACGACCTGCGTTCCTCAGGCGTGCTGGTACGCGAGGAGCCGTACACGACGAACATCGGCCGGTGCGACCGCTGCAAAACGACGATCGAACCGTACATCTCGGACCAGTGGTTCTGCCGGATGAAGGACCTCGCCGCGCCGGCGATCCAGGCGGTGCGCCAGGGCCGCGTCCGCTTCCATCCCGGGCGGTGGACGAAGTTCTTCCTCGACTGGATGGAGCAGATCCGCGACTGGAATATCAGCCGGCAGCTGTGGTGGGGCCACCAGATTCCAGTCTGGTACTGCGGCTGTGGCGAGATGGTCGCGAGCATCGAGCGGCCCAAGGCCTGCCCGACGTGCGGCGGCGCAGCGCTCACCCAAGAGCAAGACGTCCTCGACACCTGGTTCAGCTCCGCGCTGTGGCCGATGGCGACCCTCGGCTGGCCGGACGAGACCGCGGATCTCAAGTACTTCTACCCGACCAGCACGCTCGTAACGGCCCGCGACATCATCTTCCTCTGGGTGGCGCGCATGGTGATGTTCGGACTCGAGTTGCGCCGCGACATCCCATTTACGGACGTCTACATCAATCCGACGGTGCTGAACATCGAGGGCCGGCGGATGAGCAAAACGCTCGGCACCGGCATGGATCCGCTTAAGCTCATCGAGCGGTACGGCGCGGACTCGCTGCGCTTTGCCCTCATCAACCGCTGCACGGGCGAGCAGGACCTGCGCTTCTCGGAAAAGATGGTCGAGGACACGCGCAATTTCGCGAACAAGATCTGGAACGCGGCCCGGCTCGCGCGGCTCCACCTCGAGGGGCACGACGTGCCGGTCGCGCCGCCGCAGGCAGTGCGCACGCTGCCCAACCGCTGGATCCTCGACCGGTTCGCGCGCACCGCGGCCGACGTGACCGCGGCGCTCGAGGCGTTCGAATTTCATACAGCCTGCCACCGGCTGTACGAATTCATCTGGAGCGAGTTCTGCGACTGGTATCTCGAGATGGCGAAAGTCGATCTCGACGGAGAGGCCGCCGCGGAGACGCGCCACGTGCTCGGCTGGGTGCTCGGCCGGACGATGGCGCTGCTGCACCCCGTGATGCCCGCGATCACCGAAGAGGTGTGGCAGGCGCTGCCCCACGAGGGTGAGACTATCATGCGCGCGCCTTGGCCCGAACCGCCGGCGGCATGGCGGGACGTCGCGGCCGAAGCCGCCATGGCGGAGGTGATGGAGCTCGCCGGCGCCTTGCGCGGAATCCGCGCGGAACTCGGGCTCGCGACGCAGCCGGTGGAAGCGTCGCTGCACTTCGATGGCGCCGACGGGGAGCGCGTCACCGCGCTGCGGCCGTATCTTGCGCACCTCGTTCGGCTCGATCTCAGCCGGCTTCCCGTGCGCGGACTAAGCGAACACGGCCGGTTTGGGATCTCCACCCCGTCCGGCCGCGGCCGGATCGAGATCCACGTTGAGGCGCCGGAGCTCCGCGCCAAGGCGCGGGAGCGGTTCGACAAGCAGCTGACCTCGCTGGAACGGGACCTCGCGGGTGTGACGCGGCGCCTTGACGATCCGGCCTTCGCTGCCAACGCGCCGGCCGAGATCGTGGCCGCGGACCGCGCGCGGTCGCAGTCGCTCGTCGAGCGCCGCGAGACGCTGCGGCGGTATCTCGCGGATCTAGCCCCATTGCGACCGGCGTGATCGACGGCCCCGATACCGGCTTGCCCGCCGTCGCCGCGCCGGCCGCGGGGACGCGCGCGTCCACCCGGTGGATGACCTATGCGCTGTCGGCCGGCGGCGGGGTCATTCTGATTATGTTCTTGGCGACGACCAACCTCCAAGCGGCGGTCCGGGCGCTGCGGGAGGTCGAGCCCCGCTTGTTCGCGCTGGCCGTGCTTGCCGTCCCCACGCAGATGGCGGTCCGCTCGATACGCTGGCGGTACCTGGTCCGGAGGCTGGCGGACACTACGATCTCCGCACGCTTTGCGTTCGTCTCGGTGGTCTGCGGCATCGCGGCCGGCAGCATGACCCCGGGCCGCAGCTTCGAACTCGCGAAGGCGGTCATGCTTCGCGACGCGTACGGCGTCGGCCTCGGCCTGTCGGTGTCGGCGATGCTCATCGAGCGCCTCTTGGACATCGTCGCGCTGGTGGCTGGGCTGCTGGTGGCCGCGGTGCTCCTGCCCCGGCAGACGGTGTTGGGGACAGCGGCGCTGCCCGCGCTGATCGCGGTGATCATCGCCGGCACGGCGGTGCTGGTCGGGGCGCCCGATCAGGTCCGGGCGGCGGCGGCGGCGCTGCTCCGGGTCGTACCGTTCCGCGCCTTCCGCGATCGGGCGCAGGCGTTCGTGGATCTCCTCTGCGCGAGCATCAGCGTCTCCCGCCGGCGGCACACCCTCGGTCCGCTGCTCGCGTTGACCGCGCTCGGCATTACGCTCGACTTCGCGCGTGTGATCGCGGTCTTTGGGGCGCTCAAGGTCGGGCTCGCGCCGCAGGTCGTGGTCTTTACCTACGTCGGAGCGATGATTCTGGGCATGGCGCTCTTGGTGCCGGGCGGCGTCGGCGTCACCGAAGTCTCGCAGGCCGGACTGATCGCCGTGCTGGCGCCCCACACCATCGCGATATCGGTTGCCCGCAGCGGCGTCCTGATCGACCGCATCGTGTCGTACTACGCGGTGCTGGTCGCGGGCGGGCTGCTGCTGATGGCCTACCACCGCTATCACCGCGTGATACGCTGAAGAGCGATGAAGACGGCGCCTTCGGAAGGAAGCGCCGCGTCGGAGCCGCGAACAGGGGGACGGTGTGATGGTGCGCCGGGGCGTGGTAATCCTGCTGGTGGCGGCCGGGCTCTTCGGCGGGTCGGCCGCGGCGGGATTTCTGCTGGCGAAAGGGGCGCTGCGCCGCGCGCCGGCGGCCGGCGTTCCCGGAGCGCTCGACGCGCCGCGGT
>DATEGA010000201.1:0-8554 GCA_035280345.1 bacterium | reverse complement strand
GAGCAGGAACAGGCGGCGCACTGCGCGGCGCGCCGCGCGCCGGCCGGCATCCGCGAACACCAGGTCCGCGTCGGGCCGCCGCCCCACCAGTCGGAGCAGCGCCTCCACGTGCGACCGGTCGGCCGCCGCATCCCGCCGGACCATCCCCTCATACTCCCGCAGCTGCATCGCCACCGTGGCCGAGAGGCCGAGCCGCTTGGAAAGCAGCTCCTCGGCGAATTCCGACAACCCGTCCTCGACCGGCGTGTCGAGGTTCCTGACCGCCTCGAGGACGGCGAGAGGGACGATGCTGTGGACCACGGCGGGCGAAACCTAGCGGTCCACGCCCCATTGCGGAACCCGGCCGCGGGGGGAGAGGTTACGTTACGCCATGACACCGCCCACTCCCCCGATCCCTCCGCCTCCCGCGTCGAGCCCGGCCGCCGAGGCCGACAAGCGGGCGAGCTTCGAGCGCGAAGCGCTGGTGCACCTCGACAGCTTGTACCGCGTGGCCCTGCGGCTGACCGGCAATCCCGCGGAAGCCGACGACCTGGTCCAGGAAACGATGCTCAAGGCCTACCGCGCCTGGCACCAGTTCGAGCGGGGGACGAACGCGAAGGGGTGGCTCCTCACGATCCTGCGGCACGCCTTCATTAATGAATACCGGCGGCGCACGCGGCACCCCGAGACCGTCGACATCGACGCCATCGAACCGTTCTCCGTGTTCGAGGAGCTGCAGGACGACGACCCGCAAGGGACCTTCTTCGACCGTATCGTGGACGATGAAGTGCTGCGGGCCATCGACCTGCTCCCGGAACAATTCCGGGAGACCGTGGTGTTGAGCGACGTGGAGGGCATGTCGTACGAGGAGATTGCCCGAGTCCTGGAAGTGCCGGTCGGAACGGTGAAATCCCGGCTGTTCCGCGCTCGCCGCCTGCTCCAGCAGAAGTTGTACGATTACGCCGTCGGGATGGGGTACATCAAGGGGTCCGCTAAATGAATTGTCGGGAATGCAGAGAGCACCTCTATGAGTACCTCGACCGGGAGCTCACGCCCGCGGTGGAGCTGGAGATTCGTCAGCACATCGCCGACTGCCCGCCGTGCGGCGAGGAATTCGACTTCGAAAAGCTGTTCCTCGGTTTCCTCCGGGCCCGTTGCCGGGCCCAGGGTGCACCCCCCGACTTGAAGCGCCGGATCCTGGACGAGCTGCTCGACGAGTGAAGTGGCTCACCCCCGGCGGGCTGGTCGCGGCCTGCGCCGTCGGGGCCGGCGTGGCGTGGGGCCTCGGCTGGCCGGGGCTCACGCTGCTCTTCGCTTTCTTCCTCACCGGTAGCGTCCTCACTCAGCTCGCGGAGCGTCGGGGCCCGAGCCGCAACGCGCGCCAAGTACTGGCCAACGGCGGCGTCGCCCTGCTGGCCGGGTTGCTCGGTTCGTGGGCGGGGGCCGCCGGCGCCATCGCGGCCGCTGCCGCCGACACGTGGGCCACCGAGATCGGAGCCTACTCACCGTTCCCGCCGCACCTCATCTCCTCCGGAAAAAGGGTGACGCGCGGCACGTCGGGGGGTATCACCGCTTTGGGAACGCTGGGCGGCGTAGCAGGCGCGGCCCTCATCGCCGGGCTGACGCGCGGGCTTTCACCCCGGGGCATGGCCCCGGGGTTTGTTACACTGGTGGCCGCCGGAGTCGCGGGCATGCTCACCGACTCCGTCCTGGGCGCGACGCTGCAGGGCAAGTACGAGTGTCCGGCGTGTGACGCGCGTTTCGAGCGCGGCAACACGGTGTGCCACGAGCCGGTGCGACTCGCGAGGGGCTGGCGATGGCTCGACAACGACGGCGTGAACTTCGTGGCGACGCTGGTCGGCGCGGCCGCGGCCGTGCTGGCAACGCTGTCGTGACCGACCGCTGGGATGCCGTCGTCGTCGGGGCCGGTCCGGCCGGCGCGACGACCGCGTTGCTGCTCGCCCGCGCCGGCGCGTCGGTGCTGCTCGTCGACCGCGCCCGGTTCCCCCGCGACAAGGCGTGCTCCGAGTATCTGAGCCCCGCCACGACGGAGGTCCTGGAGCGGCTCGATAGGGACGTCCTCGCCGAAGTAGCGGGTGCGGCGCATGCCAAGCTGTACGGCATGAAGGTGGTCGCGCCCGGCGGGGCCGCCATGTGCGGCCGGTTTCGCGGTCCCCGCTCCTACAGTTTCGCCCTGCCACGGACCACCTTCGACACGATCCTTGTGGCCGCGGCAGCTCGGGCGGGGGCACAGGTACGCGAGGCCACCACGGTGGAGAACCTGCTGTGGGAGGGCGGAGCGGTCGTTGGCGTCGTCGCACGCTCGTGCAACGGGCAACGTGTACCGTGTAACGCACGCATCGTCGTCGGCGCCGACGGGCTGCGTTCGGTGGTCGCGCGCCGGCTGGGGCTGGTCCGCTCGTCACCGCCGCGGCGGGTCGCGTTCGCGGCGCATGTGGCGGACGTCGCGGGGATTGACGGCGTGGGTGAGCTGCACGTCAGCCAGCGCGGCTACGTGGGCCTCGGGCCGGTCGGCGGCGGCGTCACCACGGTGGCGCTGGTGTTACCGCTCGCGACGGTACGAAAGGAGCGCCGGGACCTCCGGCGCGGCTTTTTCACCGAGCTCGAGAAATTTCCCGGGCTCGCGGGGCGGTTCGACCCCCGGCGCTTGGTCCGCGACGTGCTGGTCACGGGTCCGTTCGCGCAGTGGTCGCGCACGGCCGCGGCGCCAGGTGGGGGAGCCCTCCTCGTGGGCGATGCGGCGGATTTCTTCGACCCGTTTACGGGCCAGGGGATCTACAGCGCGATGCACGGCGCAGAGCTCGCCGCTGCCTGCCTCATCCCCGCGCTGTCGCACGGGGGGGGTGAACCGATTCCGCCCGCGGCCCTGCGACCGTACCTGCTCGCCCGGCGGCGTCGGTTCCTCGGAAAGTGGCTGCTGGAGCGACTCATCGGCGTCGGCGTCGGGTGGCCGGCGCTCACCAATCGCGTGGTGCGCCGCCTGGCGGGGCGACCGGACCTCGCGGATCTTCTGGTGAGCGCGACCGGGAACATCGTCCCCGCGCGCGCGGTGCTCAGAGCCGGTGTCCTGGCCCAATTCCTCTGGTAACAACATGTCCGGCGTCGATCCCGCTCAGTTCCGCCAGTTGCTCGGTCGCTTCGCCACGGGGGTGACGGTCCTGACCACGCGCGACGCGGGCGGCCGGCCGGTCGGCATGACCGCGAGCTCGGTCGCGTCGGTGTCGCTCGAGCCACCGCTGGTCCTCGTGTCGGTGGAGCGGAAGAACGACATGTATCCCGCGCTCCAGGCCGCGAAGCGCTTCGTCCTGAACGTGCTCGCGGCGGACCAGGAGGCTATCTCGCGACGGTTCGCGGAAGAGCACCCCAACCGCTTCGACGGCATCGGCTATCGCGAGACCGTGCACGGAATCCCGGTGCTCGAAGGCGTGCTCGCGAGCATCGAGTGCGAGAAGCAGGCGGAGACCCCGGGCGGGGATCACACCGTGTTCTTCGGCCTGGTCACCGGGGGCGCCGTGTCGGATCGCCGGCCCCTGCTCTACTATCGCGGCGGTTACGCCGGCCTGGGGAGCGGAGGCGAGTGATCGGAACCGAGCTGCTGGACGATCCGCAGGCCGACCCTCGCCTCGTGGGGAGAGAGCTTCGGGATATCGCCCGCCTGAACGGGCTGTTCGGCGGCACGCGGGCCGTGCTGGAAGCCCTTGAGCCCTTCTTCCAGCGCTCGGGCAACGTGCAACGTGCAACCTGCACCGTGACTTGGACCCTGCTCGACGTAGGGACCGGCTCGGGGGATATCGCGTTGGCAGCGAGGGCGGCAGCCCGGCGGCACGGCATCGAGCTCAAGGCCATCGGCCTCGACCTGAACCCCACCGCGGCAATGATCGCCAGCGCCGCTGGCGTGCCGACGTTGGTGGCCGACGGAAACGCGCTACCGGTCCCCCCACGCTCCGTGGATGTGATCGTAGCGAGCCAGGTGCTGCACCATCTGCCGCGCCCGGTCGCCGTGCGCTGGATCGCGGCGTTCGACCGCGTCGCGCGGCGGGCCGTCGTGCTCGCGGACCTGCGACGCTCCCGGCTAGCCATGGTCGGGGTGTGGGCGGCGTCGATCGGCCTCGCGATGAATGGCATTACCCGCCGCGACGCGGTGCTGTCGCTCCGCCGGGGTTACACGAAGGGAGAGTTCGAGGAGATGCTGCGCCAGGCGGGGGTGCGCGCGGCGGCACGGTATAAACGGGGAGCCCGCATCGTAGCCGCATGGTCACCGTCGACCGAGTAGTGATCCGGGCGCCCATCGATCGGGCGTTTCAATTGGCAGCGGACGTGGAGCACTGGCCCCATATCCTCTCGCACTATCGCTGGGTTCGCTTTCTCGGTCGCCGGAACGGCGGTGGCACCGTGGAGATGGCGGCGTCGCGCCCGTTCGGCATCTTCCGCTACCCCGCGTGGTGGGTGTCGGAGATGACCGTGGACCGCCCGGCGCGGGAAATCCGCTACCGGCACATCCGGGGTATCACGCGGGAGATGGACGTCGTCTGGCGGCTGGTGGAAGGGCCGGACGGCGTGGCAGTCACGATCGTGCACGAGTGGCGGGGCCCGGCGTGGCCGTTGATCGGTCCGTTGGTCGCCCAACTTATCATCGGTCCGGTGTTCATCCACGGGATCGCGTCCCGCACGCTTGCGGGAATCAAACGGGAGGCGGAGCGCGCGTGACGAACGGACGGCGGCGCGTCGTCATCACGGGAGTCGGCGCGGTCACGCCCATCGGCACGGGCGCGGACGGCTTGTGGGCCGGTCTCGCGGCCCGGACCTCGGCCGTGCGGGAGATCACACGCTTCGATCCGGCCCCGTTCCGGAGCCGCATCGCCGCCGAGATCCCCGATTTCCGGCCGCAGGATCACCTCGACGCGAAGCGGGCCAAGCGACTCGACCGGTTCTCCCAGCTGGGCGTGACCAGCGCGCGGTTCGCGCTCACCGATGCCGAGCTCGACCGGACGCGTGAGGATCCCGACCGTGTCGGGGCCATGATGGGATCGGCGCTCGGAGGCGTGGCCTTCGCGGAATCGCAGATCGAGCGATTTCGCGCGGAGGGCCCCCGCGGGCTCGACCCGGCGCTCGCGCTCGCCGTGTTCCCGGGCGCGGCGAGCTGCAACATCGCGATCGAGTTCGGCTTCACCGGCCCGAACTCCACCAACGCCATGAGCTGCGCGTCCGGCACCATCGCGGTGGGCGAGGCGTTCCATACGATCCGCGAGGGACGCGCCGACGTTATGATCGCCGGCGGCGCTGAAGCGCCGCTCGCTCCCATGACGTACGCCGCATTCAGCGTGATCCGCGCCATGAGCACTCGGAATCACGATCCGGCCCACGCCTCGCGGCCGTTCGACCAGGATCGCGACGGCTTCGTGATGGGCGAGGGAGCGGCCGTGCTGGTGCTCGAGGAGCGGGAGCACGCGATCGCCCGCGGCGCCAAGATCTACGCCGAGCTGGCGGGCTACGCCTTCACCAACGACGCGTACCACATGACGGCGCCGCGCCCCGATGGTCGTCAGGCGGCGCGCGCGATGCAGCTCGCGCTGGCCGACGCCCACGTGCCGCCCGGCGAGGTCGGCTATATCAACGCCCACGGGTCGTCCACTCCGCTGAACGACTCGACCGAGACGCAGGCGATCAAGCAGGTGTTCGGCGAACACGCCTACCGGCTGAGTATCAGCGGCACGAAGGGCTACTATGGCCACGCGCTCGGCGCGAGCGGCGCGATCGAAGTGGCGATTTGCGCGCTCGCCATGGAGCGGCGCTGGCTCCCCCCGACCATCAATCTCGAGCGTCCCGACCCGGCCTGCGATCTGGACTGTCTGCGCGGCGAGGGCCGGTCGGCGGCGCCGGACGTGGTGCTCACCAACTCGTTCGGGTTCGGCGGGATCAACGCCGCTGTGGTGTTGCGACGCGGCTAAAGCGCTTCCGCGACCGTCGGGGCGAAATAGCTGAGGATGATATCGGCGCCGGCCCGCCGGATGGCGTACAGCGTTTCCCACATCGCCCGTGCCTCGTCGACCATGCCCCGGGCCGCCGCCGCCTTGATCATCGCGTACTCCCCGCTCACCTGGTACGCGGCGAGCGGTGACCCGAACTCCTGCTTGGCGCGGCGGATGAGATCGAGGCACGGGAGCGCCGGTTTCACCAGGACGATGTCGGCCCCCTCCTCGACGTCCAGCCGGATCTCCCGCATCGCCTCGTCGGCGTTGGTGCCCTGCATCTGGTAGGACTGGCGGTCGCCGAACTGCGGCGTCGAGCCGGCCGCCTCGCGGAACGGCCCGTAAAACGCCGACACCATCTTTGCGGCGTACGACATGATCGGGACGCGCGAGAATCCGGCGGCGTCCAGCGCCTTGCGGATGCCCGCCACCCGGCCGTCCATCATGTCGCTCGGCGCGACGATGTCGATGCCGGCGCGCGCCTGCGTCACCGCGACCTTGCCGAGCAGATACACCGACGCGTCGTTATCCACGTCGCCGTCCTGCACGACGCCGCAGTGCCCGTGGTCGGTGTACTCGCACAGGCAGACGTCCCCGATTACGAGCAGCTCCGGCACGGCACGTTTCACCGCCCGCGCCGCCTGCTGCACGACCCCCTGCTCGTCGTACGCCTCCGAGCCAGTCGCGTCCTTGGCTGCCGGAAGGCCGAAGAGCATGATGCCGCCGAGCCCGAGCCGCCGTGCCCGCTCCGCATCGTTCACGATCTCGTCCACCGACGTCTGATAGACGCCCGGCAGCGCGGCGACCTCCCGCCGGATGCCGTCACCGTGGCACGCGAACAGGGGCCAGACGAGCTGCGAGGGCGCGAGGTGCGTCTCCTGCACCAGGCGGCGCAGTGCCGGCGTGCGGCGCAGCCGCCGCATGCGGCGGTTCGGGAATTGACTCATCGGCCGAGCAATTTCGACGCGCCCTGGGCGCGGAGCAAGGCCGCCACGCGTACCCCCGCCGCGGCGGGCTCGCGCGCGTCGATCTCCGCGGATGCCGTGATCTGCACCGAGCCATCCTGCGCCGTCACGCGCCCGTAGAGCACCTCGCTCCCGTTGCCCGTTTCCCGTTTCCCGCAGTACGCCGCCACCGGCGCCTGACATCCGCCTTCGAGCGCGCCGAGGAGGCTCCGCTCGGCCGCGACCTGGCGGGCACTCTCCGGATCC
The DNA here is from genome assembly GCA_035280345.1 of bacterium. Taxonomy (GTDB): domain Bacteria; phylum Sysuimicrobiota; class Sysuimicrobiia; order Sysuimicrobiales; family Segetimicrobiaceae; genus DASSJF01. The sequence continues at coordinate 1,374 of DATEGA010000201.1, read as the reverse complement.
GCGAGCGGCGCCAGTGTGTCCCGGGCTTTGCGATCGTCTGCGCGGACCTCGAGACCGAGCGCGCCCTGACCCGGCGCCGGCATGACGTCCAGCGGATCGAGCCGCGCGGCGATGTTCCCCTCGAGCTCGAGCCGGTCGAGCCCCGCCCCCGCGAGGAGCGCCGCATCGAGTCCGTCGCGCCCTTCCTTCACCTTCTGCACGCGCGTCGGCACGTTGCCGCGCAGCGGGACGATATCCAAATCAGCGCGGAGGTACCGGACCTGCGCCACCCGCCGCAGGCTGGACGTGCCGAGCCGGGCGCCCGCGGGGAGCTCCGCGATCGAGGTGACGCCCGCCTCGCGCGTCACCAGCGCCTCGGCGGGATCCGCCCGCTTGGGCACCGCCGCGAGCACCAGGCCGGCCGGCAGGCTGGTCGGCAGGTCCTTGAGCGAATGGACCGCCACGTCAATCCTCCCGTCGCGCAAAGCATCTTCAATCTCTTTCGTAAAGAAGCCCTTGCCCTCGAGCTCGTGCAGCGGGCGATCGACCTCCGCATCGCCGCGCGTCTTGATGATCACGAGCTCGGCGACCACGCCGGCCCGCGCCAGCGCGCCCTTCACCCACTCGGCTTGCCACACGGCGAGCTTGCTGCCACGGGTACCCAGCTTGAAGGTGGTCACCCGTCCACCGTGAAGTGCCGCACGATCGCGTCCACGAGGCCGGGGACCGTGTAGTCCTGAGCCTCGATTGCAACGGTGATCCCGAGCTCCCGGGCCGTCCCCGCCGTCACGGGCCCAATCACCGCCGCGGTGAACCGACCGGACACCGCCACCGGCCCGCCCACCAGCTCCACGAAGCCCCGCACCGTCGATGAAGACGTGAAGGTGACGACGTCGATCGTCCCGGCGAGGATCTCCGCCGCCAGTCCGCTTCCGTCTCCCGTCTCCCGGATGGTCTCGTACACGGGGATCACGTCGACCAGCGCGCCCAGCCCGCGCAGACCGTCAGGCAGAGCGTCACGCGCCTCCCGAGCGCGCGGCAGCAGCACCGTTTTCCCGCGCACGTCACCCCGCGCGGCGAGCGCGGCGACCACCGCCTCGGCCACGAAGCGATCGGGCACGAGGTCGGGGACGATCCCGTGGCGCATCAGGGCTTCTGCGGTGGCCGGTCCGATCGCGGCGACCGCCGCGCGCGCCACGTCGCGCGGCGCGAGCTCCCACTCCGGCAGCCGGTCGCACATCACCTGGACGGCGTTCTGGCTGGTGAACACGATCCAGTCGTAGGGTGGGACACGAGTGAGCGCGGCGCGCAGCGCGGCGAGATCAGCGAGTGGCGCGATGCGGATCGTCGGAGCGGCGACGACTGCGGCGCCGAGCGCCTCCAGCTCGCGCGCGA
>DATEGA010000200.1:0-5382 GCA_035280345.1 bacterium | reverse complement strand
CGCGCCGGCCGTGCCGCGTGTATCCGTCCGCGTGCGGCGGTTCGTCCCCGACAGGAATGCACGCTCATGGTCCAGAAAGCGAATGCTTCGCGGGCTTCGCCGGTCGAGGGCGCGGCGGCCCGCGGCGTGAAGGAGGCGTGGTGGAAGAAGGCTTCGAGGTCGAGTCGAAGGTCGAAGCCGCGGAGGGCCATCGCCACTGGCTCATCCCGGCCGTCGCGATCACGACGGCGCTGCTGGCCGTATTCGCCGCCTACGCCAGCTTCGCCGGCGGTAAAGCTGTCCACGGTTCGCTCGCGAGTCTGACCGAGGCCTCGCTGTACCAAAACCAGGCGTCCGACCAGTGGGCGTTCTATCAGGCCAAGGGGATCAAGCGCCACGTATTCGAGGTACAGCGCGACGTCTTGCGGCTCGAGCAGACACCGCAGGCCGTGGCGCTTGCGGCGCGCTACGACGGTGAGGCGAAGCGTTACACGTCGGATCAGGACAAGATCATGAAAGACGCGCAGGCGTTCGAGCGGCGCCGGGACGACGCGCAGAAGACCGCCGAACGGTACGACGTGGTGCACCAGCGGTTCGGCAGCTCGGTGGCGTTCTTCCAGATCGGGATCGTTCTATGTTCGGTCGCGGCGATCGTGTACCGGCCGCAACTGTGGTACGGCGGGATAGCAGCCGGTGCCGCTGGCGCTGTGCTGCTGTTCCAGGGCCTAGCGGCGGGCTGACGCGTGCGGCGGCCTGAGCAAGACGCAGTGGAGGTGCGGTGTGGAGAACCAGTCAGGGTCGGGGGCCGCGGTGTCGACTGAGGCCCAGGCCGCGCGACGCGAGTGGGCGGAACCGCTCCTCGCCGGCGTCGTGGTGTCGCTGATCGCGGAAGCGAAGGACGCGGGATGGAGTGCGCGCCTCGAGTATGTCGTCGAACTGTGCGTGCAGGAGATGACGTCGACACTCGGCATGTCCCGGGAGGACGTGATCGAGACGTTGTTGCGGTGGTCGGGCGAACTCGGCGAGGCCCTGACCCGGGAGGACGTGGAGAAGGCCATCGCCTGATCAGCGCGGGATCCGGCCCGCGGCCGGGCCCGATTACGCCCTCGCCGGCGCCCCACAGGCGCCGGCTCTTGTTTTGGTGGCGGCCGGGCCCGTTTTTGCCGGGCGAATCTCGGGTAACAGAGACAACAAGTGGGCGCGATGGCGTGCCGGATTCCAAAGCGCCGGTTCGGCGTCGCGTGCGGTCAACGATGGAGGAGGCAATGACCATGCGACAGATGTATAGTGGGACACGGGAAAGGCGGGCCCTGGTCGCGGTGGCCGTGGCGGCCATGGCGGGCGCGGTCGTGGTGGTCTGGCCGGTGGCGGCGCTCGCCGACGGTGCACTGGCGATCGGACAGCCCGCCGACGTGGCCAACCACGGATTTGCGTTCGGGATCGTCAGCAACGCGTCCAACGCCAGCCAGGCGTCCGACCAGGCGCTGGACCTGTGCCGGACCGCCAAGACCGCTTCACGCGACGCCCGCAACGTCTGCCAGGTCGTGAAGACGCTCCGGCAGCAGTGCGCCGCGGTGGCGATGGACCCGCAGAAGGGCACCCCGGGCGTCGGTTGGGCGGTCGCGAACGACAAGAAGGCGGCGGAGTCCCAGGCGCTCGCGCAGTGCTACGATACCGCGGGAACCGGCCGGCGGTCGTTTTGCGCCGTTTCAGTCTCGCAGTGCGACACCGGCATGGGAGCGACGAGATCAGGACAGTAGGCGGCGTGCGTATGACGTTTTGGAACGGCCTGGATAGGGAATAATGAATCGGCTACACAGATCGGATGAACAGGAGGTGGAAACGATGCTGCTAGCCGGACTTCTGCTTCTGGTCGGCTTGGCACTGTGGGCCACCGGACACCTGATCATCCGCTAAACGGGCCCACAGACGAGAACTACCCGCCGCCGGTTCGGTCCTTCGAATCGGCGGCGGTGTGTTGCGCGGGGCGGTCGTCCACTTTGAACGCCTGCTCCGCGGTTTTCCAATAGATCTGCTGCAGCACGTCCGCGGGCAGGTCCAGGCCACGCAGTCGCGGCGCGCCGTCGGCGTCCGGGTCCGGAATCGGCGACTCGCATTCCAAGTCTGTTTCCCAAAACATTTGATGCACCCAGTACCGCACGAGGTATCGTACCGGATCGGAGTCCTTGTACACGACTTGATCGGTCCCGAAACAGATACGGTCGGCCCACCGGCGGAAGAACGCGCGGGCCGCGTCTCGCCGGCGCCCGAGCTCGCGGACGATCCACTTCGTCGCGCTCGTGTCCAGATACAGGTTGGGATAGCGGGTCAGCAGATCGGCGAGATGATCGAGATGCTCGGGATCGCCGCCCATGTGCGCCGCGAGAAACGGAACCGTTGGATACTGCCGGAGCCGGTGCTCCAGCATCGGGTACTGGTCGGCCTTGGTGCCGTATTTGGCGGGGTCGTACTTGTGCTCGAACCAGCGGTCGGGATCGCTGACATGCACCAGCACGCCGAGTTTGTGCGCCGCGATCGCGTCGAGGACGCGGTCGAGCCGCGGTGAATCGAAGAGAAAGTCCAAGCGGTCGCGGATCCGCGGCGCGAACCAGAACTTGATGACGCGCACTCCGCTGGCCGCGGCCCGCGGGATCGTTTCGAGCGCACGCTCTTCCGGCGGCCGGCCGTCGCGCGGCGCGGGCCGGCCGTACGGCGGCGTGAGCGGCGGCCGGGCGATGACCTCGATCTCCCGCGGGTACCGGCGCCGCAGCGCGAGGCCCTCGTCGAGCGTGGTGATGGCGCCGATCCGCGTGATCCCGTAGCGGCGGCCGGCGTCGACGAGTTCGTGGTTGGTGCCGGGTTCCGTCATATGCGTGTGCATGTCCACGATCGGACTCGACACCTTGTGGGGCGGTGGGGTCGCGAACCCGTCGCGCTGCGCTTCATCGAGCGGTTGTCCGTGCATTCAGCGGCTCCTGCGTCGTTGTGCGTCTCTGCCGGGCATAACGGGCGCGGCCCACTGACGAATTTCCCGTGGCAGGAGTCCGGTCCTGCGAAGCACGAACGAAGGCCTCACCGCATTGTCCCGGAGGAGACTCGATGAGTACGTCCAGCGCGCACCGTGAAGCGAAGACCCGCGTCGTCGTCGACGTCAATCCCGCCGATACGACCGACGTGCTGGCCGAGGTCCGTCAGGCGACGGCCGCGGACGTCGAGCCGGCCGTAGCCCGCGCGAAGGCCGCCTTCGAGAAGTGGCGCGACGTGCCGGCCCCCGAACGCGGCCGCGTGCTCGCACGGGCCGCGTCGATCACCCGGGCGCGCGCCGACGAGCTGGCCCGGCTGCTTACGCGTGAGGAAGGCAAGATCGTCTCCGAGGCGCGCGGTGAAATCATCCGCGGCGCCGTGCTCCTTGAATGGTTCGCCGGCGAGGGCTTCCGCATGGGCGGACGCACCCGGCCGTCCGAGATGCCGTCGACGGTGCTGTTCACGCTGCGCCAGCCCCTCGGCGTGGTGGCCGTGATTACCCCGTGGAACTTTCCCTGGGCTGAGCCGGTGTGGAAGGCCGGACCGGCGCTGGTCGCCGGCAACGCCGTCATCCTCAAACCTGCGACGCTTACGCCATTGCTCGCGGATGAGTACGCGAAAATTCTCTTGGAAGCCGGTCTGCCGGAGCACGTCCTGCAGGTCCTGCCCGGGAGCGGCGGTGAGGTCGGGGACGCGCTCGTCGATCACCCGGACATCAAGGCGGTATCGTTTACGGGATCGACCGCCATTGGCAGCGACGTCTACGCACGGGCCGCGCGCCGTCTTGCGAAGGTCACCTGCGAGATGGGCGGTAAGAACGCCGTCGTCGTCATGCCGGACGCCGACCTCGACGTCGCCACCAACGGTGTTGCCTCGGGGGCGTTCGGCAGCACGGGGCAGCGCTGCACCGCGACCAGCTTATGCGTCGTGCACCGCGATATCGTGCAGGACCTCACCGAGCGGATCGTCGCCTACGCGAAAAAGATGCGGCTCGGCAACGGGCTGGAAAAGGACGTCGACATGGGCCCGCTTGTCGACGCGCACCAGCTCGACAGCGTGCTCGGCTACATCGACGGGGCGCGGCGCGAGGGCCTGCGGCTCGCCACCGGAGGCCGACGGGCGACCGAGGGCGCCTGCGAGCGCGGGTACTTCGTCGAACCGACGGTATTCGTGGATGTGCCGGCCGGCGCGCGGATCGCGCAGGAGGAAGTCTTCGGGCCCGTGCTCTCGGTGGTCACGGTGGGCTCGCTCGACGAGGCGCTCGCGGTGACGAACGGCGTCAAGTACGGACTCTCCTCGTCGATCTACGCGCGCGACTCGTCGGCCATCATGCGCTTCCTGGACCGCGTCGAGGTCGGGATGGTCCACGTGAACTCCCCGACGGTCGGCGGCGAGGCGCAGGTTCCGTTCGGCGGCATTAAGTGGAGCGGCGTCGGCGGCCGCGAAATGGCCGAGGAAGGGCTCGAGTTCTACACCGAGCTGAAGACGGTGTTCTTCGACTACACCGGCAAGCCACGCGAGTCCAAGATTTACTAAGCGTCCCGTGCTCGACGCCGTGCTGGCGGCAGTAGACGACGCGTACACCCTCGATCTCGCGCGCCGTCTCGTCCGCATCCGCAGCGTCTACCGGCCCGGCGAGCCGGGCACCAACGAGTCGGAAGCGGCGGCCGTCGTCGCCGACGAGCTGCGCCGGCTCGATCTCGTCGTCCGCGTCGAAGACGCCGCGCCCGGGCGTCCGAACGTCATCGCCGATCTGCCCGGTACGGCGCCGGGCCCCACGCTGATTTTCGAAGGCCACACCGACGTCGTGACCGAGGGCGACGCCGCGGCGTGGAGTGCTCCGCCGTTCGGCGGCGAGATCCGGGACGGCCGCCTCTACGGCCGCGGCTCGGCGGACATGAAGGCGGGGGTCGCGGCCGCGATTGGCGCGGTGCGCGCGCTGCGCGACGGGAGCGCGCGCCTGCCGGGCACGGTGCGGCTCGCGATCGTTGCCGACGAGGAAGGCATGATGCTGGGCATCAAGGCCTTCATCAAGAACGGCTGGGCGAACGGCGCCGCGGGCGCGATCATTTGCGAGCCCGAGGAAAACGCGATGTGCCTCGTCCAGAAAGGCTCTATGCGCGCGTTGGCGCGCTTTCACGGACGGATGGCGCACGGGGCGATGCCGAAGAGCGGGCGCAACCCGATCCCGGCGGCCGCGGCGTTCGTCCGCGAGGCGGCGGCGCTCGAGGCGCGCTACGTCTCGTGCCACGGCCGCCACGCGCTTCTCGGGGAGCCGAGCGTGACGCCGACCGTGCTGCGCGCCGGCGAGCCGGCGCAGCTCAATGTGATCCACGCGGACGCGACGGTGGGACTCGACATCCGCACAGTTCCGGGGCA
>DATEGA010000199.1:0-25785 GCA_035280345.1 bacterium | reverse complement strand
CGCGGCCGGTGGACGCGGTGGCGGCCGCCCGCGCGGCCGCGGCCGACGCGCTGTGTCCGCGCTGGAGGCTCCTCACCGCCGGCGTCGTCGCGGAGGCGCATGAGGCGGGACTGGGCGTCTTCCCGTGGACGATCGATGAGGAGGAGCCGATGCGGCAATGCCTCGCGTGGGGCGTCGACGGCGTGACCTCGAACGACGCGCGGCTGCTCGCGCGGATGGTCGGGCCTGCGTGACGCCGCGCGCCCGCCGGGAGTTGCTCTCGGCGCTCGCCTATCTCGTTCCATCGCTCGCGGCGTTCGTCCTGTTCGTCTTCTATCCGCTGGTCCGAAACGCCCAACTGAGCTTGTACGAGACCGATCCCTTCGGGGGGCTCGGCCTCTACGCCGGCGCCGGCAACTACGCGCGCCTCGCGGCCTCCCCGGTGTTTCTGAACAGCCTGCGCGTCAGCTTTCTCTTCGCGCTGTACACGGTCCCGGCCGGCATCGTGATCGGTCTCCCGCTCGCGCTCCTCGCCAACCGGCCCGTGCGCGGTATTACCATCTACCGGACGGCCTACTCGTTTACGATCGCGGTCAGCATCGCCGCCGCGGCGCTCATCTGGGCGTGGCTCTTCGACCCGAACGTCGGTGTCCTCGACTACGTCATGGGCCTCCTGCATGTGCCGGCGGTCGGCTGGCTCACCGATCCTCGTTGGGCGCTGCCCGCGGTCGCGGCGGCCACGGTCTGGAAGGACCTCGGTTTCAACGTCGTGGTGCTGCTGGCCGCGCTGCAAGGGGTGCCGGACGATCTGGTCGAGGCGGCGCGGATCGACGGCGCGGGGGCCTGGGGCGTGTTCCGCCATGTCGTGGTCCCGGCGATTTCGCCCGCCCTGTTTTTCGTCGGTGTTGTCGGGACGATCGGCGTGCTGCAGTCGTTCGGCCAGATCAACATTCTCACGCAGGGCGGTCCCGTGGAATCGACCAACGTCATCGTCTATTCGATTTTCCGCAACGCCTTCGTGAACTTCCGGTTCGGGCTCGCCGCGGCGCAGGCCATGGTCTTGTTCGGGCTGATGCTGCTCCTGACGGTCCTGCAGTTCACGGTGTTCGAACGCTGGGTGACCTATCAGTGACCGCGGCGCTGCGGCACGCAGGAATGATCGCGATCGCGGTGGTCGTGCTGTTTCCGCTGCTGTTCGCCGTCTCGACAAGTCTCAAGTCCGCGGCGGAGCTGGGCCGGTATCCGCCGTCGCTGTGGCCGCAGGCGCCGGTTCTCGACAACTACGGCGACGCCCTGACGAAGGCGCCGCTCGGGCGGTTCCTCTTGAACTCGGCGATCCAGTCGGGCACTGTGACCGCCGGTCAACTCCTGACGTCATCGCTCGCGGCTTTTGCCTTCGTCTTCATCGACTTCCCCGGCCGCCGCGTGCTGTTCTTCGCGTTTCTCGCCACGCTGATGGTGCCGCTCGAGGTCACGCTGATCCCGAACTACCTCACCGTCCGGGCTTTGGGCTGGCTCGACACGTACCCGGCGCTCGTGGCGCCGTTTCTGGCGACGGCATTCGGGACGTTCCTGCTGCGCCAGTTCTTCTTGACGATTCCCCGGGAACTGGCGGACGCCGCTCGGATGGACGGTTGTTCGCGGCGCCGCTTTCTGTGGACGATCGTGCTGCCGCTCGCGCGCCCGGCGCTCGCGACGCTGGGGATCTACGCCTTCCTGTCGACCTGGAATCAGTACCTGTGGCCGCTGCTCGTGATCAACTCGACGGCGATGCGGACGGTGCAGATCGGGCTCTCGCTCCTGCAGTCGCAGGAGGCCGTCTCCTGGGGCCTCGTCATGGCCGGCGTGGTGCTCATGGTGCTGCCGACCGCGGTCGTCTTCCTGCTCGGCTACCGGCATGTGGTGCGAGGACTGACGGCCGGCGCGGTAAAAGGGTAGTTTCCGCGCGGCCGATTCCGGACGCGGAGAGGCGAGGTGCAGCGGTGAGACGGCTGACGAGACGGACCGTACTTCGCGGGGCGGGGGCGGTGACGGCGGGTGCGGCGCTCCGTGTGCGGGCGGCCCGGCCGGCCTGGGCGCAGGCGCCGACCCGGATCGCGTTCTGGCATTCGATGGGCGGGGCGCTCGGCGAGACGGTGGTGCGGGCGTTCGTCAACCGCTTCAACGCCTCGCGCCGCGACATTCAGGTCGACGCCCAGTTCCAGGGCACCTACGACGACGCCATCAACAAGCTGCGGGCCTCGATGCAGTCGCCCGCGGTCCCCGCCGTCGCGCAGGTGTACGACATCGGCACGCGGTTCATGATCGACAGCAAGGGCGTCGTGCCGATGCAGGATTTCATCGACCGCGACAAGGTCGACCTCGGCCCGCTCGAGCCCAACATCCTCGCCTACTACCGCGTGGCCGGCCGCCTGTACTCGATGCCGTTCAACACGTCGAGCGCCATCCTCTACTACAACAAGGATCTCTTCAAAAAAGCGGGGCTGGACCCGAACCGGCCGCCGCAGACGTTTGAGGAGATCGAGGACTACGCGAAGCGGCTCGTCCAGAGTAACGCGACCCGGTCCGGCATCACGCTCGCCATCTACGGCTGGTTTTTCGAGCAACTGCTGGCGCGGCAGGGTGCCCTCTACTGCGACCACGGGAACGGCCGGGATGCGGCGCCGACAACCGTCGTCTTCAACCGCGGGGAAGAGGGGACGCGCATTCTCGAGTGGTGGGCCCGGATGGTGAAGGCCGGTGTTGCCACAAACCCGGGGCGGCCCACCGCGGCGAGCCAGCGCGCGTTCGCCGCCGGGCAGACCGCGATGACCTTCGACTCGACCGCGGTGCTGCGCAGTTTGCTGACCCAGGCGGGGGGCCGGTTCGAGATCGGCACCGGCTACCTGCCGAAACCACCGTCGGCCGCGTCGGGCGGGAGCATCGTCGGCGGTGCGTCCGTCTGGATCCTGAAGAACCGGCCGCCGGCGGAGCAGCAGGCGGCGTGGGAGTTCGTCAAATTCATCAGCGCGCCGCCGCAGCAGGCCGCGTGGTACGCCGGCACAGGCTATTTTCCGATCCGCCGCGATGCGTACCGGGAGCCCGCCGCGCAGGAGACACTCGCCAAGAACCCCCAGTTCCTCACCGCGATCAGCGAGCTGCGCAGCAGCCCGATCAATCGGGCGACGCAGGGCGCGCTGCTCGGCGTCTTTCCGGAGGCCCGCCAGCACGTCGAGGACGCGATCGAAGCCGCCGTGCTCGGCCGCAAGACGGCGAAGCCGGCGCTCGACGACGCCGCGCGCGAGATCGATCAGGCCATCGCAGGCTACAACCGCACGATGCACATCTCATAGGCCGGCGGGTGGCAGCGCCGGCGCGGATCGCGGCCGTCGACCAGGGCACCACGGGAACGCGCTGCATTGTGTTCGACGAGGCGGGGCGTCCGCTGGCGTCCGCCTACGTGGAGCACCGGCAGTTGACGCCGCGGCCGGGATGGGTCGAGCACGACCCCGAGGAGATTTGGGGGGCGACGGCCCGCGTCGTCGCCGAGGCGCTGGACCGGGCAGCCGCGCGTTCGGCGGCGTCCTCGCGCCGGCCACCGCTCGCCGCGGTCGGCATCACGAACCAGCGGGAGACCGTGGTCGTCTGGGACCGCGCCACCGGCCGGCCCGTGTACCCCGCGATTGTCTGGCAGGACACCCGCACGCGCGAGGCCTGCGAGATGCTGATCCGCGATGGGGCCGCCGAGACGATCCGGTCGCGGACAGGGCTCCCGGTCGCGACGTATTTCTCCGCGACGAAGCTGGCCTGGATTCTCGACCGCGTGCCCGGTGTGCGGACGCGCGCGGAGCGCGGCGATCTCTGCGCCGGCACGATCGATGCCTGGCTGATCTGGCGGCTGACCGGCGGGCCGGACGGCGGGGCGCACGTCACCGATCCCACCAACGCGTCGCGCACGATGCTGATGGATCTCCGGACGCGCACGTGGGCACCCGAGCTGCTCGGCCTGCTTCGCATCCCGGCGGCGGTGCTGCCGGAGATCCGCCCGAGCAGCGGGCGATACGGCGAGACCCGCCGCGACGGGCCGCTTGGCGCCGCGGTGGCCATCTGCGCGGCGCTAGGCGATCAGCAGGCGGCGCTCGTCGGCCAGGCGTGCTGCCACCCGGGCGACGCCAAGAACACCTACGGGACCGGCTGTTTTCTGCTGCAACACACCGGCACCGAACCGGCATCCAGCACGGCGGGACTCATCTCCACCGTGGCGTACGCGCTCCCGACGGACGTCGCCTACGCCTTGGAAGGCTCGATCGCGATCGCCGGAGCGGCGGTGCAATGGCTGCGGGACGACCTCGGGATCATCCGCAACGCGGACGAAACGGCCGATCTCGCGGCCTCGGTGCCCGATACCGGCGGCGCGTATTTCGTGCCGGCGTTTTCCGGGCTGTTCGCGCCGTACTGGGATATGACCGCCCGCGGGGCGATCGTCGGGCTGACCCGGTACGTGACGCGGGCGCACTTCGCCCGCGCGACGCTGGAAGCGATCTGCTACCAGACGCGCGACGTGGTCGAGGCGATGCAGCGCGACACCGGCCTGCCGCTTCGAGCGCTGCGCGTGGACGGCGGCGCCTCGCGCAACGACGTGCTGCTGCAGCTGCAGGCGGACCTGCTGGGACTGCCGGTGGTGCGGTCCGCGGTCGGCGAGACGACCGCGCTCGGCGCGGCGTACGCGGCGGGGGTGGCGCAGGGCGTGTGGGAGTCGCTCGAGGCGGCGGGCGCGGGGTGGGCGGCCGATCGGACCTTCGAGCCGGCGATCTCGGCCGCGGCGCGGGACGAACGCTACGCAGGCTGGCGGCGCGCGGTGGAGCGCGCGCGCGGATGGACGCAGGAGGCACAGTCGTGAGCCGGCTACTCAACCCGTTTGCGCGCCCCGGACGGTGGTACCGCGGCGTGTGGCATTGTCACACCACGGAATCCGACGGCGCGCGTTCGGTCGAGGACGTGGTGGCCTGGTACGCGGCGCGCGGCTACGACTTTCTCGCGATCACCGATCACAATCGCGTGACCACCGCGGCGCGCTCCGCGGCCGCCGGGGGGCTCGTGCTCGTGCCCGGCGTCGAGATCGACGCCGGCCGCACGGGCGTCGGCACCGCGTTTCACATTCTCGGCATCGGGCTGCGCGAAATGATCGACCTTCCGCGGGAGACCACGGCCCGCTATGCGCTACCGGCTCAGACCATCGTCGACCGGCTCCGCGCCGCGGGGGCGGTCGTGTTCGTTGCGCATCCGTACTGGACCGGCCTCGTCGCCGACGACCTGATGCCGCTGCGGGACGTCGCCGGGATCGAGGTCTACAACGCAAACGTCGATGAGGACATTCGCAAAGGCTACAGCAGCGTCCATTGGGACGACTGTCTCGCGCGCCGCCGGCCGCTGCTCGGCGCCGCCAACGACGACGCCCACTGGAAATTTGCCGACCACGGCAAGGGCTGGACGATGCTGCGGGCCGAGACGCTGACGCCGGCATCAGTGACCGAGGCGTTGTCCTCGGGATCCTACTACGCCTCGACGGGTGTCATGCTCGAGGACGTGACGTTCGACGGCGAGACCGCCGCGGTGCGCATCGCCGCGCCGGGGGCGGCCGAGGTCCGCTTCGTCTGCGACACCCGCCGGGGCGGGCGCGTCCAGGCCGACGGCGCGTCGCTCCGCGAGGCGTCGTTCGTACTGCGGGGACGGGAGCAGTATCTGCGCATCGAGGCCGTGGCGCCGGACGGCCGCATGGCCTGGACGAATCCGCTGTTTGTGGAGCGCTAGGACCTACGTCGCGTCTTCCACCGCCCGGGCGAACCGGGCGGTGATCGCGTCCGGCATCGTGATCGCACGACCGACGACGACGGCCCACGCACCGGCGCGGCGCGCCGCGGCCGCGTCGTCCGGCGTCTGAATCCGTCCCTCCGCGACGATCGGCACGGACACGTGCGCGGCCAGTTCTTCGACGAGGCGCAGGTCGGGGCCGGGCATCTGCCGGCTGTGCGGCGTGTAACCAGCCATCGTCGTCGCGATGATGTCGGCGCCGGCGGCCTCAGCCGCCGCGCCCTCGTCGAGCGTGGACACATCGGCCATGACGAGCACCCGACACTCCGCGTGGATCCGGTCGATCAACTGCGGAAGCGGATCGCCGTGCAGCGCGCGCTCGCGGGTGGCCTGCAGCGCGACGATCTCGGCTCCCGCCCGCGCGACGGCCTGCGCGTCCTCAAACCTCGGCGTGATGTAGATCGGCGAATCGGCCCGGCGTTTGAACAACCCGACGATCGGCGCCCGCACCCGCGCCCGCGTCGCGGCCACGTCGTTGGGAGAATCGATCCGCACCCCGGCCGCGCCGCCGAGCACCGCGCACTCGGCCAGCGCCGCGATGATGTCGGAGCGGCGGAGCGGGCTCGGGGCCACGGCCTGGCACGAGACGATCAGGCGACCGCGCAGCAAGTCGAGCAGGGCCGGGGCGGTCACGGAGTCCGGCTCACGGCGGGGTTGGATACTCGGGCCGACCCTGAGCGGGTGCCCCGCCCCGGCGGAGCTCCCACGTGGCGGCGAGCAATGCGAGCACGGTGGGCGAAAGCGGCAGGCCGGCCGCGCGCATCGCGAGCAGGACGGCGCCCGCGGCCGGCTCCAGCCTCGGTGGCACCAGCACCGCCTGCGGCGTCGTGCGGGCGAGCGCCTCGCCGAGCGGGCCCAGAATCGTACGGCCGGCCTCGAATACGCCGCCGACCGGACCGACCGCGACCGGCCCGTCGGGCCACCGCAGCCTCGCGATCACCGCGGCGACCAGACGGGCGAGCGCCGCGGCCGCCTCCTCGATGAGACGGTGCGCCACCGCGTCGCGTTCCTCGGCGGCGCGCGAGACGGCGCGGGAGAGGCCGGCGATTCTCGAGCGGTCGACGCGGCCTTCGTAAAACGCCATCGGAATGTCGGCGACGGACATCCCCGCGGTCTCGCCGAGGCGCTCGACCAACACGGTCGGCTCGCCTGTCCCGTCGCGGGCGTGCAGCGCCGCGCGCACCCCGCCGCAGCCGATCGCGAATCCGCTGCCCTCGTCGCCGAAGATGTAGCCCCAGCCGCCGGCACGGGCCTGGCCGCCCTGCGGGTCCTCGCCGAACGCGACCGATCCGGTGCCGGCGATCACGATGACTCCTGGCCGTCCGGCCAAGGCCCCAGCGCGGGCGATCACGGCGTCGTTTTCGATGCGGACGAGCGCGGCGTCGAGCGTCTCGCGCACGACGTCGGCGAAGACGCGCGCCTGCTCCGAGTCGCGCGTGATGCCGGTCATGCCGAACTGCGCCGCGCGGAACGTCACGGATCCAAGTCCGGCCGCGGCGAGCGCCTGCCCGACCGCGCCGCGCACCGCCGCCCGGGCGCGTTCACGGCCTCCCGACGCCAGGATGTGGTTGCTGGGACCGGCGTGTCCGATGCCGAGGACCGCGCCGTCGGCGCTCGCCACGGCGCAGGCCGTGCCGGACGCGCCGCCGTCGACGCCGAGAAAGTAGTCCATCGCCTGCGCCTTCGCGGGGGCCGAAAAGCGGTCCTTCAGCGATTCGGCGGGCGGTTAGGCGACCGCGCGCGCGACGGCGGCGGCGATCTCCGGGCGCAGGCTCATGATGCCGGTGCGGTCGCGGCCGAGATGGACGGCGTTGCTGAGTAGTACGATTGCGAGGTCCCGCGCCGGATCGACGACAATCGAGGTGCCGGTGAAGCCGGTGTGGCCGAACGCCCGCGGCGACAGCGAGTCGCGCCACCACCCCTGGCCTCCGGTGAGCGCCCAGCCGAGCCCCCGGACGTTCGGGGGAGATGTCTGCGGCGCGATCGCCGTCTCGACGAGCGCCGCCTCGAGGACCCCCCCGCGGGGCCCCCGGCCGTTCGCCAGCCACATGCGTGCATACGCGAGGAGGTCGTCGGCCGTGCCGAACAGGCCCGCGTGCCCGGACACGCCGCCCATCGCGTGCGCGTTGCTGTCGTGTACTTCGCCCCAGATGAGGTAGCGGCGCCACGTATGGCGGCGGCCCGCCGCCGCCCACTGCGGATCTTCGGTCATGCGCTGCTCGATGGTGGTCCCGTCTTCGGTCGGGGCGATGGCGAGATCGCCGGCGGGCGGCTCGTTCCCGGCCGGCACTGGGCGTACCGGCCGGTATCCGGTGTGCGCCATCCCGAGCGGGTCGTAGACGCGATCCCTTGCGAGCGCGTCGAGCGGCGCACCGAACATCCGCCGGACGATTTCGCCGAGGAGTACGAAGCCGACGTCGCTGTAGGTGACCCGCGTTCCGGGCGGCGCCTCGAGCGGTGTCGCCGCCGCGCCGCGCACGATCGCGTCGCCCCCCATCGTCCGAAGGTAAAAGGGAATCCACGCCGGCAGTCCCGATGTGTGGGTCAGTAGGTGCCTGATCGTGATGTTCCGGTGGGGGCACTCGGGCAGGTGGGCCGGCACGGGATCGTCGAGCGCGAGCCGGCCTTCCGCGATCGCCTCCAACACGAGCGGGAGCGTCGCCGTCACTTTCGTCAACGACGCCAGGTCATAGATCGTGTCAGGTGTGGCCGGGGGCGCCCAGTCACGCGCGGCCGTGCGGCCCGCCGCGTGGCGGACGGCCACTTGGCCGCGCCACAGCACCCCAAGCACGGCGCCCGGATAGGCGACGCCGGCGGCGCTCTCGAGGAGGCGAATCGCGTCGGCGAACCGGCCGGTGTTCATTGGACGCGCCCGAGCACGCGGACTTCGAGACTCAAGGTGGGCGGTTTACGACGTCGGCCGGTAAATCGGCGGCCACGTCCAAGTGCCGAGGATCGCGGGATAGCGCGCCCCGGTCACGCGCGGCAGCGCCCCGGGACGCCCCATGAGGCTCGCGTGCCCCAGCAGGGCAAAGGCGAGCGCCTCCTTGGCGTCGCTCGGGATGCCCACGTCGTCGATACGGCACAGGCGGAGCGGCGCGACCGCCTCGGCGAGGCGCCGCATCAGCACCGGGTTGTGCGTGCCGCCGCCCGAGGCGATCACCTCCTCGACCGTGTGGGACGGGGCCACGTACCGCCTGATGTTCCACGCGATCGCGTCCGCCGAGAACGCCGTCGCCGTCGCGATCAGATCGTCCGGCGGGACCTCGCCCCAGCGCCCTAGCAGCGCGCGGAGAAACGGAACGCCATACTGTTCGTGTCCGGCCGTCTTGGGCGGCGCAGCGGTGACGAACGGATCCCGCATCAGCTCCGCGAGGATATTCGCGCGCACGGTGCCGCGCGCCGCGCGCCGTCCGTCGCGGTCCATCCGCTCCGCGCCACCGGAGAAGTGGCGGACGAGCCCGTCGATCACCATGTTGGACGGCCCGCAGTCGAACGCATAGACGTCGTCCGGCCGCGGGTTCGGCGGGAGGACGGTGAAGTTCGCGATCCCGCCGAGGTTCAACGCGATGCGGCCGGACGGGGCGCCGAGGAGCAGCAGGTCGGCGTAGGGGACGAACGGCGCGGCCTGCCCGCCGGCGGCGATGTCCGCGGCGCGAAAGTCGGCAACGACGGGGCGGCCGGTTCGGGCGGCCATGATCGCCGGCTCGCTGATCTGCATCGTCGCGGCCCGGCTCCACGGATCGGCCGCGTCCGGGACGCCGACGTGCGCGACGGTCTGACCGTGCGAGGCGATGAGGTCCACGTCCTCGATCCCCACTCCCGCGGCCTGCGCGGCTGCGCGGGCGGCCTCGGCGAACAACTCCCCGAGGAGATACGACAAAGACGCGAGCGACTGTGTCGTGAGCGGCTCGATCACCGCGTGCAGGACGCGCGCGCGCACCTCCTCGGGGAACGGCGTCATCCGGAAGCCCCGCAGCGCGACCTTCGGCCGGTCGGGATCGACGCCGGTCGTGATCTCGGCGAGCGAGGCCGCGATCCCGTCCGCGGAGGTTCCTGAGATCAGCCCGACGATGCGTTTCGCCGGCTTGGCGATCAGTGCGTCGAGCCACGGCCACCCCATCAGCCCGCCTCCCCCAGCGTCCGTCGGAGCGAGCCCCCGGCCCGCCGCAGACGCTCCTCCGCCGCGCCGGCGTCCAGGCCGAGACGCAGCATCACGATCGCCACCGGGACGCGCCCACCGGCCTGCCCGAGCGCCGCGGCCGCCCGGTCCTCGGCCGTCGAGGCCGCCGCGGCCACAATGCGCGCGGCGCGACGCCGCAATTTCGTGTTCGTCGCCCGCAGGTCGACCATCAGGTTGCCGTAGACCTTGCCGAGGCGGACCATCGCGAGCGTGCTCAGCATGTTGAGGACGAGCTTCTGCGCGGTCCCGGCCTTGAGACGCGTGCTGCCGGCGACGACTTCCGGGCCGACGGCCGCGACGATCGCAAGATCGCAGGCGGCCTCGAGCGACGAGCCGGGATTGCACGCGACGCCGGCCGTCCACGCGCCGCGTTCACGGGCGCGGCGCACCGCGGCGACGGTGAACGGCGTCTCACCGCTCGCGGCAATACCGACCACAACGTCGTCCGCGCCGACGCCGCGGGCGTCGATTTCGTGCGCGGCCGCCGCCTCGTCGTCTTCGGCGCCTTCGATCGATTCCATGATCGCCTTCGGGCCGCCGGCGATCACGGCCTGCACCGTCTGCGGGTCGGTGCCGAAAGTGGGCGGGCACTCCGCCGCATCTAGGGCCGCGATCCGGCCGCTCGTCCCCGCGCCCACGTAGAGCAGGCGGCCTCCGCGCGCGAGGGCCCCGGCGATCCGGTCCACCGCGGTGGCCACGGCGGGCAGCGCGGCCGCGACCGCCTCCGGGACGCGTCGATCCTCCGCGTTCATCAGGCGCGCCTGCTCGAGGACCGGCAGCAGGTCAAGATCGTGCGTCGCCGGATTGGCGGCTTCGGTGCTGCGCTCAGGAGCGGGCATCCCTCGTCCTCCTCACAGCCGCAGCCGCGGGTCCAGGAGATCCCGCAGCCCGTCTCCCAGCAAGTTGAAACCCAGCACGATGAGGGCGATCGCGGCGCCGGGCGTGATCGCCGTCCACGGCGCGATCACCATGAAGCGGCGGGCCTCCGCGAGCATGTTGCCCCAGGACGGGGTGGGCGGTTGGGTCCCGAGGCCGAGAAAGCTCAACGCGGACTCGGTCAGGATCGCAAAGGAGAGGCTGAGCGAGGTCTGCACGATCAGCGGCGCCATGATGTTTGGCAGGATGTGCCGGGCGAGAATGCGCGGCGTCCTGGCGCCGAGCGCGCCCGCGGCGTCGACGTACTCCAGGCCGCGGGTCTCGATCGCGCTCGCGCGGACCACGCGCGCGAACTGGGGTGTGTAGACGATGCCGATCGCCAGGATGACGTTTTGGAGGGCCGCCCCAAGCACCGCCATAATCGCGATCGCCAGCAGCACGGCGGGGAAGGCGAAGATCACATCCATCGTGCGCATCAGGACGTTGTCGAGGACGCCGCCCCGGTAGCCCGCGACGAGGCCACTCCCCCCACCGGCCGCGAGCGCCAACGCGACCGAGCCGAAGGCGACCGCCAGCGACGCGCGGGCCCCGAAGAGTAACCGTGCCAGCAGATCGCGGCCAAACTCGTCCGTCCCGAAGGGGTGCGCGCCGCCCGGCCGGGCGAGAAGCATTTGGCTGTGCATGACGAGCGGATCGTCCGGCGCCAGCAGCGGGGCGGCGACGGTGGCGAAAAGGTACGCGGCGACGATCACGGCGCCGGACATCGCCAGCGGCGTGCGGAGGAACCGCGCGGCGAAGGTCGCGCGGTGGCGGACCGGTGTGCCCTGCCGGCGCGCCGCCGTGGCTTTCGCGAGGGCGGAGGTGGACGCGGGTGTCATCCGTACCGGACCCGCGGATCGACGAGCGCGTACGTCACGTCCACGGCGAGGTTCACCAACACGAACAGCAGGGCGATCACGAGCACGACGCCCTGCACCACCGGGTAGTCGCGCTGGCCGATCGCCGCGAGCGCGAGCCGTCCCAAACCGGGCAGCGCGAAGACCTCCTCGATGACAACGGTCCCGCCGAGCAGATAGCCGGCCTGGAAGCCGACGACGGTGATCAGCGGGATCAGGGCGTTGCGGAGCACATGCCGGTAGGTCACCAGCTGCTCGCGGAGTCCCTTGGCCCGCGCCGTCCGGACGTAGTCGTGCCCGAGCGCCTCGAGCAGCGACGAGCGGGTGAACCGCATCATCACCGCGGCGAGCGCAATCCCGAGGGAGAACGAGGGCAGCAGCATCACGGCGAGGTTGTGGACCGGATCCGCGAAGAAGCCGACGTAGACGCCGATCGACGCAATCGATCCGACGTTGCCGAGCGCCAGCAGCAGCATCGTGGCGAGCCAGAAGTTCGGGATGCTGAGGCCGGCGAGCCCGCCGAGCTGGATCGCCGCGTCGGCGGCCGACCCTCGGCGCAGGGCCGCGGCGATCCCGACGGGGACGCCGATCACGAGGGCGATGACGAGCGCGAGCAGTGTGACCTCGCCGCTGAGCGGCAGCCGGCCGAGGATGTCCGGCAACACCGGCCGGCTCGTCCGCAGCGACACACCGAAGTCCCCCCGCAGCAGATGGCTGATCCAGTCGACATACTGCAGCGGCAGGGGTTTGTCGAGCCCGAAGAGCCGCCGCAATTCGTCCATCTGGGCTGGCGTCATCGCGACCTGCGTTCCGAGGAAGATCTGGATCGCGTTGCCCGGCAGGAGGTGAATGAGCAGGAAGACGACGATCGACACGCCCCAGAGGACCGGAATAAGCGTGAGGAGCCGGCCGGCGAGAAACGCGCTCATACCGGCCGGCTCCGGTTGCGGCTTTCGGGCGTCGTGGCTACTTCTCGATCGATGTCTGCTCCAGGTAGTTCAGGGCGCCTGTCGGAATGATGCGGAAACCCTTCACGTACGTCTGCATCACCTGCGACTCCATCGGCGTGTAGAGAAAGACCGCGGGCGCGTCGGTGACAAGAGCACGCTCGAGATCATGGTAGATCGGCAAGCGCTCGGCCACGGTGACGTGCACCCGGCCGCGGTCCAGCAACTTGTCGACCGACGCGTCCTTGAAGAGGAAGTTGTTGACCGCGCCGGTGCTGTAGAACGTCCGGTAGAGGAACCGATCGGGGTCCGGGTCGCCGCCGCGCAGTTCCACCATCGAGTCGAAGTCGCGCTTCACCCACAGGTTGATGTACTGGCCCCACTCGACGTTCTGGATGTTCGCGTTGAGGCCGACCGCTTTCAACTGGCTCTGGATCACCTGCGCGACGGCCAGGCCGCCCTCGTACGTCGGGGAGACGGTGATGCTGAAAGACGCGCCCGCGGCCCCGGCTTCTTGGAGCAGCTGACGCGCGCGCGCCGGGTTGCCATGGTACTCGGGGAAGGTCGAGACCGGCAGCGCCCACACGCGGTCGGGCGCCGGAATCGGTCCGCTCACGACGCCCAGGCCAAACTCCGCGGCGTTGATGATCGCCTGGCGGTCGATCGCGAAGGCGACCGCGTCGCGCACGCGCGGATCGCTGAACGGCTTCCGCGTCGTGTTAAACGAGAAGATCCGGAGGTTGAGGCTCGGCGCCTGCTGGACGGCAAACGAAGTGACGGACTGCGCCTGCTTGACGACGCTGCCGTCCGAGATCGTGGCGATGTCGAGGCTCCGGGACCGCAGTCCGGCGAGCAGAGACGCCTGCTCGGGGATGATCCGGAACACCACCTCGTCGACCCGCGGCATGCCGCGCTTGAAGTAGCGCGGGTTGCGGGTGAGGCGCATGAAGTTGTCCGGTACCCACTCCCCCAGCATGAACGGCCCGGTGCCCGCCTCGGTCTTTTGCAAATCCGCGCCGCGCTGCATCGCCGCCTGCTCGACGATCGCCGCGTTGCCCGAGGCGAGGCCTGAGAGCAGGGACGCGAGCGGGTACTGCAGGTGGACCCGCACCGTGTACTTGTCCGCCGCCGTTACGCTGTCGATCACGTCGATGTACGAGCGCCCGGGTGACGCCGTCTTCGGATCGAGGATCCGATTGAGCGTGTAGACGACGTCGGCGCTCGTCATCTCCGTTCCGTCGTGGAACTGCACGCCGTGGCGCAGGTGAAAGACGTACGTCCGGGCGTCGGGGTTATCCCACGATTCGGCGAGATCTCCGACGACGTGCAGCCCGGCATCGTAGGTGACGAGCTTGTTGTAGAGCAGATCGATGCGCCGGAACGACGAGAAGGCCGTGACCTTATTAGGATCGAGGCCGACGACCTCCTGATCGACCCCGAACGTGAGCGTCACCTTGGCGGGCGCCGCGCCGGCTCTCAGAGCCGGAACCGAGAGCGCCACAAGCAGTGCCACACTCAGCCATGCGAGTCGTCGAATGTTCATACTGCACCCCCCACAGTGTGCCACGCATCCCCGCCGATCATCGCGCCCGCTCAGGGACGATCCGCGCGGATCGGACCCTGCGTCTTGCGGTACAGAATCTCGGTCAGCCCCAACCGGACGTAATCGGTGAGTTCGCCGATCCGCCGGTAACCGCGCCGCTCATAGAACCCTTGGGCGCCGGCGTTGGAGGCGTTGACCAGCAAGAACACGTTTGGCCCCGCCTTGAAGATACTCGCTTCCGCGGCGTCCATCAACCGCCCGCCGACGCCGCGCCCCTGCGCATCGGCGGCGACGCCGATCGCCCAGACGTAGCCGCTGTGCCCTAACGTGCCGCGGACGAGATACTCGACGAACCCGACGACGCGCCCGCCGTCGTCGGCCACCACGACCTGGGCGGCGCCCCCGAGCGCGGCGGCAAACGTCTCGCGCGCCTCGCGGATCGTCACCCCGTACTCGCGCCACAGCGGAAGGCCGGACATAATCGAAGCACAGGCGTCCACGTCTTCCGCGCGGAGCGGCCGTACCGTCACGACGCGCTCACGCTCCTGAGTTCTCCGGTGCGCGCGGCGCGGCCTGCCGGGCGCGCGCACCGCAGGAGCGATTCCGCGCGGGCCGGAAGCAGACGGTGATGATCGTGTCCGCCGGTACGGTGCTCGCCGCCGACCGCGACTTGACCCCGGGCGTTGTCGTCGTCGAACACGGCCGCATCGCGCGCGTTTCCGCGGAACCCGCGCCGGCCGGGGCGCTGTCGTTTCCCGACGCGACGCTGATCCCCGGCCTGATTGACCTCCAGGTCAACGGCGGGGCCGGGATCGACTGCCTTCGCTCGGGGGCGCCCGCGTACGAGACGCTTGGGCGGTATCTCGCCGCGACCGGCGTGACCGCGTACCTGCCGACGATCATCAGCGCCCCGCTCGACGAGATGCGCCGCGCCGGCGAGGCCGCGGCGATCGCGATGCGCCGCGCGGCTCCGGGGCCCGAGATCCTCGGCGTGCACATGGAGGGACCCTACCTCAATCCGCTGCGGCGCGGGGCGCATCCGGCGCACGCCCTCCGCGCGCCCGATCCCGGCGAGGCCGCCGAGACCGTCCGCCGCCTCGACGGTGCGCTGCGCCTTGTGACGCTCGCCCCCGAACTCGAGGGCGCCGAAGCGGTCGTCCGCATGCTGGCCGCGCAGGGCGTCGTCGTCTCGATCGGGCACACGGATGCCGCGTTCGACGACGTCCAGGCCGCCGTGCGGTGGGGGGCCCGCATGGCCACACACCTCTTCAACGCGATGCGCGGGATCCATCATCGGGAGCCGGGCGCCGCCGGCGGCGCGCTCGTGACGCCCGCGCTCGCGCTGGGGCTGATCGCCGACTACGCCCACGTACACCCGGCGATCCTGTCGCTGGCCGCGCACGCCGCCGGGATGGGCCGCATCGTGCTCGTCACGGACGCGATCGCCGCGGCGGGGATGGGGCGGGGGGCCTTCACGCTGGGCGAGCAGACGGTCGAGGTGAAGGACGGCGTGCCGCGCCTCGCCGACGGCACGCTCGCCGGCAGCACCTTACAATTGCACCGGGGCGTGCAGAACTTTGCCGCCGCGGCGGGCGTTAGCCGGCGCGACGCGGTCCAGGCCGCGTCGCTCACGCCCGCGCGCGTGCTCGGCCTGCACCGCCGGAAAGGGCGCATCGCGCCCGGCGCGGACGCGGACCTCGTCGTGCTCGGCCGCGACGGCGACGTGCTGCTGACGATCGCGCGGGGCGAGATCGCCTACCGGCGGACCGCGTAGGCCCGCGGCGGACCGTCCGCATTGACAACCACCAAGGGCTCTGCTATCTAAGGAAGCAACACAATTGAATACCGGTCCGTACGCCGGCCGTGACGCCGGCACGGAGGGAGTGCGCCTAGGGTTCCGCGGCGGGTGGCCGGACAGGACCGAGCGGCGCAGACGGCCCACGCGGCGTTACACCGTCGGGATAAAAGCCCGAGGGAGGGTTCCTCTTCAGGACCTCTCTCGGGTTTTTTCATTTCGAACGAATACCGCGGGAGAGCGTGGCGCAGGCGGCAGAAACGGCGGGAGGGGGAGGGCGCCGGTGTTTGATCTACGAGACGCGCGCTTCGAGCACGACGCCTGCGGCACGGGGTTCGTGGCGACCACGGCCGGTCGAAGCCACGCCGTGCTCGAACTTGCGCTCAACGCCGTGGGGCGCCTCACCCACCGCGGCGCCGTGTCCGCGGACGGCAAGACGGGCGACGGCGCCGGCGTGCTCACGCAGATTCCGTACCGCCTGCTCGTGCCCGATCTCTATCGTCTCGGTGTGCGGCCGCCGCGTCATGCGGATCTCGGCGTCGCGATGGCGTTCCTGCCTCGCGATGTGCGCGGGCAGGCCCGTGCCCGCTCGATCATCGAGGACGTCGCCACCCGCGAGGGCCTCGTCTTCTTTGGCTGGCGCCACGTGCCGGTGGCGCTCACCGCGCTCGGGGCGCAGGCGGCGCGAACCCGCCCCGAGGTTCAGCAGGCGCTGATCGGGCGTCCCGACCGGCTGGGCGCGGAGGATTTCGAACGGGCACTGTACACGGTGCGCCGCCTGATCGAACAGCGACTCGATGACGAGGGGGTCGAGGGGGCATACCTCGCGTCGTGCTCCCACCGCACGATCGTATACAAGGGCATGTTCGTCGCGCCCCAGCTGGCACGGTTCTATCCCGACCTACGGGATCCGCGGTATGAGACGTCGCTTGCGCTATTCCACCAGCGGTACAGCACGAACACGTTCCCGAGCTGGCCGCTCGCGCAGCCGTTCCGATTTCTCGCGCACAACGGCGAGATCAACACGCTCTCCGGCAATGTGAACTGGATGCGCGCACGCGAGCGGCAGGCGGCGTCGCCGGTGTGGCGCGAGCGTCTGGGCGAGCTACTCCCCGTGATTCAGGCCGGCGGCAGCGACAGCGCGATGCTCGACAACGCCCTCGAGCTGCTCGTCCGTTCCGGCCGCGACCTCCTCCACGCCATCATGATGCTGGTGCCGGAGGCGTGGGAGGACCACGGAGAGATGGCCGGCGAGGTGCGCGCATTCTACGATTTCCACGCGGGAATCGCCGAGCCGTGGGACGGGCCCGCGGCGCTCGCACTCTCCGACGGCCGGTACGCCGCGGCGGTGCTGGACCGGAACGGGCTCCGGCCGGCGCGGTACGTCGTCACCGGCGACGGGCTGGTGATCGTGGCCAGCGAAGCGGGCGTCGCGGACATCGACGTAGCGCGCATCATCGAGAAGGGCCGGCTCGGTCCCGGCCGGATGCTCGCCGTCGACACGGCGGCGGGCCGCATCCTGACCGACGACGTGATCAAGCGCGAGGCCGCCGCGGGGCGTCCCTACAGTGACTGGCTTGCGCGGGAGCGCGTCCGGCCGGCCGCGGCGGCGAACGCGTCCGTGCCGCGCGGCGACGGTGCGGACCTCACGCGGCGCCTGGTGGCGTTCGGCTACACACGTGAGGAGCTGCAGCGGATCCTCCAGCCGATGCTGACCGAGGCGAAGGACCCGATCGGCTCGATGGGCGACGACACGCCGCTTGCCGTGCTGGGCGCCCGGCCGCGGCTCGTCGCACACTATCTGAAGCAGCGGTTCGCGCAGGTGACCAACCCGCCGATCGATCCGCTGCGGGAGCGGCTCGTGATGTCGCTGCGCACGCTGCTGGGCGCGCGGCCGAGCCTGCTCGCCGAGGGGCCGGAGCACGCCCGCCTCATCGAGCTGTCGAGTCCGGTGCTCTCGCCCGCCGACCTCACCGCGCTCGGTGCGCTCGGAGGTCCGTTCCGGCTCCGCATGGTGGACGCGCTCTTCCCCGCGGCGGAGGGCGCGGAAGGGCTGGAGCGTGCGCTTGTGCGCGTGTGCGACGAGGCGATCTATCAGGTCGAAGAGGGCGCCGCCCTCCTGGTCATCAGCGACCGTGGCGCCGATGCCTCGCGCGCGCCGATTCCGCCGGTGCTCGCCGCGGGCGCGGTCCATCAGGCCCTCATCCGCCGCGGCATGCGGATGGGGGCGAGCCTCATCGTCGAGACGGACGAGGCGCGCGACGTCCATCAACTTGCCCTGCTGATCGGCTACGGCGCGAGCGTGGTTTGT
Organism: bacterium; assembly: GCA_035280345.1. Taxonomy (GTDB): domain Bacteria; phylum Sysuimicrobiota; class Sysuimicrobiia; order Sysuimicrobiales; family Segetimicrobiaceae; genus DASSJF01. The sequence continues at coordinate 7,405 of DATEGA010000199.1, read as the reverse complement.
CCCAGACTCGCCTACGACGCCGTCGCCGCGGAAGCGCGGCGGCTGGGGGTGCCGCCGGACGCCGCGCTCGGCCGGTATCGCGCGGCCCTCGACGCCGGCCTCCTCAAGATCATGTCCAAGATGGGCATCTCAACGATCAGCAGCTACCATGGCGCGGCTATGTTCGAAGCCGTCGGCCTGGACCACGCGCTCGTCGAGTTCGCGCTGACCGGCACGCCCACGCGCGTCGGGGGGATCGGACTCGCGGAGGTCGCCGAGGACACGCTGGCACGCCACGCGGCTGCGTGGCGCCGGGCGGGCGAGGCGCCCGCGCTCGACGATCCGGGCGCGTTCCGGTTCCGCAAGGGCGGCGACTATCACGCCTTTCACCCGAACGTGCTGCGCGCACTGCACCGCCTGTCGCTCGGCGGCGGCGACGAAGCGTATCTCGCCTACGCCTGGGAGGTGACGCATCGGCCGCCGACGGCGCTGCGCGATCTCCTCGAGTTCCGGGGCCGCACGCCGATCGACCTCGACGAGGTCGAGCCCGTTTCCTCGATCGTCCGCCGCTTCATCGTCTCGTCGATGTCGCACGGATCGCTGAGCCGGGAGGCCCACGAAATGCTGGCGGTCGCGATGAACCGCCTGGGCGCCCGCAGCGCGAGCGGCGAGGGTGGCGAGGACCCGGCCCGGTACGCGCCGAGGCCGAACGGCAATTCCGCGAACTCGGCGATCAAGCAGATCGCGTCCGGCCGGTTCGGGGTGACCGCGGCGTATCTCGCCTCCGCCCAAGAGCTCGAGATCAAGATGGCGCAGGGGAGCAAGCCGGGCGAAGGCGGGCAGATTCCCGGCGCCAAGGTGAGCGGCGAAATCGCGCGCATCCGCCGGTCGCAGCCGGGTATCACGCTCATCTCGCCGCCGCCGCACCACGACATCTACAGCATCGAAGACCTGGCCCAGCTGATCTACGACCTTAAGCAGGGCAATCCGGGCGCGCGTGTCTCGGTGAAGCTCGTCAGCGAGGCGGGCGTGGGCACGATCGCGGCCGGCGTGGTGAAGGCCTACGCGGATACCGTGCACATCGCCGGCGCCGACGGCGGCACCGGCGCCTCGCCGCTCGACTCGATCAAGAACGCCGGTGTCGCGTGGGAGCTCGGGCTCGCGGAGACCCAGCAGACGCTCGTGGCCAACAATCTGCGGGGCCGGGTGCGCCTCCGCGTCGACGGCGGTCTCAAAACCGGGCGCGACGTCGTCGTCGCGGCGATGCTCGGGGCGGAGGAGTTCGGCTTCGCGAGCGCCGCGGTGGTGGCGCTCGGCTGCGTCATGGCGCGGCAGTGCCATCTCAACACCTGCCCGGTGGGGATCGCTACGCAGCGCGAGGATCTGCGGGCGAAGTTCGCGGGGACGCCCGAGCGGGTGATCAACTTTATGCTCGGGGTCGCGGACGACGTCCGGCGCATCCTCGCGTCCCTCGGGTTTCGCGCCCTTGACGAAATCGTGGGACGGCCGGACCTGCTGCGCGTGCGGGAGGAGACCGCGTCCGGCCGAGCCCGGCGTCTTACGCTCGAGCGCGTCCTCGCCGACCCCGATCTGTCCGGCACGCGCGCGCGCCACGCCCGCCAGGACCGGAACGACCGGCCGGGAACGCCGTACGACGACCACATTCTGCTCGAGATCCGCGACGCGATCCTCGCCGGCCGCGCCGTCGACTGCGCCTTCTCGATCGGGAATGGCGACCGCGCGGTGGGCGCCCGGATCGCGGCGGCGATCGCGCGGCGGTACGGGGATGGGGGGCTGCCGGACGGTACCGTGACCTTGCGTTTCACCGGCACGGCCGGTCAGTCGTTCGGTGCGTGGTGCGTGCCGGGCATGCGCCTGCTGCTCACCGGAGAGGCGAACGACTACGTGGGCAAAGGGATGACCGGCGGCACGCTCGTCGTTCGGCCGTCCGCTGCGCTGCTCGGCGCGTCTCACCGGCACGTCATCGTCGGCAACACTGTCCTCTACGGGGCGACCGGCGGACAGTTCTTCGCCGCGGGCCGCGCGGGTGAACGGTTCGCCGTCCGCAACAGCGGCGCCGTCGCCGTGGTGGAGGGCACCGGCGATCACGGCTGCGAGTACATGACGGGCGGCGCGGTGGTGGTGCTCGGAGAGACCGGCCGCAATTTTGGCGCGGGAATGACCGGCGGGATCGCATTCGTCCTTGACACGGAGGGCCGCTTCACGGCGCGCTTCCATCCGGGGCTCGTTGCGGCGCGGCGCGTCGACGGCGCGGATGGCGCCCGGCGGCTGCGGGCGCTCGTCGAGGCCCACGCCGAGGCGACCGGCAGCGGACGTGCCCGCGCAATCCTGGACGAGTGGGAGGTCTGGTTTCCGAAATTCTGGCAGCTTGTGCCGAAAGACGCACCGTCGATGGCGCCCGAGGCTCCGCTCGAGACCGCGCCGGCCGGAACCGCGCCGCCCGCTCTTTAGCCGGGCCACCGGCGCGGCGCTCCTGAGAGGGGCAGGGGCCGCTTTCGGCATCGCAGAAAACGGCCCCGTGTCGTCCCCGCTCTCGCCGCTCCAGTTTTTCCGCCGCGCCGCGGACGTGTACGGAGATCGCCTCGCCGTGATCGACGGCGCGGAGCGGTACGCCTACGCGGTGTTCGCCGACCGCTGCGTGCGGCTCGCCGCGGCGCTTCGGAGCATCGGCCTGCGTCCGGGGGACCGCGCCGGCGTGCTCGCGCCGAACACTCACTGGGCCCTTGAGTGTTATACGGCCGTGCCGCTCGCCGGCGGCGTGCTGGTACCGATGAACACCCGGCTCGGCGCCCCGGACTACCGGTACATCGTCGAACACGCCGGCTGCCGCGTCCTGCTCGTGGATCCGGGATTCGCCGACCTCGCCGATTCGCTGCGGGACGCGCTCGATTTGGGCGTTGTCGCTTTGGCCGGGCGATCCGCCGGCGGAGCACTCGGCCAGAGCCCCGCCGTGGACGATCTGATCGCCGACGCGCCGTCCGGAGCGGCGGGCCGGCTCTTCGACGCGGTCGACGCGATCGACGAGGGCGCGCCGATCAGCATCAACTACACGAGCGGCACGTCCGGCCATTCCAAGGGCGTCGTGATGACGCACCGGATGACCGCACTCAACGTCCTCGATGTTTTGTTTCACGCCCGCCTCGGCGTCGATGACGTGTACCTGCATACGCTGCCGATGTTTCACGTGAACGGCTGGGGCGGCGTGTGGGCGGGCGCGGCCGCGGGCGCGCGGCACGTCTGTCTGCCGCGCGTCGATCCGCCGGCGATCGTCCGCCTGATCGACGCCGAAGGGGTCACGATCGCGTTCGCCGCGCCCACGGTGCTCGTCATGCTCGGCGGCGATTCGAGCAGCCAGGGCTGGCGCCCGCGCCAGCGTGTGCGTTGGTACGTCGGGGGCGCCCCGCCGCCGGCCGCGCTCATCAAGCGCTGCGAAGAGGAGCTCGGCTTCGAGATCGTCCACGTCTACGGTCTCACCGAGACCGGCCCGTGGCTCACGGTGTGCGAATGGCGCAGCGACTGGAACGGCCTGCCGCTCGCGGAGCGCGCGGCCCTCAAGGCGCGCCAGGGCATCGGGCAGATCGCGGCCGGCCGTGTGCGCGTCGCGCGCGAGGACCTCACGGACGTGGCGCGCGACGGCGCGGAGATCGGTGAGATCGTCGTCCGTGGACCGACCGTTACCCCGGGATACTACCGAGATCCCGAGGCGACCGCGGCGGCGACGGCGGGCGGCTGGTTTCACACCGGCGACCTGGCGGTCGTGCATCCGGACGGCTACGCGCAGATCGTGGATCGCAAGAAGGATCTGATCATCAGCGGCGGCGAGAACATCTCGTCGGTGGAGGTGGAGGGCGTGCTGTATCAACACCCCGCCGTGCTCGAGGCGGCGGTCGTGGCGAGCGCCGATCCGACGTGGGGCGAAGTCCCGCGCGCGTGTGTGGTCCTCCGGAGCGGCGCGCACGCCACCGCCGGCGAGCTGATCGCGTTTTGCCGCGACCGGCTCGCGCACTTCAAGGCGCCGAAGCTGGTCGACTTCATGGACGCGCTCCCGAAGACGGCCACCGGCAAGATTCAAAAGTACCAGCTGCGGGCGCGCCCTGCGCCGGCGCGGGGAGGCCGCGATGCCACTGCGTAGCGCCAACGAGTTTCTGGCCAGCCTGCGCGACGGCCGCCGCATCGTCTACCGCGGCGAGCCGGTCGAAGACGTGACCGGTCATCCACACCTCGGCCGCGGCGCGCGACACGTGGCGATCGACTTTCGCCTCGCGCACGCGCGGCCGGGCGACGACCTGCTCACCGCGCCGGCGCCGGACGGGGAGCCGATGAGCCGCTACTTCGCGATTCCCCGTACGGCCGGCGATCTGCTGCGCCGCCGCGACCTGATCGAGTACGTGACGCGGGAGGCGCGCTCGTTCGTCCCGCTGATCAAGGAGATCGGCACCGACGCGATCTTCGCGATGATGATCGTCGGCGGCCGGCTCGACCGCGAGGCCGGGACGGCGTACGCCGCGCGGATCCGCGCCTTTTACGAGCACTGCCGGGACGGCGACCTCGCGATGGCGGTTGCGCAGACCGATGCGAAGGGCGACCGGGCGCGGCGGCCGTCGGAGCAGCCGGAGCCGGACGCCTACGTGCGGCGCGTCCGCGAGACCCGGGACGGTCTGGTTGTCCGTGGGGTGAAGGCCCACACTACCAATGCTGTCTTCGCGAACGAGATCGTCGTCGTCCCGACGCGCGCGATGAGCGAGGCCGACGCCGACTACGCAGTGGCCTTCGCGGTGCCGGCCAACACGCCGGGCGTGACGATGATCGCGAGCGCGCGCGGCTTCGGGGCCACGAGCGAGTTCGACAACCCGCTCAGCAGCCGGTACAGTCTCACCGAATCCCTCACGATCTTCGACGACGTGCTCGTTCCGTGGGACCGCGTCTTTCTGTGCGGCGAGTGGCGCGCCGCCGGCGCGCTCGCGCGGACGTTCGTCGAGTTTCACCGGTTTACCGCGGTGTCGTACAAGATCCCGCTCCTCGAGCTGCTGCTCGGCGGGGCGGCGCTGATCGCCGACTATCACGGGCTGCTCAGCGCCTCGCACGTCCGCGAGAAGCTCGCGCGCCTCACTCTGTACCTGCAGACGACGCGCGGGATCGGGACGGCCGCGGCGGCGGGGGCCCGGGACGTCGACGGCATCGCGGTGCCGGACGTGGCCCTGACCAACGCCGCCAAGTACTACTTCGCCCACGGCTACCACGAGGCGGTCCGCGACGTGCAGGATCTCGCCGGCGGCCTCCTCGTGACCGGCCCCATGGAAGAGGACTGGAACCGCCCCGAGGTCCGGCGGCTCTTCGACCGTGCGCTCGGCGGGCGCGAGGGCGTCGGCGCCGGCGACCGGCTGCGGGTGATCAACCTTCTGCGCGACCTCGTCGCGTCCGACCTCGGCGGCTACCTCGAGGTGCTCGCGATCCACGCCGAGGGCTCCCTTGAGACGCAGAAGCTGACGGTCCTCCAGGACGCCGAGATCGAGCGCGTCAAGCGGCTGGCCGCCGCCGCCGCCGGCGTTGAATGAACCGCGCTGAAGCCGCGGGACACGGGTGCGAGCGTGGTATGTTACTAGTGATGCGGCGGGCGGACGGAGTAGACTCTGAATGAACGCGTACGAGAACCTCGCGCGCTTCTTTGCGGGCGAAGAGGAGATCGTCGCGGCCTACCTGTACGGCCAGCCGGCGGTGGAGCGCACCTGGCCCGACTCGGATATCGAGGTCGGACTGGTGTTGCGCGAAGACCTCGACGCCGACGCCGTGACGGAGTATCTGGAAGGGCTCGGTCGAGGCAATCCCCTCGGCGAAGCGCCGGGCGTGCTGATGCCGTTTGGGCTCAATTCGCACATTCTCCCGGTCGTGTTCGAAGTGCTGACCTGGGGCCGCCTCCTTGCCGACAACGACCCGGCGGCGCGCGAGGCGTTCGGCCGCCAGATGGCGACGCGCCTCGAGCAGGAGCGGCCGCGGCTGCTCGAGGAGGCGCACGAGACGATCATCAAGGCGCGCGGCTTCGGCGCCACGGCGGACGGCCCCATCCAGGTGGGAGGCCAGACCGCCCGCGCGCTCGACCCGATCCGGATCGGCTGGCGGCTCGCGCGCGTCCTGACCTCGGTCCCGATTCTTGAGATGTTTACACGTGAGGTCGAAGCCGTCGCCCGCGACGCGGAGCGGGTCGCCCAGCTCGTCGGCGTGTTCAGCAACGCGAGCGGCGCGGCGACGGGGATCGCGAAGGCGATGCTGATGACGTACGGCATTCCGCGTCCGTCCCGCCGGTGGGAGATCTTCCTGCCGCTCGCGGACATCGGCATGATCTCCACCGAGCTGTCGCTGCATCTCGCGGCGATGCTGGAGACGCGCTGGACGCTCCTCACCGGCAGCGGTCTCGCGTCGCCTGAACGGGTGATTACGCTGATCCGCAGCTATCTGCCGCCCGTGATCGCGTTTGCGAGGCGCGCCTCATGGGCCACCGAGCTACCAGGACTCGTCGCGACGCAGCGGTTGCATTGACGGCCCCGGACGTCCTCGACGGCCGCTACGAACTGCAGCAGCCGCTCGGCAGCGGCGGCATGGCCGCGGTTTACCGCGCGTGGGACCGTGAGGCCGAGCGGCCGTGCGCCGTCAAAGTTCTCGCCGACGTGCTCGCGCGCGACGAAGGGTTCCGCCGCCGCTTTCGCCATGAGGCCGCGGCGGCCGGCGCCCTTACCCACGCCCGCATCGTGCGCGTGTACGGATGGGGCCAGGACGGTCTCCGCCAGTTCATTGCCATGGAATACGTCGGTGGCGGCACGCTGCGCGAGCGGCTGCTGCGCGACGGGCCGCTCCCGGAAGCGGACGCCCTGACGATCGCGGCCGAGGTGGCCGATGCGCTCGCCTACGCGCACGGCCGGCGCGTCGTGCACCGTGACATCAAGCCGCACAACATTCTGCTCACGGAGGACGGCCACGTGAAGGTGGCCGACTTCGGAATCGCGCTCACGCTGGACGCGACCTCGCTGACGCGGACAGGGACCGTGATGGGGTCGGCGCCGTACCTCTCGCCGGAGCAGGCGCGCGGCGACGCCGCCGGGCCCGCGTCCGACCAGTACGCGCTCGGGGTCGTGCTCTACGAGATGCTGACCGGCCGCCCGCCGTTCTCCGGCGAGGCGCCCGTAGCCGTGGCGCTCAAACACATCAACGAGATGCCGAGAAGCGTCCGCCACGCGCGTCCGGACGTCTCGCCGGCGGCGGCGGCGCTGGTCGAGCGCCTGCTCGCCAAGGCGCCGGCGGACCGCTATCCTGACGCCGCCCGACTGGCCGCGGCGCTGCACCGGCTGCTCGCCCCTACGCGGCCCGACGCGGTCGGCGGCGTCGCCGTACTCGCCGGGACCGGGACCCACCG
>DATEGA010000198.1:0-16166 GCA_035280345.1 bacterium | reverse complement strand
CCTGGTAGACTGGGACCGGGATCCCGCCGAGCGACTGCGCGGCGAGCAGCGCCCAGTACAGTTCCGGCCGGTTGTCCCCCACGATGGCGAGCCGGTCCCCGCGTCCGAAGCCGAGCCGCGCGAACCCGATCGCGAGCGCGTGCACGCGGTCCACGCATTGGGCCCACGTGTAGGGTTGCCAGATCCCATATTCTTTCTCGCGCATCGCGACGCGCGTGCCGTGGTCCTCCGCGTGGGCGAGCAGCAGGGCCGGCAGCGTGGTCATCTCACCGCTCCCGGCACCGCCGCCGTCGCCTCGCCGAGGTAGGCGCGCAGCACGTCCGCGTTGGTCCGAATCTGATCCGGTGCGCCCTCGGCGATCTTCCTGCCGTGGTCCAGCACGACGACGCGGTGCGAGATGTCCATCACGACCCCCATGTCGTGCTCGATCAAGACGATCGCGGGCGCCCACTCGTCGGCGATATCGAGGATGAACCGGACCATGTCCTCTTTCTCCTCGCGGTTCATCCCGGTCATCGGCTCGTCGAGCAGGAGAACGGTCGGCTCCGCGGCGAGCGCGCGCCCGAGGTCTACACGCTTGCGCAGGCCGTAGGGCAGCGTGCCGGCGGGTGAGCGGCGGATGTGGGAGATTTCGAGAAAGTCGATGATGCGCTCCACGGCTTCGCGGTGCCGCAGCTCCTCGCGCTCGCCCCAGCCCCAGTAGATGCCGGAGGCCAGCACGCCGCTGCGCATGTGGATGTGCCGCCCCACCAGGATGTTCTCGAGGACGGTCATACCGCTAAACAGGGAGACGTTCTGAAACGTGCGGGCAACGCCGCGGCGTGCGACCTCGTCCGGGGACCGGCCCGTGATGTCTCGCCCCTCGAGGAAGATCCGTCCCGCGGCCGGCCGGTACACGCCGCTGATCGTGTTGAGGAGCGTGGTCTTCCCGGCGCCGTTCGGGCCGATCAGCGCCAGGATCTCGCCGCCTCGAACGTCCATGCCGACGTCCGAGAGGGCGGTCACACCCCCGAATCGGACGTGGACGTCCTCCGCTCGAAGCCTCGGACCGCGGTCCCCGTTGAGCATCACCGCTCCGGGTCAATGGTGTCACGGCGCGTTCGCCGAACCGCGCGGCGACTCCTGCGCTGCGCGCCGGCCGGGTCATGGGCCCCTAACGCCTGTCGCGGCGTGTCGGGTTAGGCTGAGCGCGTGCCCGGGTATTGTTCAGGGTAAGCGCCCCGGGGCCGTACGCCCCGGGGTTGTGCGTGCCGATCAATCGCCGGCACGCCCTGCAGACCCAGGCCTGTACCGAGGCCTATACATATAAAGGAAGGTGGGGGTGTGAATGATTAGCAAGCGCGTCCTCTGCCTCACCCTCGCGCTTGTCGCCGCGGTCTCGTTCGCGGGGCCGGCGCCGGCGGGCGCGCAGAGCATGATCAGAGTGTTCATCGACGGGCGGCCCGTGAACTTCGACGTGCCGCCGCAGATGATTCAAGGCCGTGTGCTCGTTCCGCTGCGGGGCATCTTCGAGCAGCTCGGCGCGACGGTGAACTATGATGCCGCGACGAACCGCATCCTCGCGATCCGCGGCGGGCAGGTCGTCGAACTGACGGTCGGATCCCGCCAGGCCGCCGTCAACAACTCACCGACGATACTCGACGTGCCCGCGTTCACGATCAATGACCGCACGATGGTGCCGCTGCGGTTCATCAGCGAAGCGCTCGGCGCCGGCGTGCAGTGGCTCGCGGCCAACGAGACGATCCTCATCCACAGCAACGGCGGCACGCCAACCGTGGCCGCGCCACCCGTTTCGTCCAGTCAAGTCACCGGCCGCCTGATGGCGGTCACCACCGGGCAGACTCCGCAGATCGTCGTACGCGCGAACGGTCAAGACTACACCTACGGCGTCACACCGCAAACCGCGATCTACCGGTACAACGCGGACAACAGCGCGGGCGGATCGGCGGCGCTGGGTCAACTGAAGACCGGCGACCGCGTCGTCGTCGACGTCAACGGCAACCAGGCGACGAAAATCACCGCCAGCTATCGCCTTTCGCCGGCGGGAAGGATCGCCCACGTGAACGCCGGCAGCCGGACCGTGACGCTGGCGAACGGGACGACGTACGCAATTCTCGCGGACGCCCAGGTCACGCTCAACGGGCAACCCGCGGACTTCAGCGCACTCCAAAACGGGCGCGCCGCGCGTTTTTACGTCGTGGAGGGCACGAACCAAGCCTACCAGGTGGCGGTGACGACGCCGCAGACCGCGGCGCCCGTGCCCGTGGCGCTTACCGCACCGATGATCACGTCACCCGGTAACGGCTCGCGAGTGGGCACGAGCATCATCGTGCAGGGGCAGGCGCAGCCGGGCGCGCTCGTCGTCGTGACGGCACAACCGCGACTTCTGGGCCAGACGGTCCGCGTGGAGACGCAGGCCAAGGCCGACGGGAACTGGCAGGTGCCGCTGAATTTCAACGCGATTCCGATCGTGGCGATGCCCTATGTGGTCAGCGCGGCGCAGATCGTGAACGGCGCGCAGTCCGACTCGTCGAGTATCGAAGTGAACGTGCAGTAGACACAGGGTGACGACGCCGGTCCGCACATCGGCCGGTCGCACCAACGAAAGCGGGGCGGGCCCGAGCGGACCCGTCCCGTTGTTTTGCGAGCGCGAACGAGGAGTTACAGGGCCTTCTCGAGGTTTTCCTGCGCGACTTCTTTGCTGAGGGTGCGGATCGCGAGGGTCACCGCACGGCGCGCGCCCTCATGGTCGTGCAGCGAGTCCGCGGAAATCTCCGCCGTGTGCTTGTGCGTGCCGCGTGAGAGCTCGACCGCGATCACGCCATCGCGTGCTTCAGTCACGGCGCCGACGCCGATGTCGTCGCGCCCCGAGCCCGCCACCGCCTCTTCAAGGATCCGCCGGTACTGTTCGAGCGCCCGATTATTTAACATGCTCCCCACCTCCATCCCCGGTGGAACGTATTTACCCGTTCGCAGACATCTAAACGGCCTTGCCGCCGCCGGACGGCGTCGGCTATACTCTGAGGCGGCCCGCAAGCTGTTCGTGCCGGGGTAGCTCAGGTGGTAGAGCAGGGGACTGAAAATCCCCGTGTCGGCGGTTCGACTCCGTCCCCCGGCACCACGATTTTCAAGGTTTTGCGCGCCATCAAAGGAAGGCTCTGACCAAGTGAACACCCCTGGCGCAGCCCAGCGTAGCGGCCTGGAGAGGGACCCGGCGACTCCATGAAAAAGCAGGCGGTTGCCGGGATGCTGGTCGAGCCGCAGCAGCTAATGGTCGCTACGTTCCTAGAATGCTGCCTGGAGGACTCGGCAAAGCCATTGCAGGCGAGCAGGCCCTGAAGGTTTCCTTGGGCAACTGTGTGGGAACGCGGGTGGCGTCGCCCGCTTAAGTTTGGAGGCCAGTGGTGTCTCGATTCTGCCGGTGGGTTTGGGGAGCGCTCGCGCTACTTCTGGCCGCGAGTCCACCGGCGATGGCGCTTCAGACCGCGCGTTTCGGCGGGACGCTGGTGGTTGCCACCTCGAGCGACCCCGGCACTTTAAACGGGGCGATCACAACCGCGTCGCCGGCGCACACCGTCGCGGATTCGGTGTACAACGGCCTGGTCCAGCTCGATGCGCAACTGAACCCAACCCCAGATCTCGCGGAACGCTGGACCGTCTCGCCCGATGGACGTGCCTACACGTTCACTCTGGCCCACAACGTCCGCTGGCATGACGGCCAGCCGTTTACTTCGGCCGACGTCAAATTCACCTTCGAGCAGGTGCTGCTGAAGTACCATGCGCGGACGCGAGGAGGGCTCGAGGGCGTCCTTGCGTCGGTGGACGCACCCGCTCCCGACACCGTGGTCTTTCACTTCAAGCGGCCCTTCGTGAACTGGCTGCGGCAGAGAAGGCGATCCAAGAGACCAAGACACATTTTTCTGAGGAGCCGTCGCCTCCTCGATATAACCCGGGAGACCTTTTGGCGGCCGCGCCGCTGATTCAGAAGTTGTCGCGGGGCGGATTCGTGGGCGGCCGCACGACGAGGCGGACGAACCCGATGAGGGCGACGAGCAATCCGGTGAGCGCCAACACCTCGAACACTCCCAACATTGTGCCGATTAGCCTACAGTGTAGGCGGGCACCGGCCTATCGGGTCCAGGTCTGATCTAGTTCGTTCGGCAGGACAGCCCACCCATCACGCAAGCGCCTCGCGTGCGTCGTCGTATTCGCGACGACATAGCCGCGGCGCATCGACCGCCAGCAGGCGGACCTCGAGCGATTTATCGCTGCGCACCTCGAGTATCCTGATTCGTTCCCGCCGGACCTTGCGGAGCCGACGGCCGTCATTCGCGAGCTCGGTCGTGTCAGGATCTCGCCGCACTCGCGCGCCCACCATCCGCCGGTGGACGTGACCGCTGTGCTGCCGGTTCTGATCATAGCGACAGCCTCGCGCCGCCCAACAGTTCGAGGCGTGCGGACCGCGGCAATACCAGCGGCACTTCTCGGCTATCAGTCTTGCAGCGCGACTAACAGCGTGGTGGGGCTCCTGCTAGGGTTCGTTTGCGGAGGGATGCCGCAGTCGAAAGCGTAGGGCGGTTGGGGACGAGTTGGGGCGTTTCACCCACCGTAGTGTGGACGGTCGAACGTGGGCGATTCATGCCCTGGGGGAGGATCGAGATGGCGAAGGTATATCTAATCAGTTGCCGTGACGCCGGCGTTGATTGCGACTTTCAGGCCCGGGGTTCTAGCCTTGAAGAGGTCATGCAACTCTGTGCCGATCACCGCATGAAGGAGCACAAAGTGATGGCGTTTGGCCCTGATCTGTATACGAAGATGCGACAGTGCGTGAAGACCATTGAGGCTGAGACATCAAGCTGAACGGCCGCTAACGACGCTCGCCACGTGTGCTCATCGCTCGGATGGTCCGCGGAACGTGGCAGGGTAGTGTAGCATCATGGCCTACACGTCGGTGCTTGAGCCAGCCATCCGCTCGTGTTCCTGCGGTGCCCGATATAGTGCGCCCCCTTTCGGCTGGCCTCCACGGTCTTGACCGAGCGTTCCGATCGTTCGCAAAGAGAACAACGTTCGTTCGACACCGAGCCGGAAACTTGACGGGTTTTGTCCTGATAACATTGTCCAAGGCAAAATCCTCAACAAGCTGAATCTTCGTGTCCAGATGAACCCACATCGGGTCCGCGCCCGATGCGCCCCTCATTCGTTCCAGGATAGACTTTAGAAGGCGTCGGCAATTGATCCCGTTGCAGGCCGGGGAGGGGACAGTCGTGTGCGATTCAGCCGTAGGCATGAAGCCTGTGGCGATCCCGGCGCGTGTGGGATACTTCCTCTGGCATTTCGTCGAGACGTGCGTGATCATGTGTCTTGGTTTCGATCTCTATCCGTTCCATCACACGCGTCACTGGCGACGGTCGAGCGGCCTGTCTTTTCTTCGAAAGACGAGGTGAGCAGAATGATGTGGCCATACGGATACGGTCCAGGGTGGGGCTGGATGATTGGGGGCTGGCTTATGATGCTCGTGTTCTGGGCGCTAGTGATCATCGGGATCGCCGCATTGGTGCGCTACTTAAGCGGTCGGGGCGGCACGACGCCGACAAGAGAGCCGGAGGTTCCGCTCGACATCCTTCGCCGCCGCTATGCGGCTGGGGAGATCACCAAGGAACAGTTCGACGAGATGAAGCGGAACGTGGCGTAGGCGCGTAGTCGACTTTTCGTTGGCTAGTGGAGCGTGGTGTGTGCGCTACTGTTCCTCACGATACGTGATCCCGGTTCTTCTCGTGGTCGCGCCGTTCTGTCGCCAAGCGGACCAGCGCACGCACGTTCCCTGTCGCAGCGAGAGAACCGCACCACGAGCACGCCGAGCACCTTCGCGAGATCAACCGACGCGCGGTGCCTCAAGATCCGACAACGCTCGTGTGGCACCGCGGCCCCAAGAGATCGGCGGTTGCCGGGCCTAGACGACCGCGGTAGTCGGCGGCGCATATGGGATCGGCGGGAGGAAAACGGGAGGACGCGATGTTGAAACCGTAGCGGGGTTGGCGACCGAGCGCCTGATCGCGCGTCGGGTCCCTGCCGCGCTCCACTCCTCTCCGGCTCACGTTCTTCGTACACTGCTGCGCGGCAACTCCGGCGGGAGGAAGACCTAGACACGCTCATAGACGCGCGTAGATGCGTCGGTCAGCGGCGTGCAGACCCGGCGACCGCGGACGGTATGCTTTCCTCCGACGCCGTCATTAGTTGCCTTAAGTGTGTTCGTCGGCAGGTCAGCCGCCCACCGGGTGCGCGGCGAGTTCTATGCGCCGCGTCGTCCGCGACTAAACGGTGGACGGAGCGAGCAGAGCATCGGCAGCCGGGAGCGGCCGGTTGTTAGATGCAGTAATCGTCAAGGATGCGCCTTGGTGTCTTTCGTCCGCAACGCGATGCCCATCAGCAACATGAACAGCGGGGCTGTGATGCCCCATGGAAACCCTAGTAACAGGAGTTTGTAGGAATACGTTGGGTAGAAGTACACTATCCCTGCTAGGCACGTCGCTACGACATTCGCCACACATGCTATGCGAAGTCGCGACTCAGCGCCGGTGTTTCCCAGAGCGGGGACAACTACCAAAGTCGTGAGACCCATCATGATGTACGCAATGGCGTCAAAGTCCCAAAACAGCGAATGAGGCGTCTGTTCCAGGAATCGAGTCGTGTCGGCAGCGCCCCGCAACTTGGCGGGGATTACCGTCGCGAGTTGGACGGCATAGTTCGCGGTGCCGAATATCGCATACATCGTCGTGAAGATTAGCGCCGCATGGGTCCAGAATCGCTTGTCGACTGGGCTAGAGTAGTGAAAGGCGAGTACTTCGAGAACAAACGGAAGGACGATACAGAGCGAGGTCCCGAAGATCAAAACCTCATCAAGTGGAAAATGGAGATCACCAATCACCTGCAAGATCTGCACGATATCATAGGCGATTGTCGCGGTAAACGCAGCCAAGCCTGTCCAGAATCCGATGCGGCCCAGCGCAGGGATCAAGACGAGCCTTCCTCGTTTCGATGGTGCGCCCGATGGACTTCGGGACGGACTCGCACAAATTGCTGGCGTTCCTGGCCAGGTTGGCGACGGACCTGGCTGTCACATTGACTATGGGTCGACGAATTGGCGAGAGCGACCGAATCTTCTTGGGGCCCAGTGCCGGAAACCGCGGCCCGCAACCCCGAGCCTGCCTTGACTACAAGCACCTCGCCGTCACCCCGCTGCTCCCGCAACGATGATGCGCTACATTTTGAGGAGCGTCAGGACCCGGTAGATAAGGAATGCCGGCCAGACTATGGCTTTCAGCAACCCCAGCACTCCGGCACCGAACGTCGCCGCGTGCTGAATATAGTAGACGGCCGCACCAATGAATCCCAAGCCGTACACCGCCCCTGGGGTACCGCCCTTCATGGCCCCATCCCTCCGTCGCCCGATCTTCGGCGTACTGTTCGCATCGTTCACATCGGCCTCCCCATTGACGACGCGGACAGGTTGCCCATCAAGAGACGGAGTCTGCTCTCGCCCAGTCTAGATGCTTGGGGACGCGAAACGTGACGGGGACAACAACGTCCATGCCGGCGCTCCCTGGCGTTGGTAATTCGGCGACGTTCGCACCAAAAAGATAGTGAGCGTCTCCGACCAAGTCAATCGGGCGAGGGCCGTATTCTGCGAACTTAGCCACACGGTCCGGCAGAAGGAGCGCCGCCCGCACTCAGCCAGAACCAAAGTCTCAACACGCCGATGCGCTCCGACCGGGGCCCGACGGACGAACAGCATCAATCGGGCAGCCGTCCGTTCGGACCGACAACTGACAAAGCATCAAGCATCCGCTCGATGTTTTTGCTGTGGGTTCCAATGTACGGTAGGTAAGGAGGTGGCGTCCTGATGGCAACACGGTCCGCCATGGGAGGGCGCCCGGTTGCTGTCCGGCCGTCGCAGACGGCACACGCCGATGGCGTCGACTGGATGGCACAACTGGTGCCCGGCGCGCAACCCCTCGTCTGCCTTTGCACCCAATTGGGCGCGTGGTTGGCGGGAGGCAGTGCGTCGCACATGGGCAGCCTACTCTACGCCGCCGCCTACGTGGCGGGTGGAACGGGCAGCGCGATAACGGCCTGGGTTGCGCTGCGGCGCGGGCGGATCGACGTCAACGTGCTGATGCTGACCGCGGCGGCCGGCGCGGCGTACCTCGGCGCCTGGGCCGAGGGCAGCGTCCTGCTTTTCCTTTTCTCGCTCAGCAATGCGATGGAGTTTTATGCGTTGGGCCGCACTCGGCGCGCGATCCGCGCGCTCATGGCGTTGCGCCCGGCCACCGCGCTGGTCCGGCGCGACGGGGAGGTCCGGACCGTTGCCGCGGATTCCCTGCGCGTCGGCGACATCGTGATCGTCCGGCCCGCCGAACGGCTTCCCGCGGACGGCACCGTGACCTCCGGGGAGTCGAGTATCGATCAGGCGCCGATCACGGGCGAATCGATGCCGGTGGAGGTTGCTCCGGGGTCCGGCGTCTTCGCCGGCACGATCAATCAACGGGGCGGTCTCGAGGTCCGTGTGACGAAGGACCCCCAGGACACGACGCTCGCACGGATCATCGCGCTCGTAGAGCAGGCGCAGGCGGCGCAGGTGCCGGCCCAACGCCTCATCGACCGGTTCGGGCAGATCTATGCCGTCGCGATCATCGCCGGGTCGGCGCTCGCCTACGGCGTCATGCTGAGTCTCGGCGTGCCGGCCGGTACGTCGCTGTATCGTGCGATCACATTGCTGGTTGTGGCCTCGCCCTGCGCGATCGTAATTTCCACGCCGGCCGCGATCCTCTCCGCGATCGCCAACGCCGCGCGGCGAGGCATTCTCTTCAAGGGCGGCGCGTTTCTCGAAGCTCTGGCCCGGATCGACACGGTGGTGTTCGACAAGACCGGGACGCTGACGACGGGCCGGCCGGTTGTCACCGATGTGATCGCGCTGGAAGGCGATGGCCGCAGTGTGCTGGCGCGCGCGGCCGGCCTCGAGCAGCGCTCCGAACACGCCCTCGCCGATGCCGTGGTCACGGCGTGCCGTGAGCGCGGGATCGGCTCGATCCCGGCCGAGTCGTTTGAGAGCGTCACGGGCCGCGGCGTGCGCGGCCGCCTAGGCGGGACCACGGTGCGCGTGGGCAGCGCGGCGTTCATGCGTGACGAGGGGATCCCGGTGCCGGAGCAGGTGCGCGCCGCCGCGGGCCGCCTACACCGGGACGGCAAGACGCTCCTCTACGTGGCGGATGGCCGACTGCAGGGCGTTATCGCGGTCGCCGACGTGCCCCGGCCTGAGGCCGCGGAGGCCGTGCGGTTGCTGCGGGCGCTCGGCATCAGGCGACTAGTGATGCTCACCGGCGACCACCCGCAGGCCGCCCAGGCCGTGGCTGCGCGCCTCGGTATCAGCGATCTGCAGGCCGAACTGCTGCCCGGCGACAAGGCGGAAGCGGTTCGTGCGCTGGAGCAGAGCGGGCGGGTCGCAGTGGTGGGTGACGGCGTGAACGACGCGCCGGCCCTGGCGGCGGCCGACGTGGGCATTGCGATGGGGGCGGCCGGGACGGACGCGGCGCTTGAGACCGCCGACGTCGTCCTAATGGGCGATGACCTGGCGCGGCTGCCGTACGCCATCGGCCTCAGCCGCCGGACGCGGCGCGTTGTCGCCCAGAATCTCACGCTCGCGTCCCTCGTCATCGCGGGGTTGATCACGCTGACGCTCGTCTTCGGGTTGCACCTTGCCCTCGGGGTCGTGGGGCACGAGGGCAGTACGGTCGTGGTGGTGCTCAACGGCCTACGGCTGTTAGCCTATCAGCCACGACCCAAGTAAAGTTAGCGTGCCCGTCACTCGCAGAATTGCGACCAGATCGCCGTGTCCTGGCGCGGGATTGGGAACGGTCAATTCATAGCGTAGTGCTGCGCCGTCGCGACGCCCACGACGGCACCGATTGCGCCCCCCAGGCAGGCCAGGGCTGCGAGTCGTCCGAAGGGTGTTCAAAAGCCGGTGGCGCAAAAGTTGCCGACAAGGCACGACCGCTGAAGCGGAACGGGGGACTGAAATGGGAAGCCGGGCGACGAACGTGCTTTACGTACTTGTCTTGGTGGCCGTTGTGGTCGCGGTAGATTTTCTGTTCTTTAGGAACCGGTTCTGGGAACGGCTGGCGGTGAACATTGGAATCGTCTTGGTATTTGCCGCCTTCTACTTCAGATTTTTGAAACATCCATGAATCATGGGATGGTGCGGCCTATCTCGGCCCGGTCGCAGATCGACCGTCGTCAGGGTTTCTCTTCACGCCGCACAACGCAACGCGCGTAGTCAACGTTTTGCGCGGACACGCCTAGCTCGCGCAGCATGGCCATCGCTTGGGCGCGATGGTGCACCTCGTGAAGGAGCATCTGCGTCGCGATCTCCCCTTTGCTGAGCGTGAAGACGACGGTTTCTTCCCCGGCCCTTCGCAGCAGTTCCTGACCGCGCTCGGACGCGGCTGTTAGTCCGGTGAAGGGCGGGTACTCTGCTTCTTGATTGTCCGGACGCCCCGGCCGGCGTCGTAGAAATGCCGGGTCGCCTGGATGCCGAAGTAGACTGCGGAGAGGGTCAGCGCAAACAACGCCCAGATGAGGGCAATTTGCCTATTGCTCAGTTCCTGCGTCAGCAGTGAGATCAGAAATGCGATCGCCGCCCCAAACGCAATCCCGAAGAACACCAGGTGGACGGCAAGGGAGCCTGACGCGCGGCCGATTTGGTCCAGTTCGTGCTCGCTGACGCTGTACATCTCGATGACCCGGGAAACCGGCACAACCGTCACCTCCCCGGCCGGCGCGTGCTCAGTCGGAAGCGGCCTGGGCTTGGAAATCATTTCCCCGTTGATTTGCGGCTCCACGGCCATTGGCGTGCCTCCCTCTTCGGTGCGATCGCGCAGCGCACGGTCAGTTCAAATAACCGACCGGATTCCGCGGCTGGCCGTTCTGGTAGACCTCGAACAGCAGGTGGGGGCCCGTGCTCCACCCCGTACTGCCGACCTGTCCGATCTCCTGCCCCTGCTCCACCC
Organism: bacterium; assembly: GCA_035280345.1. GTDB lineage: Bacteria > Sysuimicrobiota > Sysuimicrobiia > Sysuimicrobiales > Segetimicrobiaceae > DASSJF01. Next base: position 5,103 of record DATEGA010000198.1, on the reverse strand, counting down.
GTTGCCCCGGGGACACGGACGCGACGGATAGATGGGAATACGCGGTCTCGAGCCCGCTCCCGTGGTAGATGATGACAAGCCGCCCGTATCCGTCTTTCCAACCTGCAAATCGCACGACCCCCGGATATGCCGACACCACGGGTGCGCCCATTTGCGCCCCGATGTCCATGCCGGTATGGAACTCACGGGTCCCGAAGATCGGATGTATTCGCCAGCCGAACGGCGACGTGATGGGGCCGCGCGTGGGCCAGAGAAGCCGTGGCTCTTTCGTGCCGGTCCCGGCCTGAACGACGGGCGCGCGAAGAGCCGAGGATTTCATCCGCGCCACGCTGATGGCCGATGGGCCTTGCCGGGACACGACGCCGCTGCCCGCCGCTGCTCGTGGCGGTCTCGACTCGATCGAGTACTGCCCGACGGCGAGTACTGCGTCGCCCGCGGGCGCGGCGGATGAGCCGGCGAACGGAAGGTCAACCTGAGGGAAATGGAGGGGCCGTGCAGCATCCGACTCGACCGCGTGCGGATCCCTTCCCGCGGAAGCCTGAATCACACTCCCGGCGCTGCTCGACGGCAGCACCAGTGGAAGCACGCCCATGACGACCACGAGCAGCATGCCCGCGGGCGCGAAGAGAGCCGCGCACGGGCCGGGATCTCTTCCGGGCCTGGGAAAGTGCGTTGAGCGTACCGAGCCGTCGTCCATGACGTCTGTGAACCGAGATGTATGATGCACATCTACGGGGCGAAAGACGACGCTCGTTCGAGCGGGTTCGCATTAAGAATTGCGCTCGGCCGGCTAGGGCACCATGAAGCCGCGACGAGTTACGGCTTCAAGGCCGGAGGGAGGACAGGTCGAGCCGGGCGAGGCGCTCGGGGTCCGTCAGCACGTCGATTTCGACGATCTTCCCCCGCGCAACGGTGAACGCCATGACCGAATAGGCCCGGCCGTCGGAGAGCCATGACACGATGCCCGCGACGCCGTTGACGAGCGCCGGGCGTATCACGAGGTCGAGCCCGGCATGCGCGGAGAAGGCGACCGCCGACCGCGCGACCGTCTGCGCGCCGCGGAGGAGAATCGGCGCCGCGGCGCCGCGATCCCCGCGGAGAGCCACGTCCGGATCGAGGACGGCGACGAGCGCGTCGAAGTTGCCGCCCTGCGCGGCGGCGAGAAATGCATCGACCAGTTTTCGCTGGCTCGCCAGGTCGGCGTCGGGGACGGCCGCGCCTTTGACGCGGCGGCGCGCCCGGCTCGCCAGCTGCCGCGCCGCCGCCGGCGAGCGCTCCACGATCGGCGCGATTTCCTCGAACGGCATGGCGAACACGTCGTGCAACACGAATGCGAGGCGCTCCGGCGGCGGCAGCGTCTCGAGCACGACAAGCAGCGCCAGCCCTACCGAGTCGGCCAGGAGCGTCGCCTGCTCGGGGTTGCCGCCGTCGTCGCGGGTCACGATCGGATCGGGGAGGTGTTCCTCGAACGGTTCCTCCCGGCGCGACTTCCGCGCGCGCAGCATGTCGAGGCACACGCGGGCCGCGACGGTCGTCAGCCAGCGATCCAGATCTCGGATCGCGCCGTTTTCCGAACGGCTGAGGCGAAGCCACGTCTCTTGCACCGCGTCGTCCGCTTCGCTCAGCGAGCCGAGCATCCGGTAGGCGACCGACCGCAGGCGGGACCGGTTCGCTTCGAATCGAGCCGTCAGTCCCTCGGCGTCCATCTGTCACATCCCTCCGTGGTGACTCGTCATAGCGGTGACGAAACCACCGGGTCTCGTGTGACACGGAAAGGAGCGAACCATGAAGTCACGCATGAGCAGTCCCGTTATGATCTTTCCACCGGCGATGCAGGCGATGCAGGCGCTCAGCAAGGCGGCGGAGGCCGGGGGCGTCCCGAAGGCCACCGTCGACCTCGTGCTACTGCGCGCGAGCCAGATCAACGGCTGCAGCGTCTGTGTCGACATGCATTCCCGCGACCTCAAGCGGAGCGGTCAGAGCGACGAGCGCATCTTCGCCGTGGCCGCCTGGCGGGATGCCCCGTACTTCTCCGGCGCGGAGCGTGCTGCGCTCGCGCTGACGGAAACGGTCACGCGGCTCAGCGATCGGCCGGACCCCGTGCCGGACGAGGTCTGGGCCGAGGCGGCCCGGCATTACGACGAGCGCGCGCTCGCGGGCCTGCTGCTCTCGATCGCCTCGATCAACGTCTGGAACCGGCTCAACGTGGCCACGCGTCAGGTCGCGGGCGAGTGGCTGAGGTCGCCGGCGGCCCGGAAGTGGGTGGAAAGCGCGGCGGCCTCCCGCTGATCGGGTTCCTGAACGGTCCGCGGCGGCGCGGCCGTCGGAGGAAGCGGCGGCCGCGCCGCATTATCTTAGTGCCATGCTCATCGTGGACGCGCACCTCGACCTGTCGATGAACGCGATCCAATGGAACCGCAATCTGCTCAACTCGGTCTACACGATTCGCGCCGACGAGAAGAACACGCTCGGCAAAGGCCGGGGACAGGGGACCGTGGCGTATCCGGAGATGCGCCACGGGCGTATCGCGCTTAGTTTCGCGACGCTGATCGCGCGGTCGACCGGGCGGCCGGAGCCCCACATCGACTTTGCTTCCACCGCACAGGCCTTCGGGACCGCCCAGGGGCAGCTCGCCTACTACCGCGCGCTGGAGCGCCAGGGGCACGTTCGAATCCTGACCGATCTGCGGGCTCTCGATGCGCACATGGCTCAATGGGAGGCCTGGGATGCGGCGCACCCGGGAGACGGCGGCGTTGAGACGCCGCCGCTCGGGTTTGTGATCAGCATGGAAAGCGCGGACCCGATCCTCGAGCCCGCCGACCTTCCGGCGTGGCACGCGGCCGGCCTGCGGGCGATTGGCCTCGCGCACTACGGTCCCGGACGGTACGCGGGCGGCACCTCGACGGAGACCGGCCTGTCGGATCTCGGCGCGGTGCTCCTGGGGGAGATGAAGCGGCAGGGAACCTTGGTCGACCTCACCCATTCGTCCGACGAGGCGTTTTGGGAGACGCTCGACCGCTGGGACGGTGCCGTGCTGGCCAGCCACAACAACTGCCGCGCGCTCGTCCCCCACCAACGCCAGTTCTCCGACGACCAGATCCGGGCCATCGCTTCCCGTGCGGGGGTGATCGGCATCGCGCTGGATTGTTGGATGTTGCGGCCGGGCTGGCGGCACGGCGACAGCAACGCGACCGTCGGCCTCGAGGACGTTGTCGCCCACCTCGATCACATCTGTCAGGTCACCGGCACCGTCCGGCACGCGGCGATCGGCACCGATCTGGACGGCGGCTTCGGGCGCGAAGGGTCTCCCCACGACCTCGACACCATCGCCGATCTCCAGAAGATTCCCGCGCTGCTGGCCGGGCGCGGCTACCGGCCCGACGACGTCGCGGCGATCATGCACGGGAACTGGCTTCGGTTTCTGCGCGAGGCCTGGGCGCCGGCCTAAGCACCGCCGACCGCGGCCGGTGTCCCTGGATCAGACGCTCGGGTCGTTTTGCGCACCGTCGACGGGAATGTTGGCCCCGTTGATCCACGTGGCACGCGGCGAGAGCAGGAAGGCGACCACGTCCGCGACTTCCTCCGCGGTCCCGAGGCGGCCCCACGGAAACTGGCGTCGGACGAACTCGTCGAACCGCTCAGGCTGCGTCCGGCCGAATCTGTCCCAGCCGCCCCCGGGGAAGAGGATGGAGCCGGGGCTCACCGTGTTGATGCGGATGCGCCGGTCGGCCAGCTCCCGGGCCAGCGCGCCCGCGAGAAAGATCTCCGCGGCCTTGGCCGCGCCGTAGTGGGCGTTCCGGCCGGGCTTCCAGCCGGAGATCGACGCGATGATGACGGCGCTGCACATCTGCGGCGTCCGCATGTGCGGCACCACCGCCCGCAGCGCTGCGATCGCGTGCCCGACGTTGAGGTCGAACGTGCGCGTCCAGTCCTCCCGCGTCGCGTCGAGCGTGCCCCGGCCGACGGTGCCGCCGACGTTCGCGACGAGGTGGTGGATCTCGCCGAACTTCGACGCGGCGGCCTCGATGAAGCCCTCGAGCCGGCCGGGGACAGTGACGTCGGCGACGCCGCCGTCCACCCGCGCCCCGGACGCGTGCTCCGCGCCCAGCGCGGCCACGGCCTCCTCGACCTCGCGGGCATCCCGGGCACAAAGGGCCACATGGCATCCCTCGGCGAGGAGCGAGCGGCAGATCGCCCGGCCGATGCCGCGCGTCCCGCCCGTCACCACCGCGATGTGATCGCGCAGTTCCAGGTCCATGGCCCGCCTACGCCGTCCGGCGCGGATCGAGGACGTCCCGCAGTCCGTCGCCGAGGACGTTGAAGCTCAGGCTGACGAGGAAGATCACCAGCCCCGGGACCGTCGCGACGTGCCACGCGGTCGCCAGCACGGTGCGTCCCTCGCTCAGCATCGCCCCCCACTCCGCGGTCGGCGGCTGGACGCCCAGTCCGAGGAAGCTCAGCGCCGCGGCAAAGACGATGGTTTTCCCCGTCTCGAAAGTGCCGTAGACGATCACCGGCGACACCGTGTTGGGCAGGATGTGCCGCATGATGATGCGCCGGCGGCTCGCTCCCAGCGACGCCGCCGCTTCGACGAAGGACCGCGCCCGAACGGCCAAGACCGACGACCGCACCAGGCGCGCGAAGCTCGGGACCGCGACGATGGTGATCGCCAGCATCGCGTTGTAAATCGAGGGGCCGAGCGCCGACACGATCGTGAGCGCGAGCAGGATCGCCGGAAACGCGAACAGCACGTCGAGCGAACGCGTCATGATGTGATCGAGGATTCCCCCGTAGTAGCCGGCGACCAAGCCCACCGAAGTGCCCGCGACCGCCGACAGGATCACCGGGACGATGCCGACGACCAGCGAGACCCGTCCGCCCCAGATCACGCGGCTCAGCACGTCACGGCCGAGGTGGTCGGTGCCGAGCCGGTGGCCGGGTGCGCCCAGAGGCGCCAGGCGCACGCGGGGATCGACGCGCGTCGGATCGTACGGCGCGAGCAGCGGCGCGAGCGCCGCTCCGGTCACCACCACGACAAGCACCCCGAGCGCCACCCCGAGTACGGGGTCGCGGCGCAGCCGCCGCCACGCAAGCGGGCCGAGT
>DATEGA010000197.1:0-11470 GCA_035280345.1 bacterium | reverse complement strand
GCCGCGGGCGGCGGCCTCCCGGCCGCCGCCCGGACGGTGGACGCGTCCGGTGCCTACGTCCTGCCGGGCGCAGTCGACACCCACGTCCACACGCGCAGCGAGCCCGCCGAGGGCATCACCCACTGCACGCAGTCCGCGGTGGCCGGCGGCGTGACGACGATCGTCGACATGCCCTACGACATGCCGGCCGCGGTCCCGGACCTGGAGACGTTCGAGCGCAAGGTCGAGGACGTCGGGGCGGAAGCCGTCTGCGACGTCGCCCTCTACGGCACGATCCGGAAAGAAGGCGGCCTCGACGCGATCGAGCCGCTGGCGCAGGCCGGCGCCTGCGCGTTCAAGCTGTCGACCTACGAATCGCATCCCGTCCGCTTCCCGCGGATCCCGGACGGCGAGATGCTGCAGGCCTTCCGTCGCATCGCCGGCACCGGGCGATACGCCGCCGTGCACTGCGAGAACCAGGACATCGTCGACCGCGCGGTCGCCGCGGCGCGGGTGGCCGGCGACACCGGTCCGGTCGCGCACTGCCGCACCCGACCTCCGGTATCAGAGACCGAGGCGGTGAACCGGGTGCTGGAGCTGGCGCTCCACGCCGGCGTCCATCTCCACATCGTGCACGCCAGCGTGACCCGGTCGTTCGACCTGGTCGAACGTTACCGTGGCGACGGCCTGCGGGCGACGGCGGAAACCTGCATCCAGTACCTCGTGCTGGACGAACAGGTCATGGAACGGCTCGGCCCGTTCGCGAAGATCAACCCGCCGCTGCGCTCGCGGAAGGACGTCCAGGGTTTATGGACGTACCTCGCGGCGGGCCGCATCGACTGGATCACGTCCGATCACGCGCCCTGGGCGAAAGCGCAGAAGAGCGACCGCGCGGACATCTTCGCCAACGCGTCGGGCGCCCCGGGCGTGGAAACGCTGCTGCCGCTCCTCCACCACGCGGGGGTCGCGGCGGGGCGGATCACGATCCTCGACGTCGTGCGCCTTCTCGCCGAGCAGCCCGCCCGCAACACAGGGCTATTCCCCCGCAAGGGCATCCTCGCGCCGGGATCCGACGCGGACATCACTGTACTCGATCCCGAGACGAGCTGGACCGTGCGGGGCGCCGAGCTGCACAGCGGCGTCGGATGGACGCCGTACGAGGGGATGGAACTCCGCGGGCGCGTGACGCACACCTTCGTGCGCGGCCGTCCGGCCTACGAGCAGGGCCGCGTCGTCGCCCGCCCGGGCGACGGCGCCTTCGTGCGGCCCGCCCCGGCCTAACTCCGGCGGCTCCGGGCTTCGATCCGGCGGTCCAAGTCGTAGGCTGCGCTGATGAGACCGATGTGGGTGAGCGCCTGCGGGAAGTTCCCGAGGTGCTCACCGCGCTGCCCGAGCTGCTCCGCGTAGAGCCCGAGTTCGTTCGCATACCCGAAGAGTTTTTCGAACAAGAGACGCGCGCGCCGGGTGTCGCCCGCGCGCGAGACCGCTTCTACATACCAGAACGAGCACATGTTGAAAGTGCCTTCGTGACTGCGCAACCCGTCCGGGGCCTGCGCGATGCGGTACCGGAACACCAGCGCGTCGTCGACGAGATCCTGCCCGATGGCCCGCAGTGTCGAGAGCCACCGCGAATCGCGCGGGCTCACGAACCGGACGAGCGGCATCAGGAGATTCGCCGCGCCGAGGGCCGTCGAGCCCCGGTGCTGTACGAACGTTTGCCGCGCGGGGTCCCAGAAGTCGTGGAAGATACTCTGGTAGATTTCGTCCCGGATGTCGTGCCAGCGTCCGATCGGCGCCGGGTACGACCGGTTGTGGGCGATCCGGAGCGCCCGGTCGAGCGCGACCCAACACATCACCCGCGACTGGCAGAACTCCTGGGCACCGCCGCGGACCTCCCAGATCCCCTCGTCCGGCTGCCGCCAATTATCGCACACCCACTCGATGAGGCGGCAAAACGCCTCCCACAGCACTGAGGAGATCTGCTCGACGTGCCGGTCGAAGAGGTATAGGCTGTCGGCCAGCTCCCCGTAGATGTCGATCTGCAGCTGGCGGTAGGCGGCGTTGCCGATGCGCACGGGGCGCGAATCCCGGTAGCCGGCCAGGTGCGGCAGCGCCGTTTCGGTCAGGTCGTGGCCTCCGTCGATCCCGTACACCGGCTGCAGCGACCCATCGGGATTCGCCTCCTCGCACCGCTGCGCGATCCAGCGGATGAAGGCCACTGCCTCGTCTGCGTAGCCGAGCCGGAGGAGCGCGTAAATAGTGAACGATGCGTCGCGGATCCAGGTGTAGCGGTAGTCCCAGTTTCGCTCGCCGCCCACGACCTCAGGAAGCGCGAAGGTGGGCGCGGCGACGATGGAGCCGAACTCCCGCGAAGTCAGGAGCTTTAGCACCAAGGCCGAGCGGTTGACCATCTCGCGCCACCGGCCCCGGTAGGTCGACCGCGCGACCCACCGCCGCCAGTAATTCAGCGTGTCCTTGAACGACTGGGCGACGTACGCGGCGCAGTCCCCGGCCGGCGGGTGTCCCCGCCTCGCCTCCTCGAGGATGAACGCCGCCGTCTGGCCCGCCGACAGCGTGAACTCCGCGACGGCATCGCCGCTGCGGATCTGGAGCGGCACGTCCGTCCGGAGCCGCAGCGCGGCCGGGCCCTTCGCCTCCGGCGTGAAGACCACGCAGTCCTCCGTGCGGACGGCGTGGTGCCTGACCCGTGCGTGGTCGAAGCGCGGCGCGCAGAGGAGCCGGTAGCGGATTTCGCCGCGGACGGTCTTGACTCGCCGGACGACCTGCGGCGTACCGAGGGGCGGGTCGAGCGGCATGAAATCGGAGATCTCCGCCACCCCTTCGTTCGCGAGGAAGCGGCTCAGCAGCACGTTGGAATCGAACAGGTAGAGCTGCTTGCGGCGGGGCTGCTCGACGAGCGGCGTCAGCGCAAACCGGCCGCCCCTCCCGTCGTCGAGCAGCGCCTGAAAGACGGACGGCGAGTCGAAGCGCGGAAAGCAGAAGAAATCGATCGAGCCGTTGGCGCCGACCAACGCCGTCGTGCGCAGGTCGCCGATCACGCCGTAGCGCTCGATAGGCAGGTACCCCACGCCTGGATTGTTCCCAAGGCGTCGGACGGCGACCTGCCGGCCGACTTAGCGCGCGCTACGCGGGCGCAGTAGACGCCACGGGATAGTCTTCGTCCCGCAGCACCACCTTTAGGCGGTCGAGGTCAACTGCGATCTCGTCGTACGCGACGCGCACTTCTTTCGCGGCGACGTCGACATCGACCGCGCTCACGCCCGGAGTGCGTCCGAGCGCCTGTCTGATCGTCCGCTCGCAGTGCTCGCAGGAGATGTCGGGCACGCGCAGCACGACGTGCTTCATCGTGCATCGCCTCCGGAAACGTCGGCTGTGCGAAAGGCGCGCAGCCGAAGCGCGTTGGTGAGAACGGTCACGCTGCTCATCGCCATCGCGGCCGCGGCCAGCATCGGGCTGAGCAGCACGTGCAGCACCGGATAGAGCAGGCCCATCGCGACGGGAATCAGCACCACGTTGTAGGCGAACGCCCAAAACAGCCCCTGGCGGATCACGGCGACCGTGCGGCGCGACAGCGCGATCGCGACGGCGATGTTGCGCAGACGGCCGCCCACCAGCGTCACGTCGGACGCCGCGATCGCGACGTCTGTCCCCGTCCCGATTGCGATGCCGAGGTCGGCCTGCGCCAGAGCGGGCGCGTCGTTGATGCCGTCCCCCACCATCGCCACGACCCGCCCCTCCGCCTGGAGCGCCTTGACCTGTGCCGCCTTTTGGCGCGGCACGACCTCCGCCATGACGTGGTCCGGATCGATCCCGGCCTCGGCGGCGATCGCCTGCGCCGTCCTGTGGTGATCGCCCGTCAGCATCCAGACGTCGAGCCCGAGCGCCCGCAGTCGCGTCAGCGCGTCGCGGGCATCGGGCTTCAGCCGGTCCGCGACGCCGATCACTCCCGCGCCGCGGCCGTCCAGCGCAACAAACATCGGCGTGGCGCCCGTTTCGGCCAGGGCGGCGGCGGCGTCGCCGAGACCGTCCAGCGCCGCCCCCAGTTCGCCCATGAACGCCCGCGTGCCGAGCGCCACGCGGCGGCCATCCACGAACGCCGTAACGCCGCGCCCGGCGAGGGCCTCGAAGCGCTCCGAATTCGGAATCTCGAGACGCCGCGCGCGCGCGTGCGACACGATCGCCTCGCCGAACGGATGCTCCGAGCTGCGCTCCGCCGCGGCCGCAAGCCGCAGCACGTCCGTCTCCTCCATGCCGGCCGCCGGGTGGACGCGAACGATCTCGGGCCGGCCGGCGGTGAGCGTGCCGGTCTTGTCGAGGATCACGGTCGTGACCCGATGCGCCCGCTGGAGGGCCTCGCCGCCCCGGATCAAGATGCCGAGCTCGGCCGCGCGCCCGGTCCCGACGGCGATGGCCGCGGGCGTCGCGAGCCCGAGCGCGCACGGACAGGCAATGATGAGAACGGCGATCGCGGCGGTGAGCGCGAACGTGAGACGCGGTTCCGGGCCGAGGAGCATCCACCCCACGAACGTCAGCGCCGCGAGGACGAGAACGACGGGCACGAAGACGCCCGCGATGCTGTCGGCGAGCCGCTGGATCGGGGCGGAGGATGCCTGCGCTTCCTCGACGAGCCGCACGATCTGTGCGAGCGCCGTGTCCTTGCCCACCTTGGTCGCGCGGAAGACGAACGACCCCGTTGTGTTGATCGTCGCACCGATCACGGTGTCCCCGGGCGCCTTGTCGACCGGCAGGCTCTCGCCCGTGAGCATGCTCTCGTCGACGGCCGACCGGCCTTCGACCACCACCCCGTCGACCGGCACCTTCTCGCCGGGACGGACGCGAACCTGATCGTCTGGCGCGACCGAATCCACGGGTACGTCCTGCTCCGCGCCGCTGCGGACGACACGCGCGGTCTTCGCCTGCAGGCCCATCAAGGCGGTGATCGCGGCGCCCATCCGGGCCATCGCCCGCCGTTCGAGCCAGCGCCCGAGCAAGATCAGCGCGATGATAATGACCGCCGACTCGTAGTACAACTGGAATGGGAAGCCCCAGCGCCAGGCGAGCGACGGCCAGAGCGTGACGAACGCGCTATACCCGTATGCGGCGCCGGTTCCGATCGCGATCAGCGTGTCCATCGTGGCCGTCCCATGCCGCGCCGCGGCCCAAGCCGCGGCGTAGATCGGCGCGCCGGCCCAGAATTGGACGACCGACGCCGCCATCAGCAGGACCGGCGCCCATAACATCATGTCGAGCCGAAGCGGCAGGTACATCAAGGCCATCATCGCGGCACCGAGCACGAGGCTCGTGAGCCACCGTGTGCGCAGATCGTCCGGCTCGCGTCGCGCCGCGTCGCGGCCCGCGGAAGTCTCACCGGCGGCCGCGGTGCCCTCGGGTTGCGGCCGGGCGCCCACGGCATACCCCGCGCGCCCGACGGCGTCGCCGAGCAGGGCGACCGTCGCCACGGACGGATCGAAAACGACGCGCGCTTTTGCCGCGGTGAGGTTGACCGACGCGTCGCTGACGCCCTCAACGCGGCGCAGCGACTTCTCCACCCGCCGCACGCAAGAGGCGCACGTCATCCCCTCGATCGGAAGATCGACGGTAGCGGTGTTCGGGCCCGATCCCGGCGTCATCGAAGGACGGGCGACGCTGCGGTGCGTTCGCCGTTCGTCCGTGCGCGGTGCTCGAAGACCTCAAGCAGCTCCGCGACCGCGCGCTCACGCTGCCGGGGATTGTCTGATCGGATCGCCGAGGTCACGCAGTGATTGAGGTGGCGCTCCAGGAGCAGCGCGGTGGCTTTGTCGGCGGCGCTCTGCACCGCGCGGATCTGCTTGATCACGTCCACGCAGTAACGGTCTTCGTCCACCATGCGCACGACGGCGCGCCAGTGTCCTTCGATGCTGCGCAGGCGCGCTAGGATCTGCGCCTTCGCGCGCGGGTCGAGCCCGGTGACGGTTCGCGGCACGGAAGTACCTCCCTCCCCCCGTAGGGGGGGTATCCCTACCATAGAACCGCGGCGGGGCGCCGTCAATACGCTCCGTCGGCTTTTGTGCTAACATGACGCCGACGCTGGGTGCTGTTCGGGGGGAGAACCGGATGTCGCCGACGCATGTCGCACTGGCTGCGGCCGTCATGCTGGCCTGGGGGCTGCCGCTGACCGCCCTGACGCTTCGCGTGCTGCGCGTGACTGACGAGGTGCAGCACCTGATCGCGGGATCTTTCCTTGCCTTCGGCTACGGCCTCCTCGCTATTCCGCTGCTGTACTGGCTCGCCTTCTAACCGCCGGCCGGCAGCCGCGAACCCACAAAACCCGAGCCGGCGTCCCGACGGGACGCCGGCTCAATGATTTCGGCCGAGGGCCGCTACGCCGGCTGCGCTACCGCGAAGAACGCCGCAGATGCCACGTGGCGCACCGAATATTCCGAGCCCCATCCGTTCGGGACCCGGCCTTCGTCCGCCGGATCGAGCCACATGACGCCGTCGACCGAGAAGCAGTACACCGCGCGTCCGGGCGTGAGGTAGACTGTGACCGCCCATTCGTCGTTGGCCGTTTTCTGGAGCCGATGGACGACAGGATTCCAACCGTTGAACGAGCCGACCACCGAGACAGTCCGGGCCGTGGGCATCAATCGAGCGGGAAACCGAAACGTTACGGGAACCAATGTAGCCATGGGGTCACCGTCCCAGGGAGGATCCCTTCTCACAATATCTTCCCAGGGCCGTGTTAAAGTCAAACATGGCCGCGGCTAAATTCTCGCTACTTTTATCCCCTCCGGTCCCGCAAAGTACACTATGCTCGCGATCCCGATGAACAGCCCGTGCTCGACGACGCCCGGAATCGCATCCAACGCGGCCGCGAGCTCGACCGGGTCGTCGATCCCTCCGCACACGAGTTCGATGACGGCATTGCCGTTGTCCGTGGCAAACGGCCGCCCCTCGTACATCCGCAGACGCGTCTCGCTGCGCGGGACCCGCGCGGCGAGCGCGCGCGGGATCCATTGGACGGCAAACGGCAGGACTTCCAGCGGGACCGGCCCGGTGAGGCGAGCCACCGCTTTGGTGTAATCCGCGATGATAACGACCCGCTTGGACGCCGACGCCACGATTTTCTCCCGGGCGTGGGCGCCCCCGCCGCCTTTGACGATGGCGAGCCCCGGGTCGATCTGATCCGCCCCGTCGATCACGACGTCTGGTGCGCCGTCAAGCGGGACCAACGGGATCCCCGCCTCGCGGGCCAGGACGGCCGTGCGTTCGGAGGTCGGGACGCCCCGGATGTGCCACCGGTCCTCCCGGATCCGCCGGCCGATTTCCTGCACGGCGTAGGCGGCGGTGGACCCGGAGCCAAGCCCCACAAACATGCCGTCACGAACTTCCGCCGCGACCGCGGCAAGGGCGGCGTCGCGCTTGTACTGGTCCAGGGATTCCCGGTCCCGGCCGTCCCCGCTCACAGTTTGTAGCCGAATTTCCGGAGAAGGTCACGCCGAACTCGAACGTCATCCGCCCCCTCGACGCCGAGCGGCGGCTGGCCGTCGATCACGCCGAGGACGCCGCGCCCTTGCTCCGACTCGGCTACGACCACCTCGAGCGGGTTGGCCGTCGCGCAGAAGATCCGGCAGACCTCGGGGACCTGCCGGATCGCGCCGAGCACGTTGATCGGGAACGTCCCGTCCAGGAAAATGACGAACACGTGTCCGCACCCGAGCGCGTTTGCCGCGCGGGTCGCAAGGTCGACGAGCGGCTGTGCCGTGCCGCTTGTCCGGATGAGGCGCGGCCCGCTCGCCTCGCAGAAAGCGAGACCAAAGCGGATGCCGGGCACGGCGCCGACCAACGCTTCATGCAGGTCGTCCGCCGTCTTGATGAAATGTGACTGGCCGACGATGACATTGAGCGCGTCCGGGTTCTCCACCCGGACCAGGTGCGTTTCCATATCGCTGCCTCCGGGCGCCCATGCCGGGCCGGTCTGCTGCGCCGTTGTGCTTCACCCGTTTGGAGCAGCATTCCTGGGTGGCGGTGCGGCGCCGTCGAAGTGTCCCACCGGACCATCGAAGGGAGGCACCTGGGATGAACGCCACGCTGCGGTGGGAAGGCGGGATGCGGTTCGGGGGAGTCGCGGAGTCCGGCGGGAAGCTCACGCTCGACGCCCGCTCTGAGCACGGCGGCACCGGCGAGGGACCGTCGCCCATGGAGACGCTGCTGCTCGCGCTCGCAGGCTGCACGGGGATGGACGTCGTCTCCGTCCTCGGCAAGATGCGCGCGCCCTTCGCGGGGCTCGAGATTCGCGTGTCGGGCGACCGGCGCGACGAACATCCGCGGATCTTCACGCGCGTCCGGCTCGAGTACATCTTCCGCGGTGCCGGCCTCACGCCCGATCAGGTGAGCCGCGCAGTCGAACTAAGTCAAACGAAGTACTGCTCGGTATCCGCGATGCTGCGCGCAAGCGCCGTACTGACCTATACTTGGCGGATCACCGCCGAGTCGTAACCGAGGGGCGCCGCGGGAACCGGAACGCACCCGGGGCCCGGCCGGCCACGTGCACCTCGACCGCATCGGCTCCGACGGTCACGATCGCGTAAGCTCCGGCCGGCTCGCCGCCCGTATACGCCGTGTCGACCAGTGAGCCGACGGTCACATAGGGAATCCCGCTGATCGTCGTAGCGCTGGTCCTGTGGAGGTGCCCGGAGAAGACCGCGGCGACCTCTAGGGTCCCCTCGATCGCCGCGCGCACCTCGGTGGCGTTCTGAACGGCCGCGATCGACGGACGGCCGGCAAAGTAGTGGTGACCCTCAAGTGCGGGCTCATCGAGCGGATGGTGCCCAAAGATGAGGCAGGGTCCGGGCTGCTCGACCAGCACGGCCCTTAGCCACTCCAGCTGCGCCGTATCGATCGCCCCGCCGACCTCCTGGACCGGCGGGTCGAGCGTATCGAGAAGGACGAGCCGGACCCCATCCAGATCGACGGTCTCAGCCGGCCAGCCTTTCTTGATCGCGGCGAGTGCTTCGTGCTTGGGGAGGCGCTCCACATCGGTATTGCCGAGCACGTAATATACCGGTACGCCGGCTTCCTCGAGGCGCCGCCGTACATATCGCTCACGCACCGCGTCCTGGCCGGCCGCCACGCTGTTGATGCGGTCGCCGAGGTCGACGATGCAAGCTGGTCGCGCGGCACGCATGGCGCCGACGAAGCCGTCGAGCAGCGTGGGGACACGGCTGCCTGGCAGGACGTCCCGATCCGGGCCGCAGTGAATGTCGGCGATGACGCCGATCCGGACGCCGGCCGCGGTCGCGTCAGCCCTGGACGCTGAAGATGATGGCCGCCCGCAGCGCGAGCGCCCCCGCCAGCACCAGAAGTGCGATCAGCGCGGCGCTGCCGCGCATCCGGTCCCGGCCGCCGAGCGTCATGAGCGGCGGAATCAGCCCAACCAATACGATCAGCCACAGGATGATCCACGGCGCCTGCAGCGCCGTCGCGAGCGTGCCCGCCGCGGCCAGCGTGGCGAAAAGCAACAGGATCCAGATGAGCTCGATCAGGGCGAAGTAACCCTCCGCGGCGTGGAGCCGCGCATCCGCACCCGCCGGCGCCGCATCCCGCCGTGCCACGACGACCAGGAGTGCCGCCGCGCCGTTGAGGCCCGAGGCAAGGAAAAGGCCGCCGAGCGTCCAGGTATCGCTCCAGAGCGGCTGGTTCGAGACGCTGAGCAGCACGCCCGTGTACGAGGCGACGAACAGGCCGAGGAGCCCGCCGATCGCGACGAACAACCGCCCGCCACCCGGATTGGACCGCCGCCCGAGCGCGCGCAAAAACGACACGAACGCAAAGACGCCGAAGAGCAACAGCGCCCAGCTGCCGGCCGACATCGGGCTCCAGTAGCGGAAGATCAGTCCGCCCTCCCCGGGCGTCGTCGCGACGAGCATGTGGAAGAAACGCAGCGGCTGTCCGAGGTCGATCGTAAGGAGGATCGGGCAGATCACCAGGATCGGGAACGCCCACAGAAACGCGGTGCGGGCGACCCCCTCGTCCGCGGGCCGGCCCCACAGCCGCAGCATCGCGCCGATCGCGTAGAGCCCGCCCGTCATGCCGCCTAGGAAAAAGTACGCGAGGACGTACCACGTCCACTCCGGCGGCCGCACAAAATGTTCCGCCATCACGAGGTCCTCCCCGCCGCCGTGCCGCCGTTCTTTGCACCGGCGACCCCGTTCATCCGGCGGTCGCGGAACGCGACCACCGCGGCCACGGCACCGAGCAGCGCCGTGGCGACCATGCCGAAGTAGCCGGACGGGTTGTTCCGGCGCGGCAGCACGGCGTTCCGCTCGTTGGGCAGGCCGTACGTCTCGGGCTTGTCCATGAGCAAGAAGAACGCGTTGAGTCCGCCGTAAACCTTGTCGTCGCGGCCGTACAGCTGCGCCTGCGAATACCCTTGGTCGTGCAGCGCCGCAAGGCGCGCGTCCGCCCGCTTCTGCATCTCGGAGAGCGGCCCGAACTGGATCGACTGCGTGGGGCAGGCCTGCGCGCACGCGGGCGACATCCCGTTCTGCAGCCGGTCGTAGCAAAACGTGCACTTGTGGACCGTGCCGGACTGCGCGCTGAACCCGATCACACCGAACGGACACGCCGAGATGCAGTAGCGGCACCCGTTGCAGACGTCCTGTTGGATGAACACCGTATCGAACTCGGTCCGCACGATCGCGCCGGTCGGGCAGACCTCCATGCAGCTCGCATGTTTGCAGTGTTTGCAGACGTCGGAAAGCATCAGCCACGCGGCGCCGTTGCCGGTCTGAACCGGCTTGTCGTCCATCCGTTCGATGAACTGGACATGGCGCCAGTTCTGGTCGTTCAGCGCCCCGGTGTTATCGTAGCCGTCCATGAACTTCGGCGGGTCGCCCGGGAGCTGGTTCCACTCCTTGCACGCGACCTCACAGGCTTTGCAGCCGATGCAGACGCTCGAGTCGGTGAAGAAGCCGACGGCCTCAGACATGGCTCACGCCCCCATCAAGTTCGGTACGACCTTGGTGAAGCCGAGATCGGCGGCGTGAAGATCGAGCGGGATCGCCGCCAGTTCATCGACCGCGGGCACCGCGCGCGGATCGCGCCCGAGGTCGACCGAAACCAGATAGCGCGAGCAGGTGGTGCATGCGTCAATGCGGAGGTGCGGAAAACGGGGCCCACCGCCCGCCGCAGCGGGATCCGGCCGGCCGCGCAGTCCGCGCACGGTGCTGCCGGAGAGCACCCGTTCGTAGGTTCCCTCTTCGGCCAACACGGTCATCTTCGCCGTATCTTGCTCTCCGCACGAGGCGCACGTGAGACGCGGGTACGCCCACGCGGTCGAGCACCGCGAGCACAGCAGCGACCGCGGCCCGGCGGCGAGCGACTCCGGGGGCGCGGCAACGTAGGAGAGCTGCGGGCGGCCGCCGCAAACTGGGCAGCGCCGTTCGTCGCGGGTCCCCTCGCCCGCCCCGCCCATGCCGCAGGCTTCGCC
>DATEGA010000196.1:0-3303 GCA_035280345.1 bacterium | reverse complement strand
GACCGTCTTCGCGATCAGCAATACCGAGCCGGTGCAGGTCATGTTCTGGCAGTGGCCGATCTACACGGGATCGCTCGCGCTCGCGATCGTCGGCGCGGGCGTCCTAGGCGCGCTGCTCACGCTTGTACCCTCGATGATCAGGCATGCCCACCTGCACGGCCGCCTCCGCGACCTCGAGCGGCGCCTCGCCGCCCACGAGGCCGCCAGCAGTCCCACCGCCTCGGGCACGCCGCCGCCGGGAACGCCGGCGGTCCCGCCCGCACAGGCGGACATCGGCCAAACGCGCCGTCTCTGGTAGCAATCGCTCGACTCTCCGTTGACGGGTTCGTGCACCCGCGGTAGTATTACAATGTATGAGGCGGTTCGCGATCAGTCTTCCCGATCACCAGGCCAAGGCCGTTGAGCGGATCCGCAAGTTCCGCAACGTGCCGCGCAGCCGGATCATCCAGGAGGCGATCGAGCGGTACATCGCTCAACAGGAAGAGCAAGACGCCGTCCAACGATACGTCGAGGGCTACCGGCGTGTGCCTGAAGATCCGGCCGAGGGCGATGCCTATATGAAACTGTTCGCTGAAATCCTCACACCGGAGGATTGGAGCTGACACGCGGCGAGGTGTGGTGGGCCAATGCGCCGCCTCCTATTGGGCGGCGCCCCGTCGTCTTGGTGTCGCGCGAACAGATTTACGGCGTACGCAGGCATGTCACGGTCGTGCCGCTGACAACGATCGTCCGCAACATTCCAACAGAAGTCGCGTTAGGACCTGACGACGGCGTGCCCAAGCGATGCGTGGCCAATGCCGACAGTATCACTACGATTGACAAAAGACGGTTGTCGGGCTTTATGTGTGCGCTAGAGCGATCCAAGATCGATGTGCTGGACAAAGCCATCAAGTTCGCGCTCGCCCTCTCCTGAGCGGCGTCGATTTTCACGAACGCGTTATAATAGTTTGAATATGGCCGTTCTTGACCGACCGGCTTGGAACGTCGCGCCGGCGGACGCGGATGCCGCGGAGTTCGCGCGCGCCCTGGGCGTCCATTCGCTGGTCGCCGGCCTCTTGCGGCGCCGCGGCCTTGACACGCTCGAGGCGGCGCGGGCCTTCCTGACCCCGACGCTGGACGACCTCGGCGACCCGGCGCGGATTCCCGGGATGGATGGCGCCGTCTCGCTCGTGGCCGCCGCCGTGCGCGCGGGACGGCCGATCGCGATCCACGGCGACTACGACGTGGACGGCATCACCGCGACGGCGATCCTCGTCCGGACGCTACGCGGTCTTGGCGCGCCCGCGGCCGCGCGGCTCCCGCACCGGATTCGCGACGGCTACGGACTTGGCATCCCGGCGATTGAGGAGCTCGCCGCCGGCGGCGCAGAGTTGCTGGTCGCCGCGGATTGCGGAATCACGGCCGTCGACGCGGTCGGGCGGGCGCGGGCGCTGGGCTTGGACGTCGTCGTCTTGGACCATCACGAACCGGGCGGTGACCGGCCGGACGCGGTCATCGTGGAGCCCGGCGACCGCGAGGAGGGAGACGCCGCGCCGTGCGCGGCGGGACTTGCGTTTCTGTTTGCCTGGGCCCTGCGCCGTGCGCTCCACGGCGCGCCGGCTCTTCCGGCCGACCTCGCGGCGCTCGCCGCGCTTGGGACGGTGGCGGACGTCGTACCGCTGACCGGAGACAACCGCCGCCTTGTCGCGGAGGGTTTGCGGCAACTACGGACCCAACCACCGCTCGGTGTACGCGCACTGCTCGAGGAGGCCGCGATCTTCGGTCCGATCGATACCTGGCAGATCGGATGGCAGATCGCGCCTCGCCTGAACGCGCCGGGCCGCCTCGGCGATCCGCGGCCGGCGCTCGAGTTGCTGCTGACGGACGACCCGGACGAGGCGCGTGCGCTGGCGCGGACGCTCGACGACGCGAACCGCGAGCGGCAGATGATCCTCGATCGGGTCCTCACCGACGCGGTCGGGCAGGTCGAGACGGCGGCGCACTCGGACGCCGGTGTGCCCCCGGCGATTGTCGTCGCGGGTGAAGGCTGGCATCCCGGCGTCGTCGGACTGGTCGCGGGCCGGCTCGTCGAGGCGTACCGGCGTCCGGCGATCGCGATCGCGCTCGCCGGCGGCAGCGGACGAGGGTCGGCCCGCAGCGTCTCCGGCTTCGACCTCGTGCAGGCCCTGGCTGGATGCGGGAGCCACCTCGACGCCTTCGGCGGCCACGCGATGGCCGCGGGACTGTCGATCGACGCCGGTGCGATTCCGGCGTTTCGGGAGTGCTTCGGGCATCGCGCCGCGGCGGTGCTGGCGGGCCGCCCCCAGGAGCCGATGGCGGTCGACGCGGAAGTCGCGCTTGCCGACGTGACGTCCTCGCTCGTAGGGGAGTTGGGCCGCCTCGCGCCGTTCGGTCCCGGCAACCCAAGTCCGGTCCTCGCCGTGCGCGGCGTCCGCCCGGTCACACGCCGGCTGGTCGGCGACGGTGCGCATCTCGGCATCGGCGTGACAGACGGTACGACGTTCGTCGACGCGATCGGCTTCTCGATGGGCGGATGGATCGACGTGCTCACGCTGACCGGCGCCGCGGTAGACCTCGCGTTTACACCGGAGCTCGATGCCGGCCGGCCCACGGCCGGTAACCAGGAAGCCAATGCTGGCGGGGGACAGGCGCCGGGCGGGACCGCCCGTGTCCGGCTGCGGCTGCGTGCCCTCGACGTTCCGGGCGTCGACATGGACGCGGTACTCCGCGATACCGGGCTGGTGATCGATCGGCTGTTCCGCCGCGCGGGAGACTTTCTCGGCGAGGCGCGCTACGACGGTGTCGAAGAGGCGGCAGCCTTTCACACAAAGGCCGTCGGCGTCACGTTTGGCGACCGCCAGGCCGTGCTGGCGACGCTGCGCGCCGGAGACCGGCTGCGGCTCCGGCGCGAACCCGCCAATCCCCGTGATCCACACGCCGTAGAGGTGCTGACCGAAGACGGCCGGCCGGTGGGCTACCTCAACGCGCGGCTCGCGGGCCGGCTCGCTCCGCTAATGGACGCCGGCATCGGGTACGTCGCGGCCGTGTCGGGCGTGACCGGCGGCCGGGACACCGTCACGGACGCCGATGCCGACCTGGGCGCCCGCTCGTTCGGCGTCAACGTCTTCGTCGAGCGCGCCCCCGACGACCTTGGCGGAGGGGTCGGTGAGACCCGGTCGCCGGTAGCGCTTCCGGGCTGGCGGGCCGGTGGTGCGCGGGGGGCGCTGTCCCGCCTTCCCATCTACCTGAACGGAGGCCGGCCGTTCCGGACGGGGCTCGGGGAAGGCCTCGACCGGCTGGCCG
>DATEGA010000195.1:0-20350 GCA_035280345.1 bacterium | reverse complement strand
CGTCGCCGGCGCCCGCGAGCACGCCCGCGTCCACGAGTGCGCGCAGCGCGCCGCCGTCCGCGGGCCCGAACCAGCACACCGCGTCGTCCCACACTTCGCGAAGCGCCGCGGCGAGCTGCACCCGGACCTCCGGCCCTTCGGCGGCGAGCAGCGCGAGCCAGCTCTGTCCGTGGATCGCGTGATACCGCTCCTCTTCAATGATCTTCCGCGCCCGCTGGCGCAGCGGCAGGTATCGGGAGTCGAGCGCCGCCTCGAGGACCGTCGCAAGCGCCCGGTCCAGCGTCAGATTGGCGACGATGAGAAGCGGCCAGCCCGCAAACGCGCCCTCGACGACCGCGACCGTCCGGGCGTCGGCAGCCGACCACTCGTGCTCCGACCGGCGCGGGGCGCCGGGCAGCTCCTCGAGCAGCCCGTACAGCACGCGCGCGTGGCCCAATTCGTCCTGGGCCATCGCGGTCGCCGCCACGCCTGCCTCGATCGTCGGGCCGCTGCTGCACCACTCGGCGTACCGAAGACCCAGCGCGTGCTTATTGTCGGCGAGAGCCGTGACGAGGTCGACGAGCGGCGGGACGCATGCCGCCGGCAGCGCGGAGGGACGGTCGAGCAGCGGCGTACTCACCGGCGGTCACGCATGCGCGTCGACCGCCTCACCGCGGACGTCGTCGACGGCAATAATCGCCCGGCGTGGCACAACGTACATCTCGAGCCAGGATTCCTCGTCGTAGATGCTGCGCGCGTAGACGCGCGCGAGCGCGTCGCCAGACGCGGCCACCGATCCGACATGGCGGAGCGGTTCGCCCTCGACACGCCGCGCGAAGACCTCGTAGACGGGCTCGTCGCCGATCGTCTGCATCAGACCGCGACGCCCCAACGGCGGAACTGCTGCCGGGCCGCCTCGCTCAGCCGGTCTTTGGTCCAGACCGGATCCCACGTCGTGGTGAAGGCGACCTCCCGTACGCCGGGCAGGCGCCGCAACCGCTCGCGCACGTCGTCCCGGATCATCTCCATGCACGGGCAGGCCGTCGACGTGAAGGTCAGCGTAATGCGCACGATGCCGTCCTCGACCGCCACCCCGCACACCAGCCCCATGTCGACGATGCTGACCGGCCATTCCGGGTCGGTCACATCCCGCAGCGCGGCGAGTACCTCCGCGGGCGTAACCGCCGCGCGGGAGCTATCGGCCGCGCCCGACTGCGCCGTCATCGTTAGTGGACGCCCGCAAGCGACCGCATCTGCTTCCGGCCGCGCTGCAGCATCTCGACAAACATTCCGTTGCCGGGTCCCCGCCGCTTCCACCGGCCGAGCACCTGGTCCCAGGTGATCGGCCGGTCCATCAGCCAGCGGCGCTCGCCCTCGTTGAAGTCGACCGGCAGCGGATACTCGAGCACGTAGGCGCCGGTGGCCGCGTCGCGGTGGGCGGGCACTTTGAAGCCGAGGCTCTCGCACAGCGGCACCGCGGTCCCGAGCCACTGCTGGCGGAGCTGATCGTTCGTGCTGCCTTTGAGCTTGTAGGCAATCTGCCGGCCGTGGGTCTTCATGCTGTCCGGCAGCCCGAACCACTCGACTGTCATAGGGAACATCCAGTCGATTGCCTTCTGCACGTCCTCCCGCTGACCGCCCCCGGCCAGCCGGCGCATCCCGTTTTCGCCGTGGCGGAGGTGGAAATTTTCTTCCTTGTCGACCTTCGCGAGGGCCCGCCGCCATGGCCCGTAGCTGCAGTGGCGGTAGACGTCGCCGAGCAGCACGAACCCCGCGCGGTCGTAGAACGCGTTCGCGACGATCAACTCGACCCACGACCGCAGCGGTACGTCGAAGGCGTACGGATGCTTGAAGGCGGTCGGCGCGCGATCGTAGATCAGCGCCTCCGTATCGACGCCGAGATCCTGGAGGATCCGGTAACCGATGTGAGCGTGGCTGAGTTCGTCCTGGATGATCGCCAAGGCCGAGATCAGATTGTTCATCGACGGCGAGTCCTTCGCCGCTGTGTAGTAGCTCGGTGCGCTGATCATCTCGGTGTCGGCGGACACAGTGAGGATGTGAATGAGCGTGCGGCGGTAGTCCTCGCTCATCTCGTCGGGGGTTTCGATAATGTGGCCCTGCTGGATGCGTTCAACAAATTGCGCGTCGGTCGGCGCCGCCATCTTCGACCTCCGGGCCGGCCCGCCGCGTCACGCGGGAGGGGCGGCTGATGTGCTCCGGTTCTTGTACGAACGACGTAAATAGCGTGTATAATTATTATACCACGCGGACGTTTCACGAAAGGCACGGCATGATCGATCGCGCACGGAACGGAACCCATCGTGCCGCACCGGCCGGTTTGACGCAGACGGCGGGCGCCCGCTCGCTACTTGTAACGGTCTGGGGCGACACCGTCCGCCCGCGGGGCGGCGAGATCGGCGCCGCGGCGCTGATCCGCCTGATGGCGCCGCTCGGTTTCTCGTCGCGCGCCGTGCGGGCCGCTTTGTCCCGCATGACACACCACGGATGGCTGCGCCGCCGCCGGGCGGGCCGGCGGGCGTTCTACGCCCTGACTGCGGCCGGCGCCCTCCGGCTCGAGCAAGGCGTGCGCCGGGTGTACGGGCCGGCGGAACCGTGGGATGGGCGCTGGCGCCTGTTCACCTACGTGATCCCAGAGGAACGGCGGGCGGCCCGCGACCGGCTCCGAAGAGAGCTCACCTGGCTCGGCCTCGCTCCGCTCTCGCGCAGCACGTGGGCCACGACCCGCGACCTCGCGGGCGTGCTCCGCCAGTTGATCGCGGCGCGCGGGCTTGACGGCACCGTGGCGCTCTTCGAGGCGCGCAACCTCGGTCCCTCAGACGACCGCGCCCTCGTTGAGCGGTGCTGGAACCTCGACGGGATCGCCGCCCGCTACCGCCGGTTCATCGCGACGACACGCCCGCGGGCGGCGGCGCTCAGACGGCGCGCCGCCGCGGGCACGCTCTCGGACGACGCCTGCTTCGCGGAAAAAATCCGGCTCGTCCACGGATACCGCAAGTTTCTGTTCGTCGACCCGGGGCTGCCCGACCGGCTGCTGCCGTGCCAGCGACCCGACCGAGAGGCGGCGGCGCTGTTTCGGCGGATCTACGGCCTCCTGGCCCCGCGCGCCGACCGGTTCGTCGCGCGCGTACTCGACGGCGCGAGCGCCGGCCATTGAAGGCCGTTCGCTATCCTGGAGCGCGGGCGTTCCTCGACTCTGTCGAACGATTTCTGCTGCGGGACGAGGCGTGCCACAACCTTCTGCTCGGCATTCCCGCGCGGCTGATGGCGCGCGAAACCACCGGCGCGCCGGTTTCCGGGGTGTATCTGGCGGCAGCCGTCGAAGACGGCAAGATCGCCGGCGCGGCAATGATGACGCCGCCGTACCGGCTGGTGCTGTCCCAAACCTCGCATCCCGACGCGGTGCGGGCGCTTGCCGAGGATGCCGCGACGCTGCGCCCGACCCCGCCGGGTGTCACTGGACCCGATCCGATCGCAGCGGAATTCGTCGAGGTCTGGCGCGGCCTCACCGGCGAGCCGAGCCAGCGTGCGCTGCGCGAACGGATCCATCGCCTCGACGAGCTGCGCCCGCTGCCGCACGTCCGGGGCACGCTCAGATCGGCCGGGCCGGACGAGCGTCCGCTCCTGCTCGAGTGGCTGCGCGCCTTCGGCGCGGAGGCATTCGGCGAAGACAACCGGCCGCCCGGGGAGGCCGAAACCGCGGTCAACACCCGCCTCGGCACTGCGGGGGAAGGCTTCGTGCTCTGGTACGACGGCGGTCCGCGCTGTGTCGCAGGATATACCGGGCCGACACGCCACGGCATCAGGGTCGGGCCGGTCTACACGCCGCCACAGTTTCGGGGCCGCGGCTACGGCACGGCGTGCGTCGCCGCGCTCAGCCGCCGGCTCCTGGACGGCGGGCGCCGCTTCTGCATGCTGTTTACCGATTTATCCAATGAGACATCCAACCGGATCTACCGGCGCATCGGGTACGAGCCGGTGTGCGACGTCGCCGAGTACCGGTTCGAGCGTGCACGGTAACGAAACGAATCCCGGCTTTCCGGCGCTTCAGCAGGTCATGACGGAGTGTACGCGCGCGCTCATCGCCGGCCTGACCCTGGTGCTCTGCCTGGCACTTTGGCGGCCGAACGCGACGGCGGCCGGCGACCCCGTCGGATCGATCCTCACCGACGGCCTCACCCGAATGTTCCTGCTGCATCTCCCGGCGGGCGGCGTCACGCCGCGAATGCCACTCGTGCTGGCGTTCCACGGAGCGGGCGGCAACGGTGCCGGGATGCGAAACCTCACCGGCTTCGACGCGCGGGCGGACCGCCTGGGCGTCATCGTTGCCTACCCCGACGGGATGAGGCGCCGCTGGAACGACGGCCGGCGCACGATCCCCGCGCCCGTCGACGACGTGGCTTTCGTGGCTCAGTTAATCGATACACTCGCCGGCCGGTACGGGGTCGATCCCGCGCGCGTCTACGCCACCGGAATCTCGAACGGCGGCCTTTTGGCCGAGCGCCTCGCCTGCGATCTTGCGCCGCGGATCGCGGCGATCGCCCCGGTCGCGGCCAACATGCCGGCGGACATCGTGCCGGCCTGTACGCCGGCGCGCCCCGTCTCGGTGCTCCAGATCAACGGCACGGCCGACCCGCTGGTCCCGTACCGCGGCGGGGCGATCGCGAGACCCCTGGGACTCGGACCGGGCGGGACGGTGCTCTCGACGCCGGACTCGGTCGCATTTTGGGTCCGGCGCGACGCGTGCCCCGGCCGACCCGAACCCACCGCGGTGCCGTCCAGAGCGGTGCCGGACGGCACAAGAGTGACGCGACTCGTCTACTCGGGATGCGCGGCCGGCACTGAGGTCGCACTGTATACCGTCGACGGCGGCGGCCACACATGGCCGAACGGCCGGCAGTTCCTCCCGGCGGCACGGGTCGGCCCGGTGAGCCGGCAACTCGACGCGTCCTCGACAATCCTCGACTTCTTCATGCGCCATCCCGCGCGGTAGCGCGAAAGGGCGCAGGGCTGCGGCGGGACCCCGCGATCAGCGTCCCTTGAACTCCGCCGGCCGCTTCTCGGAGAAGGCGCGCACACCTTCGACTCCGTCCTCGCTGATAAACGCCCGGAACAGCGCTTCGCGCTCGTAGGCGAGCCCGTCGTCGAGCGACATCTCGAGGCCGCGGTTCACGGTCAGCTTGACCAAGCCGACCGCGACGGTCGCGCCCCGTGCTAAAGTGTCCGCATACTCGGCGGTCTTCTTGAACAACTCGTCCGCGGGGAGCACGCGATCCACGAGCCCGAGCGCGAGCGCCTCCTCCGGATTGACCGAGCGTCCGGTGACCATCAGGTCGAGCGCGCGGCTCTTGCCGATCAGGCGCGGCAGCCGCTGCGTGCCGCCGTTGCCCGGGATGATGCCGAGCGCGATCTCGGGCTGGCCGAGCCCGTAGCCGCCCGCCGCGACGAACCGCAGATCACACGCGAGCGCGATCTCCATGCCGCCGCCGAGGCAGTGGCCGGAGACGGCCGCGATGAACACCTTCGAGGTCGTCTCAACGCGGCGCAGCACCTCGTGCATGTGTGTGATGAACAGGATCTTTTCTTCGAAGGTCGAGGACGCAAACCACTTCACGTCCGCACCGGCGCAGAAGAACTTCGGCAGGGTGCTCCGGACGACGACCGCGCGGATCGCTGGATCGTCGCGCGCCCCGTCGACGGCGGCCCGCAGTTCGTCAGCGAACTGCGGGTTGTAGGCGTTCGCCGGCGGGCGGTGGAGCGAGATCACCCCGACGCCGCCTTCGCGGTCCAGACTGATCATCTCTCCCATCGACATCGCCTCCTCTGCCGGCCGCCGGCCGTCACGGTGACGCGGGGGCAGCCGGTTTCGCCACACGCTCGCGCAGCCGGAACCGCTGGATTTTGCCGGTCGCTGTCTTCGGAAGCTCCGGCACAAACTCGATCCACCGCGGATACTTGAACGACGCAATCTTGTCGCGGACGAACGCCTGGATCTCGCGGCCCAACGCCTCGGATGCGGCGCGGTCCGCCTTGAGGACAACGAACGCATACGGTTTGACCAGCTCGTCCGCGTCCGTGCAACCGACCACCCCGCACTCGAGCACCGCGGGATGCTCAATCAGGGTCCCTTCGACCTCGGCCGGAGAGACCCACTGGCCGCCGACCTTCAGCATGTCGTCCGAACGGCCGCAGTACCAGTAGTACCCATCGTCGTCGCGATAGTATTTGTCGCCGCTGCGGAACCATTCGCCTGCGAACGCCCGCCGGCTCTGCGCGTGCTTATTCCAGTAGCAGGCGGCGATGCTCTCGCCGTTGACGAGCAGGTCGCCGATCTCTCCCGGCGGCAGATCGCGGTCGCCCTCGTCGACGATCCGGACCTCGTATCCCGGGACGACCTCACCGCTGCTGCCAGGCCGCACCCGGCCCGGCCGGTTGCTGAGGTAGATGTGGCAGGCCTCGGTAGACCCGATGCCGTCGAGGATCTCCACCCCGAATCGGTCTCGCCATCGGGTGAAGATCGCCGCGGGCAGCGGCTCGCCGGCAGAGACGCACCGCCGCACGGCGCCGAGCGACTCGGGACCGCCGGCCGCGAGCATCGCGGCGTACGCGGTCGGGACACCGAAGAACAGTGTCGGACGGTAGCGTTCGATCAGCCCGAAATAGCCCGCCGGATCGAAGCGGCCGGGGTGCAGCACGGTGGAAGCGCCGGCCCGCATCGGAAAATATCCTGCGTTGCCGAGCCCGTACGCGAAGTAGAGCTTCGCGATCGACAGACACACGTCGCCGGGCTCGATGCCGAGCACTTCACGCCCGTAGAGTTCCGCGCACCACAGCATGTCGTGGTGGAGATGAACGGTTCCCTTGGGCGCGCCGGTGCTGCCGCTGCTCCACAGCCAAAACGCGGGTTCGTCGCGGTGCGTCGGGGCCGGCGCGAGCCGATCGCTCGACGCGAACAGCAGGTCGCCGAGCGCGTGCCACGCCGGAGCGGCCGCGCGTTCGTCGGGACGTGCGCCGGACACCGGCGGCCCCGCCACAACCACGTGCCGAAGGTCCGGCGCCTGCTCGAGTACGGGTCCGATCGTCGGGACCAGGTCGGCGCTCACCACGAGCGTCCGCGCGCGGCTGTCGCGCAGCATGTACGCGTAGTCGTGGGGCCGCAGCGCCGTGTTCGTCGGAACCGGCACCGCGCCGATCCGCATCGCGCCCCAGAATAGTTGGACAAATTCCGGAGAATCGAGCAGCAGCAGAAAGACCCGCTCCTCCGGACGGACACCGAGCCCGCGCAACGCGTGGCCGGCCCGGTTGATCTGACCAGCCAGCTCACCATACGAGATGCGGCGGTCGCCGGCGTGGATCGCCACGGCGTCGCCGCGGCCCGCTTCGAGGTTGTGATCGACGAACGCCGTCGTGACATTGAACGCGTCGGGGATGTCGAGCGACCGCGCCATGGCGCGGTCGGTTTCGCGTACCGCGAGAGGGTCTCCTCCGCCCCGGGGCAGGCCGGGCCGCGCGCGCCCGCGAAGCGGAGTGCCGAAGCTCGTGTGTGATAGGAGGTTTTCGATGATCCTCCCGTTCCGCGGACGCACGCCGCGCATCGCCCCGAGCGCCTTCATCGCGCCGACCGCCACGATCATCGGTGACGTCACCGTCGGGGACGAAGCCAGCGTCTGGTTCGGCGCGGTGCTGCGCGGCGACGTTGGGCGGATCGAGATCGGCGCGCGGTCGAGCGTGCAGGACAACGCGGTGCTGCACACCACCGACCGGATCGCGACCGTAATCGGCGACGACGTCACGATCGGCCACGGCGCGGTCCTGGAAGGCTGCACGGTCGAGCGCGGCGCCTTGGTCGGCATGAACGCTGTTGTCCTGCATGAGGCCGTGGTCGGCGAGGAAGCGTTGATCGGCGCCGGCAGCGTCGTGACCGACGGCACGAAGATCCCAGCCCGCACGCTCGCGGCCGGATCCCCGTGCCGCGTCCGCAAACCGCTCGAGGGCGTGGCGGCGCAGTGGATCGCCCGCGCCGGCCCGGCCTACGTGCGCCTGTCGCGGCGGTATCTGGAAGAAGGCGCCACCTCTACCGCGGGCGTACCCGCCGCGGGCGGCCGGGCCTCAGAGGGCCCGGTCCCCGGATAGGACGGGACCCGCATGCCTGATTACGATCTGCTGTTGACCGGCGGCACCGTGCTCGATCCGTCGGCCGGCGGCGACGCCGCCGGCCCCCGCACGGCGGATGTGGCGATCGCCGGGGACAAGATCGCCGCGGTGGGCCTCTCGCTTCCCCGGGACCGCGCGGCACGCGCCGTCGACGTGAGTGGGCGGCTGGTCACCCCCGGTTTGATCGACCTGCACACCCACGTGTATTGGGGCGGCACGTCCCTCGGCGTCGATCCAGACGCCCTCTCGGCGTCGTCCGGCGTGACCACCCATGTCGACGCGGGCAGTAGCGGGCCCGGCAACTTCGCGGGATTCCGCCGGCACCTCATCGAGCGCTCACGCGTACGCATCCTGCCCTTCCTCAACATCAGTTTCGCCGGCATCTTCGCGTTCTCGCGGCGGGTCATGGTCGGTGAATCGATCGACATGCGGCTGCTCAACGTGCAAGAGGCGGTGGACGCCGGCCGCGAGCATCGGGACCTCGTCCTCGGGATGAAAGTCCGGCTTGGCCTGATCGCCGGCGAGGGCCAGGGGTTGCCGCCGCTGCACCATACCTTGCAGGCCGCAGAGGCGCTCGGTGTGCGGATGATGGTGCACACCGACAACCCGCCGCCGACCCGGCGCGAAGTGCTGCCGCTTCTCAGGAAAGGCGACATTCTCACCCACGCGTTCCGGCCGTTCCCGAACGGCCCAACGGTCGACCCGGGCGTGACGGGCCGAATCCTGCCGGAGTTGTGGGAGGCGCGCGAGCGCGGCGTCGTCATTGACATCGGCCACGGGATGGGAAGCTTCTCGTTCGAAAGCGCCGAGGCGTGCCTGGCGCAAGGCTTCCTGCCCGACGTGATCAGCAGCGACGTCCATGCCCTGTGCATCAACGGCCCGGCGTACGATCTGCCGACGACGATGTCCAAGCTGCTGAGCCTCGGGATGCCGCTCGACCGCGTCATCGCCGCCGCGACCGTCGCGCCGGCGCGCGCGATCGGCCGGCCCGACCTCGGTACCCTCCGGCCCGGCTCGCCGGCGGACGTCACAGTGCTCCACGACCGAACAGGCGCCTTTGAATATCTGGACGTCACCGGGCGAACGATGACGGGCCGCCGGCGGCTCGTGCCGGTCCTTACCGTCACGGGCGGGCAGATCCTGGAGCCCCGCGCGGCGAGCGACGTCCGCAAGTGACGGGGTAGACCCTAACGCGGATTTCTAAGAACGGCGGAGGGACTAGTAGGCGGCGAGCCGGCGAATCGCGTCCGCGATTTCCTGTACGGTAGGCTGAAAGGCCGCCTCGAGTCCCGGGTTGTGGGGAACGGGTGCGTCTTCACCGGCGAGACGCGTGACGGGCCCGTCAAGGGAGTCGAAGGCTTCTTCCGCGATCAGCGCCGCGATCTCGCCTCCGACGCCGCCCGTCCGCGATGCCTCGTGCACGATCAAGGCCTTCCCCGTCTTGCGGACGGAGCCGAGAATCGCCTCGCGGTCGAGCGGCGCGAGGGTCCGCAGGTCCAGCACATCCGCGGCGATCCCGTCCGCCGCGGCGAGGTCCGCGGCCTCGAGGCATTTGTGCAGCATCCATCCGTACGAGACGATCGACAACGCGGTCCCCTCCCGGACCGGCCGCGCGCGTCCGATCGGCGTCACGAACTCGCCCGCCGGAACCTCTTCGCGCCGCAGCCGGTACAGGTGCTTGTGCTCGAAGTACAGGACGGGGTTCGGGTCGCGGATCGCGGCGAGCAGCAACCCCTTCGCGTCCTCCGCGGACGCCGGGGCGACGACCTTCAGGCCGGGCGTATGAACGAACCACGCTTCCATGCATTGGGAGTGAAACGGCCCGCCCTTGACGTCGCCCCCGTACGGCATACGCAGCACGAGCGGCAGCGGCGTCCGGGTGCGCCAGTGGTATTTCGCCGCCATGTTGACGACCTGGGTGAACGCGTCGGTCACGAAGTCGGCGAACTGCATCTCGATCACCGGCCGCATGCCCATTACCGCGGCGCCGATCCCGGCGCCGACGTTTGCCGTCTCGGCGAGCGGTGCGTCGATGACGCGCCACGGCCCGAACTCGTCGAGGAGGCCTTCCGTGATCTTGAAGGCGCCGCCGTAGACGCCGATGTCTTCGCCGAGCACGAACACGCGGGGGTCGCGCCGCATCTCCTCGCGGAGGCCGTCGCGAATTGCCTCGAGATAGGTTAGGTGCGGCACGGCGGCTCCCCGAGCGCCGTCATTCTGCGGCGTACACGCCGTCCGCGACGGTCCGCGGATCGGGTTCCGGGCTGGCCTCGGCCCATGCGAGCCCGTCCTCGACTTCTCCGGCGATGCGGGCGCCCATCGCCTCGTCGATCGCATCGGTGAGCACTCCCGCCGTCCGCAGCCGGCGCTCGAAGTGGGGAATCGGATCCCGGGCGGTCCACTCGTCGAGCAGCGCCTTGGGCACATACGAGAACTTGTCGGCCTCGCTGTGCCCGCGGACGCGCAGCGTCCGGCATTCGATCAGCGTCGGGCCCCCACCGCCGCGGGCGAGCGCCACCGCCGCCGCCGCCGCGTCGTAGACCGCGAGCACGTCGTTGCCGTCCACCGCGACGCCGGGAATGCCGTACCCGGCGGCCTTGTCCACGAACGCCCGCGCCGCGGTCTGATGGTCGAGCGGCGTGGAGTATGCGTACTGGTTGTTCTCGAGCACAAGCACGAGCGGCAGACGAAACACCGCCGCGAAGTTGACGCCCTCGTGCCACGCCCCCGTGCTCGTCGCGCCGTCGCCGAAGAACGTTAGCACGACGCGCGCTTCTCCACGCTGCCGGCACGCGAGCGCCATACCCGCCGCGACCGGAACCGAGGCCGCCATGTGGCTGATGAACGGTAGAATGCCGCGCCGGGGGTCGCCCATGTGGACGTTCCCGTCGCGGCCACGTGTCGGCCCGCCTTCCCGGTCGAGAAACTGCGCGAAGACCTCCCCCACTGTCATCCCGCGCATGATGTACGCGGCGAGGTCCCGGTGCATCGGCGCCAGCAGGTCGTCGGGACCGAGGGCTGCGGCGGCGCCGACGGCGATCGCCTCGTGGCCCCACCCGGTGAAGTAGGCGCCCGGGATCCGCCCCTGGTAGTAGAGCTTGACGCCGCGGTCTTCAACCGCACGCTGCAGGCGCATGTAGTAGAGCAGCTTCAGAAGGCGCTCGGGGAGGATCCCGGCCGCCAGTGCGTCGCGGGGCGACGGACGGTCGTCGGAAAGACGCGTGGACTTCGCCACGTTAACGGAGGAGCTCCACTGCCGCGGCGGTATTGCGTCCGGCGCTCACTGCTGCGCCCGTTCGCGAACGCCGGCCAGCACGGCTCGGGCCTCTTCGGCGATACTGCGGACAACGTCGCCGGCGCCCGGCAGGTCGTGAATCAGGCCGACGCTCTGTCCGGCCCACATCGGATAGTAGTCCCCGGTACCGCGTGCCGCCGAAGCGTCGTACACGTCTTGCGCGGTCGCGCGCTGCGTGAGGCCTGGCAGCACCGGCGCTCCAGAAGCCCGATACTCGTCGACGTATCGGTTTCCGATGGCGCGGGCGTACAGCCCCGTGAAGGTGTCCGTCACCACCGTTGCGCTTGCGTCGCGATCGAGCAGCGCCCGCTTGTAGAACTCCGGCGCGGACGATTCGCGAGTCGCCACAAACCGCGTGCCGAGCAAGACGCCCTGTGCCCCGAGCACGAGCGCGGCGACGAGGCCGCGGCCGTCCACGATTCCACCGGAGGCCACCACGGGAACGGAGACGGCATCGACAACCTGCGGCACCAGCGCGACGAGGCCCACGCCCGCCTCCTCCGCCGTGCGGGTCTTGACCCACGTCGAGCGGTGTCCGCCCGCCTCGCTGCCCTGCGCGACGATCACGTCGACCCCGGACAGCGCGAGCGCCTTGGCGTCGTCCAGGCGCGCGGCCATCGCCATGACGGTGACGCCACGCTCGCGGCAGCGTTGTATCATCGCCGGACCCGGGTCGCCGAGGCCGATGCTCCACACCGGCACGCGTTCTCCGAGGATCGTTTCGAACTGCGCGTCGATCAGATCCGGCGGGCGCGCCGGACGGGCCTGCTTCGCCGGCAAGCCGAGGCGCTCGCGGAACCGATTCAGCGCGCCCTGCACCGCACCGACGGTCTCGGCCGGGATGGCGGCAGGATCGATCGGCGGCCGCAGTTCGGTGTGAAGCCAGAGATTCACGCCGAACGCCCGGTCCGTCAGCTCGCGGACCCGGCGGATGCGCCGCCGCAGCTCCTCCGGCGGCACGTTGAGGCCGGCGAGGATGCCGAGCCCGCCGGCGCGCGACACCTCGGCGACGAGGTCCGGGCCCGCGACGCCCCCCATGCCCGACTGAATGATCGGATAGTCAATGCGGAGAAGATCGCACAGCGGCGTCCGCAGGCCGCGATCCAACGCGCCACCTCCGTACCGCGCCCGTAGGCCCGGCCACGGCTCCATTCGACAGCGGACCGAAGCTGGCCTCGTTGGGACGCACGATGCAGCCGCCCGCAGAAAAGATGCAGGATTGACGTCTTATGGGGCAGGTGACACGGGCATGAAAACGGTTCAAGCGGACGAGGCGCGCGGGTTCTTCAACGTCGTGGCCGGCACGCCCCGGTCGCAGGCCGCCACCATGGTGCTCAAACCAGGGCAATCCACCGGTGGAGACGACAACGTCCACATGGACGCCGACCAATGGCTCTACGTCATTTCGGGCCGGGGTGAAGCGATCGTGGAACGCCGCACGGTCGGGGTCGAAGCCGGCGGACTGCTCCTGATCGAGGCCGGCGAGCGCCACGAGATCCGCAACACCGGCAACGAGCCGCTCGTCACCGTGAACGTCTACGCGCCGCCGGAATACTAGATCAGTGGGGGCCGCGGCCGCCGGGCGCGCCCTCGTACGGCAAGTCGGTGAGCTCACGCAGCGCCCGCTCCACGTAGACCCGGGTCATCTTCTTTCGGTACCCGATCGTCAGATCGGTGTTGTCGAGCGGCCGCGACGGCTGGGACGCCGCCTGCGCCGCCTGCGCGAGGAGTTCCGCGGTCGGACGCTGACCGCGCAGCAGGGACGCGGCCTGCGGTGCCTCCACCGGGTGCGACGCGACTCCGGTGAGCACAAGCCGCGCCTCGGCGATGCGCCCGTCCGGCTCCATTCGGATCGCCGCGGCTACGCCGAGGATCGGAAAGTCAAACGAACCGCGGCGTCGCAGCTTCCAATAGGTCGACCGCCAGCCGTCGGCGGGCGGCAGCAGCACCTCGACCAGCAGCTCGTCCGGTGCTTTGGCGAGGTACTGCATCCCGTCGTCGCGGTAGAATGCCGCGGCCGGGACGGTGCGCTCGCCGGCCGGTCCGACGAGCCGGAGCTGCGCACCGAGCGCGATGACGGCGGGAGCGGTGTCGGTCGAGGAGACGGCCCAACACCGCGGGCTGCCGGGCGCGACGAGGCAGATGTCGCCGTCCTTCTTCATACAGAACCCGATCGACTTGCGCCAGTGGTACGTCTGGTTGTAATAGTTGCACCGCGTGTCCAAGCAGAGGTTGCCGCCGATCGTTCCCATATTGCGCAGCGGCGGTGTGCTCACCGATCCGGCCGCCAGTGCCAAGGCGCGGTACCGCTCCCCGACCGCCGGGACGGCCGCGAGTTGGGTCAGCGTCACGCAGGCGCCGACGGTCATGCCGCGGCCGGGGTCGCCTGCGACCCGGCGAAGTTCGGGGATGCCGCGCAGCCCGATCAGCGTCTTCGGCTCGAATTGGCGGCGCTTCATATTCGGGTAGAGGTCCGTTCCGCCCGCGACGGCCATTCCGTCCGGCGCGGTCTCCCAGAGGAAGCCGACCGCCTTTTCGAGCGTCCGCGGCGCAAGGTACGTGAACGGAGGAAGGCGCAGCATCAGCGCCCCTCCCCGCCGCCCGCCGCGGGCTCGGCCTCGCGCCGCCAGGGGACGTCCCACCCGGCGGGCGGCTCGACGATGAGTGCTTCCCGGAAAGCAAACGGGGGAACGCCCCGCGGGCCAATCCGCGGTGGCGCACCCTTCGCACGCCGTTCCAGCGCGGCCAGCACCTTGTCGGGCGAGATCGGAATCTCGTCGACCCGAACGCCGACGGCATCGTATACCGCGTTCGCCACCGCCGGGATTACGGGCAGCAGCGGCCCCTGCCCGGCCTCCTTCGCGCCGAAGGGGCCTTCGGGATCGTCGGTCTCGACGAGGATCGTCTCGACCGGCGGCATCTCGAGAAAGGTCGGACTCTTGTACTCGAGCATCGACGGTATCTTGTGCAGGCCCTTGCGGAAGATCTGCTCCTCCATCAACGCTTCACCGAGGGCCATGTACACGCTGCCCTCGATCTGCCCGATCACGAGTGTCTGGTTGATCGCGCGGCCGATGTCGTGCGCGATCCATATGCGCTCCACCCGCACGTCACCGGTCTCCTGGTCGACGCGCACCTCGACGGCCGCGGCCGAAAACGAGTAGGCGGGCGACGGTCCGACGCCGGACCCCTTGAAGGGGCCCGCGAGCCGCGGCGGCCGGTAGGAACCCACCGTCGTGAGCGTGCCGAACATAGCCTCTGCAAGCGCCGCGGCGTCGGCGAAGGACATGCCGCGGGACGGGTCGGCCGCCGCGTGGATGCGGTGGTCGCCGGCGACGAGCTGATCCCGCTCGATCTCCAGGTGTTCCGATGCCGCCGCCACGAGGAGGTCGCGTGCCTTCGTCGCCGCCGCCAGCGCGGCGTTGCCCGCCATGAACGTCACGCGGCTGCTGTAGGAGCCTAAGTCGATCGGGGTTAGATCGGTGTCCGCGGTGACAAGGCTGATCTCGTGCGGGTCGAGCCCCAGCACCTCCGCGGCGACGCCGGCCAGCACCGAGTCGCTGCCCTGCCCGATGTCGATCGCCCCGCAGTACAGCGTTACCCCGCCGCCGCGGTCGACGCGCAACTGCACCTCGCTGTGCGGCATGTCGTTCCAGTAGATCGGCAGACCCGCGCCGCTCAGGTACGTACTGATGGCGAGGCCGATGCCCCGTCCGGCCGGGAGGCGGCCGTGCTTTTCACGAAATCCGCTCGCCGCGACGACGCGCTCGATACACTCACGCAGCCCGTTGCTGGTGATCCGCAGGTGGTTCACCGTCCGCGTAAACGGCACGGTGGCGTTGACGAACCGGATCGCCGCGGGATCCATCCCAAGATCCTCGGCCAGCTTGTCCAGCTGCAGCTCGATGCCGAACCGCGGCTGCGGCGTGCCGTGGCCGCGCTTCGGACCGCACGGCGGCTTGTTCGTCCAAAACCGCGCCCCTTCGAACTTGTACGCGGGGATGCGATACGTCACGGTCTGCAACGCGCCGGTGTAGTACGTCGTCGCGATCCCGTACGATCCGTAAGCGCCGCCATCGAGGAAGGTGCGGATGTGGCAGGCGGTGATCCGGCCGTCGCGCCGGACGCCGGTGCGGATCCACATCAGCACCGGATGACGGCCGCGGTGCGCGTAAAACACCTCCTCGCGCGTGAGCGTGATCTTCACCGGCCGCCCGGTCACGAGGGCCAGCTTGGCCGCGCAGATCTCGTGGCTGAACGGATCACTCTTGCCCCCGAAGCCCCCGCCGACGGGCGTGGCGATGACGCGAATCGCGCTCATCGGCAGCTCGAGCACCTTGCTGAGCGCCCGGTGGACGTAGTGCGGCGTCTGCGACGAGGTCCACAAGGTGACCCGTCCGGCCGCGTCGCGCTGGCCGACCGCGCTGTGCTGCTCCATCGGCAGATGGGTGTTCCCTTGGAAGAAAAACACGTCTTCGCGGACGTGCTCCGCCGCGGCGAACCCCGCCGCCATGTCACCGAACTCGAGCGAGACGTTCTTGTGGACGTTGGGACCCGGGCCGTCGCCGTACTCTTGCACACGGGCGCCGCCGGCGGCCGCGGCCTCCTCGATCGACATGACCGGTGTGAGCGGTTCGTACTCTACGTCGATCGCCTCGCATGCCCGCTCCGCGGTCTCCTCGTCCACCGCGGCGACCGCGGCGATCGGATCGCCGACGTAGCGGACTTTGTCCCGGCACAGCGTCTCCTCGTCCTGACTGCTCGGCATGATGCCGAACTTGATCGGGAGATCGTCGCCCGTAATCACGGCGTGGACGCCGGGCATCGCGCGCGCGCGGCCCACGTCGATCCGGCGGATCCGCGCGTGCGGCAGGTGGCTTCGCAGCATGCGGCCGTGGAGCATGCGCGGCAGGACAAGATCGTCCGCGTAGACGGTCTGGCCGGTCGTTTTGCCGAGACCGTCTACCCTTTGCCAGGCGCGGCCGATGATCCGGAGCTTGCCGTTGCCGCTCATCACCGCGTCCCTCCCTCGCGCATGCGTTGGGCGGCCAGCTCGACCGCCTCGAGGATCTTCAAGTAGCCCGTACAGCGGCACAGGTTGCCGGCGAGCCACGAGGCGGTTTCCTCGCGGGAGGGCGACGGGTTGCGATCGAGGAGCGCTTTCGCCGCCAGCAGGATGCCGGGAGTGCAGTACCCGCACTGGGCGGCACCGAGCTCGGCGAACGCCGCCTGCAGGGGATGCGGCCCTGTGGACGAGGCGACGTCCTCGATCGTCGTGATCTCGCTGTCCTGCACGTCGACCGGGAGCGTGAGGCAGCTCAACACCGGCTCGCCGTCGACGAGCACCGTGCAGGTGCCGCACTCCCCGAGCTCACAGCCGTGTTTGGTGCCGGTCAGCCCGAGATCTTCACGCAATACCTCGAGGAGCGTCTTGTGCACGGGGGCGATGAGGTCGCGTGTCTCGCCGTTCACACGAAGCGCCAGAGCCGTCTTCATGCCCCCTGCCCCTCCTGTCCGAAGGTTCGCGACCGGCGCACCGCGCCGGCGAGCGCCTCCGCGGAGGCCGCGAGGGCCGGCATCCATTCCCGAAGGGTCGCGATCGACACTCGCGAGGCGGCCGCGATGATCGAGTATGCGGCGATCAACTCGTGGCCACCCGACTCCTCGAGCACCACCGGCACCGACGCGGCGCGGATGCCGTCCTGAAACTCCATGTCGTCGAGTGCGAATCCGGCGCGCCGCACCTTGTCCAGTTCGCGGCGCCACCGGTCCGGCTGAGTGATGGACCGGAGCGTATAGGCCGGCAGCGCCGCGGGCAGCGGGCGCGGCGCGGCGTCCCACGCTTCGAGGACTTTTGCGACGGCGCCGGCGTACGGCGGCATGCGAAAACCCACCGGCGCCGAGACCTTGAGGGGTTGCGAAGACTCCTCGCTCGCGACGATCACGGAGCCCTCGCCGTCCGGTATATGCAGAGCGGCGGTCTCGCCGCAGAGCCGGCTCAATTGCACCAGATGGGTCCCGGCCAGCGCGCCAAGATCCCCGGCATCGCGCGCCGCCCGGCCGAGGGTGACGAGCGCCGCGCCGAGCCGGTAGCGCCGAGTAGCAGGGTCGCGCTCAACGAGCCCAAAGGCGCTGAGCGTTCCGAGAATGCCGTGCGCGGTGCTCTTGTAGATGCCGACCTCGCGCGCAAGATCGGTCAGGCTGGCTTCGCGGCGGCCGGCGAGGATGCGAAGGATACCCGCCGCCCGCGCCACCGCCGGCACAGTCGGTGGCCCCACGCCGACAGCAGTGTCGGACACTGGCGATCTCCTTGTGTTCGGCTATACGAATATTAGTTCAGTGGATAGAACTACATCATTATCTCTCTTAAGTCCTTTGCCGGCCTCGCTCCAGGGACCCTATCGGCTGGAACTGATGGTGAGGGGGTGATCGCCGTCGGGTCTTTTACAAACTAGACGGCTTCCGCTCTAACGTTTATCGCCCCGGCCGCCGTCGCCGCGGCCGCTGCTGAGATCCAGGCCCGCGGCGACGGCGCGACCGTTGCCAACGGCTCCGGCGCCAAGCCCGGCGGCACGAAGCCCGCCTGAATCATGACTTCCGCCCAGACTGCGGGAATGGCCGCCCGCCGGATCCCGCGCGGCGCCTGACACGAAGCGACCGGCATTCGTTCCGAGTCTCGTGAGAGCGGACCGGGTGGCGGCGCCAAAATGCGCAACCGTGGACACCCAGGCGCCGTGCGTGCGGAACCCGGTCGCAAGGCTCACCGTGCCCGCGGGACCGTTGGTGGTAAAGTTGAGGATCCGCGTGGACCCCGAGACGGTGCCGGTGTAGCTGCATGAACCGCCTGAGCATGCGTAAGTTCCGCCGGCGAACGTCGCCCCGCCGACGGTAAAGGTCCAACCCCCGCCGCTCGACGTCATCGTCCCGGTGACCCCACCGATCGTGGTCGTGCCGTTGATCGCCCCGTTAAGCGCCACCGCCCCCGAGACCGGCA
Organism: bacterium; assembly: GCA_035280345.1. GTDB lineage: Bacteria > Sysuimicrobiota > Sysuimicrobiia > Sysuimicrobiales > Segetimicrobiaceae > DASSJF01. Next base: position 1,910 of record DATEGA010000195.1, on the reverse strand, counting down.
GATCCCCGTTCGGCTCCGCCAAGACTGTCGCGGTAGTGCCGACGAGCGCCGCCAACACACACGCGACGACAAGGTATCGCATAGGACGCCTCCGAGTACGGCTGCGTGACACTGTGCTAACTAATCTGTGCCCATTTTCGCCGCCGGTGAATCGCCGCGCCCGCCGATCGCCCGGCCGCGCCCGGGGAGGGTTTGCACGAAACCGCGCGTAACTCGAAATTATTCTGGTTCCGGCACGAGGGATGCCGTTCCGCTGCGCGGGACGGCGCCGGCGGCGGACGGTGACGCGGTGGCGGCCGAATCGAACGGACGTCGGACGCAGCGACCGAAGGGCATCGACGAGAAAACCTTCTCGCGAGCGCTTCGCGAGTTCACGGCGATCGTCGGCGACCGCAACGTCTCGATCTCGCCGGCCGAGCTTGTGCCCTACGCCCACGACGTCATCATGGTGCCGCCTATCTGGCCGTCCGCGGTCGTGCGGCCTGGCTCCGTCGCCGAAGTCCAGCGCGTCGTCCGCGTGGCGAATCGCTTCCGAATCCCGCTCTGGCCGGCGAGCACCGGGAAGAACATCGCCTACGGCCGCATGATGGCGGTCGAGCCGGGCAACGTCGTGCTGGACCTCGGCCGGATGAACCGGATCCTCGAAGTCAATGACAAACTGGCGTACGCGGTCGTCGAGCCCGGGGTCACCTACGCGCAGCTGTACAAGCACCTTCGCGACAACAACCTGCCGCTGTGGCTCGATCCGCCGGCCACCGCACCCGGCGCGGGCCCGCTCGGCAACACCGTCGAGCGCGGCGTGGGCTACACCCCCTACGGCGAACACTTCCTGTTCTCGTGCGGCATGGAGGTGGTGCTGCCGGACGGACGGCTGCTGCGGACGGGGTCCGGGGCGCTTCCGGGCTCGCGTACGTGGCATATCTTCAAGTGGGGCTACGGGCCCTATCTTGACGGCCTGTTCACGGCCAGCAACTACGGGATCGTGACGCGGCTCGGCATCTGGCTGATGCCGGAGCCGCCGGCCTACCGTCCGATTCTCATGACCTGCGGCAGCGAAGACGACATCGTCGCGATCATGGATTTTCTGCGGCCGCTCAAGGTGTCGCACCTGCTGCCGAGCGCGGTGGTGGTCGCGCACGCGCTGCTCGCCCTGGCGGCGGAGGCCGAATACCCGCGCCACCTGACCGGTGGGACCCGGCCTGTGCCGGAGGACTGGATCCGGGAACAGGCGCGCGCGCGAATGCTCGGCGTCTGGAACATCGCGGGCTGCCTGTACGGCGCACCGGCCGTCGTCGACGAACTGGCGGAGACGGTGCGGCGGCGCGCCGCGGCCGACCTGCCCCAGGCGACGCTGCTCGACGTCGACCAGGCCCGCGAGAGCCCCTACTGGGATCACAAGGTGCGCAACATGACCGGCGTGCCGTCGATGATCGAGTACAGCCGCCTCTCGTGGCGGGGCGGCGGCAACGCGTTCGTCGCCCCGGTCGTGCCGCTCTTCGGCGAGGAAGCGCGCAAGCACATGGAAATCGCCCGGCCGATCTTCTGGAAACACGGCTTCGACTATATCGGGGAATTCATCGCGGCATCGCGCGACCAGCACCACGTGATGATGCTGCTGCACAAACAGCCGGACGAGATGCCGCGCGCGATGACCTGTTATCGCGAACTGACGGACGCGTTTTGCGACGGGGGCTATCTGCCCTACCGGACCAACGTCGCGTTCATGGACCACACAATGCGGCGCCTGGACCCGGTCTTTCAGCAGGTGTGCGGGCAGATCAAGCGCGCGCTTGACCCAAACGAGATCATCGCGCCCGGCAAGAACGGGATCCGCGGCACCGTGCCGCCGCCGGCCCGCGCCCAACGACCCCCGGGGCCGCGCCGCGTCAGGCGGACGCGACGTACCGGAC
>DATEGA010000194.1:0-12292 GCA_035280345.1 bacterium | reverse complement strand
GCGCCGTGCGGTCGAGCGCGCGCGACACCGCGTGGTCGCCGAGCGCGTCCTGCGCCGGGCGGCCGACGTCGTCGGGCCGCAGGCCCAGCAGGTCACGCGCGGCGCCGTTCAGGAGCAGGAGCCGGCCCCCGGGATCGGTTGCCACCACGGCGTCGCTCATCGAGCTCACGATTGCCTCGATCTTGCCGCGCTCGTCGGTGAGGGCGTCCAGTTTTTGGCGCAGCTGCTCCGCCATCACGTTGAACGAGGCGGCGAGGTGGCCGATCTCATCCCGGCTGCGAATGGTGGCCCGGCTCGTCAGATCGCCCGCCGAGATGCGCTCGGCTGTGCGCGCGAGGTCTTGCACGGGCGCTGACAGCGCGCGGGCGCGCCACGCGCCGAGCAGCCAGGCGGCCGCCGCCCCGAGCAGCAGCGCCGTTCCGAGCGCGCCCCAGACGCGGTTCAGCACGTTCTGGACCCAGAGCTGCGGCACGCTGACCTGAACCACGCCGGTCACGCGGCCGCCGGAGACGAGCGGTGAGGCCGCGAACATCCGCGTTTCGTGCAGCACCGGATCGTACCGGACGTCGATCGGCATCGGATCGCGGCGCAGCGCGGCCGCGACCTCCCGAGGGACCGGTCCCCCCTGAGCCGCCCAGCGGCTCGTCGCCGGCGGCTGTCCGGCCGCGTCCTTGACGCCCACGTAGACCTCGTCGCGCCACGCGAGCCGGTTCGCCAGTTGATCGAGCTGCGAGAGCGTGAGGGTCGCGTCGTCGGCCTGGTAGCGCTGGAGCATGATCGCGGCCATGCGCGCCTGGCTCAGCACGGCGCGCGCGTACATCTCGGTCTGCAGCTGTACGAGGGCGGGGACGAGGTACGCCGCGGCGAGCGCCAGCGAAAACACCACGAGCAGGAGGTGGCTCGCGGTGAGCTTCCAGCGGAGGCTGCCGAACTTCATCCCCGATCCGCGCCGCCTTCGCGGCCTTCCCGCGGGACCTCCGGCGAATTCGCGCCTCCTGCTCCGTCGCGCTTGAGCTTGTAGCCGACGCCGCGGACCGTGACGATGAACGTCGGCGTGTTTGGGTCGTCCTCGATCTTCTCCCGGAGCCGGCTGATGTGCATGTCGACGGTGCGGGTGCTGCCGAAGTACTCGTAGCCCCAGATGTGTTCCAGTAGAAAGTCCCGCGTGAAGACCTGGTTGGGATGGCTCATCAGCAGGCGCAGGAGGTCGAATTCTTTGGCCGTTAGCTCGATCGCCCGGTCCCCGAGCTGCACCTCGTGCGTCAGTGCGTTGAGCGCCAGGCGTCCCGCGACCAGCGGCGCGTCCGCGCCGCGAACGTCGTCGCGCCCGGTACGGCGGAGAATTGCCCGGACGCGCGCGACGAGCTCACGGGGACTGAACGGCTTCGTCACGTAATCGTCGGCGCCGGACTCGAGGCCGAGTACGCGATCGCGTTCGCCGTCCTTCGCGGTCAGCATGAGAATCGGCACGGACGTCTGGCGGCGCAGATGCCGGCAGACTTCGAGACCGTCGACGTACGGCAGCATGAGGTCGAGGATCACGAGGTCGGGGGGGACGGCTCGGGCTTTCTCGAGCGCGTCGTGGCCGTCGTAGGCGACGTCCACGGCAAATCCCTCCTGGCTGAGGTTGTACCGCACGAGTTCGACGATGTGCGGCTCGTCGTCCACAACCAGAATCCGGCCGCCGGTCTTGGCCCTGCCTGGACTCTCAGACTGCCAGTCGGACTTGACCGCCATTCCCTCCGCCTCCACATCCGGGCCGCACCGGGAGCCGGTGTCGCTTCTCCACGCCCGACGCCTTCCCTCCAGCGGCCGCCGCCGCGGCCCTCTGCGCACATTCTCAGCGCCGAGGGTTTGGCGACCGTCACGGCGGCGTCACGACTGCGTAACGACGCCGGACCGCCGCAGAAGGGGGGTCCGAAGGCCGGACCGAAGTGACGAATCCTGCCGCGCGGGCCGCGACACCCGCGCAAGAGTCGTTTGGAGGAGGACCACCGCTGGACCCGTTTACCTTTCCCCCGGCTCCTGATCCCAAGGTCCCAGAGTGGCCCGGCTCGGCCATCGGCGCCCGGAACACGACCACGCGGACCAAGGGCCGCACGGCCGTGCACGATAAGACCATCGACCGGATCGAGGGCCGGCGCGACGAGCTGGTGTCCGCGGCGGTCGAGCACATCGTCCGGCACGCCGGCAAAGAGCCGCTGACCCTGCAGGACGTTGTTATCCACGGCGTGCGCGTCCGCGCGATCACCAACTCACCGCACCTCTCGACCTTCTGGCACACCAACTGGTACAGCCCGGAGGAGTGGCGGGCCCAGACCGGGTTGGACGCCCCGGTCAAGCCGCAGGTGACCGTGTATGCGCTCGGGCGCGTCGCCGACCAGCAGGAGGCCGCGTACTACAGCCGGCGCACGAGTACGGTGGTGTTCTTCAACACATCGTACTACGGCCAGCTCAAATCGTGGGTTCTCGGCGCCGTCGGCCGCGTGCTCGCGGAAGACTGGGGAATTCACAGCATCCACGGCGCCTGCGTCGAGAAGGGCGGCCGGGGCGTTCTGTACATCGCGCCCACCGGGACAGGCAAATCCACGTCCTCGTACGGCCTGCAGGCGGTGTATCCGGATACGCGGTTCCACTCGGACGACTGGGTGTATGTGCGCTACGCGTACGCCACCCGCGCGGGCGACCGGCTCGCCCCGCTCGAGGTGCTGCCGGCGCAGGGCGCGCCGGTGCGCGGCTACCGGGTTTTCCGGTGGATCGAGGAGCACCGAAACGCCTCCGCGCAGGTGCGCGGGCTCGACCTTCGCAACGCCGAGCGGACCGTGCCGCTGGCCGACCTCGACCTCTCCCAGACGCCCGAGGCGTACGCCTACACCAGCGAGAAGATCTTCTACCTGCGGACCAACCTCGTCGGCAGCTTTCCGCTCTCCGCGCACGAGATGTTGCGGTCGACGCTCGAAAACGTCCCGGACGTGACTGCGGCGTTTCTGGACGACCACGCCGCGGAGCTCGACGCGCTGGTGGACGACATCCTCGCCGTGACGGGTGGGGACGACCAGTACGCGCGGGAGGCCGCGACCCACCTCGGCGCGATGCCGCGCGAGGACCTCAAGCGCCTGCTCGCCCGGATGATCGCCTTCGACAACAGCCGCGCGATGCTCGACATCACGCGCATTCTGCCCCCGTCGCGCGTAGTCACGAATCCGATGGAGCCGACGCCGCTCTCGAGCGTGATCCTGCTGAAGCGCAACCGCCGCGAGACGACCGTGCTCGAGACACTGCCGCTCGGCGCGTTCATGGGGCGCCTGCTGCTCGGCGAGACCCCGGACGGAAAGCGCGAGATCGCCTACAACGCGTATCGTGCCGTCGACGACGACGCCGAGCGGGCGGTGATTACCCGCATCGAGTCGGAGGCCGGCCGCGACGGCGGCACGCCGGAGGCGCTCTACGCGGCGTTCCAGCGGCAGCACGGGCTGCCGGAGACGCTCGCCCAGGAGTTCGAGCTGTTCCGGGTGCTGCACCAGGCCGCCCGGTGCTACGATCTCAACACCATTCTCGCGAGCGATCCGACCGTCGCGGGCCTCAAGGAAGCGGTCGCCCGTACAATGGAGCTTATCGGCTACGCGATCGCCACCCGCACGGGGTCGATCCACCTGACCCTGGACGGGTACCGGGACGCGATCGCCGCGGCGCGCGTCTCGACCTGACCCGGCTCTAATTACACGGCGGCCGGCGGTGGGTCTGCCGGTACCGCCTCGGAGCGGCCCGTATGGCGGATCCCGCGCGCACTCATCCTCTCACGTTCCTGGACGACGAGCTGGCCGCGCTGCGGGCGAAGGGCCTCTACCGATGGCCACGCCGGCTCACGGGCGAGCAGGCGCCGGAGTGCGTCTACGACGGCCGCCGCGTCATCAACCTCTGCTCCAACAACTACCTCGGCCTCGCCAACGATCCGCGCCTCAAGGACGCGGCGCGGCGGGCGATCGACGAGTACGGTGTGGGCTCGGGCGCGGTGCGGACGATCGCCGGCAACCTCGCGATCCACGAGCTGGTCGAAGCGCGCCTCGCCGCCTTCAAGCACACGGAGGCCGCGCTGCTTTACCAATCCGGGTTCACGGCGAACGCGGGCACGGTCTCGGCCGTGCTCGGCCGGGGAGACGTGGTCGTGAGCGATGAGCTCAACCACGCGAGCATCATCGACGGCTGCCGTCTGAGCGGGGCGGAGCGGAAGATCTTCCCGCACCGCGACGTCGCGGCAGCCCGGCGGCTCCTGGCCGAGGCCCGGGCCGGCGACGGCGGCCACGGGCGGCACGTGCTGTTGATCACCGATGGGGTGTTCAGCATGGACGGCGATATCGCGCCGCTGCCGGCGCTCGTCGAGGTCGCGGAAGAGTTCGGCGCGATCATGATGGTGGACGATGCTCACGCGAGCGGCGTGATGGGCGCGGGCGGGCGGGGGACGGTGGATCACTTCGGCCTCCACGGCCGCGTCCATATTCAGGTGGGGACGCTCAGCAAGGCGTGGGCGTGCCTCGGCGGCTATGTCGCCGGCAGCCGCTCGCTCATCGAGTTCCTGATGCAGCGCGCGCGCCCGCTGCTGTTCAGCACCTCGCATCCGCCGTCGGTCGCCGCGACGGCGCTCGCCGCCCTCGACCGGATCGAGGCGGATCCGGGATTGATCGACCGCCTGTGGGACAATACCACATTCTTCAAGGCCGGGCTCGTTCGCCTCGGCTTCAACACCGGCACCAGCCAGACGCCGATCACTCCGGTGATGATCGGCGACGAGGCGAAGGCGATGCGCTTCTCGGACCGGTTGTTCGAGGAAGGGGTGTTTGCGCTCGGGATCGCCTATCCGACCGTGGCCCGCGGAAAGGCGCGGGTGCGCACGATCGTGACGGCGGGGCACACGCGGGAGCAGTTGTCGGAGGCGCTCGAGGTGTGCGGGCGGGTCGGGCGTGAGATGGGAGTGATAACGAGTCCACCATAAGCGGCTGGCGCCCGTGCACCGTGTCCCGGAGCAGTCGATGTGGCTAGGAATATTGACGACCAGGCGGCTGCGTCAGATATCATGTGGCCACAGCGAGGAGGCGGCCTCATGGGAATCTTGACGGAAGACATGCAGCGTGTCGTCCGGGAGCAGCGGCTGGGGTATGTGGCGACCGTATGCGCCGACGGCACGCCGAGTGTTTCACCTAAAGGTACGACGACGGTATGGGATGACGGCCATTTGATCTTCGCCGATATCTGCTCGCCGGGAACGATTGCCAATTTGACTCACAATCCCGCGGTCGAAGTGAACGTTGTCGATCCGATCACGCGGCGGGGCTACCGTTTCAAAGGACAGGCGACGATCGTCGGCGAGGGTTCCCTGTTCGAGCGCGCCATGAGTTTTTTCCGGAAGACCTACGGTTTGAGCGACGCCCTTGCGCAGCGGGTGGAGCATGTGGTGCTCATCGAAGTTCGGCGGGCGGTCCCGCTCATCTCTCCGATCTACGATACCGGCGCGTCTGAGGAGGACGTCGTGCGCCGCTACGTCGGGTACTACGAGAACATTCGCCGGCAGCGCGCGGGCCTAGGCGCGTGAGATTCGTGCGATGAGTGTTTGCACCGCCTCTGCAGTCTGCGCCCAATTGTGGATCGGAATGCACGCTGCGACGTAGTGGTCCGGCCGCAGTAGGAGCACGTGGTCCGGGTAGCGGGCGAAGGCAGCTCCCACGTTCCCGCTCGAGTCCACCGTCGCCTGGACCCGGGCAGTCTGCTGCCACGTGTGGTCCCGCGGCAGGACGGCCAGCCGCACGGCCCCGAGACGGTCCCAGATCTCCTGCGACGCTTCGGTGAAGACGGCGTCGGGCCGCGCCGTATAGGCGAGCAGCGTAAACCGGTTGCCGAGCACGGTGTCCAGCAAGACGGTGCGGCCGTCCGCCGCCGCCACTAGTGGCTGCGGGAAGAGACGGCCCACCAGACTCTCTTGGGCGTGCCGGTCATCCGGTATCAGAAAACCCGCTGTGAATCGCGGCGCGGGCCGCCAGCGCATCTCCATCACGTAGTCTCTTGCGGGCGGATACAACGTGAGTAGGCGGACGCCGTGCGCGAGGCCCCACGCCGCGAGGCTGTTCGGCGGCGCCATGACGCGGCCCATTCGCAGCGCCAGTTGGATCATCTCCGAGACATGCGGTCGCCGCTCGGCCTCATACGTCTCAAGCATGCCGGGACCAAGCTGCCCGCGGAGGATAGCGGCGAGTTTCCAGGCCAGGTTGTGCGCGTCGCGGATCCCGCTGTTCATGCCTTGGCCGGCAAAGGGCGGCGACAGATGGGCGGCGTCCCCGCCCAAGAGTACCCGGCCGTCTGCCCATCGCGCGGCGACCCGCGCGTGGAACCGGTAGACGACGGTGCGCCGGGTCAGGCTGCGGGGGTCGGCGCCGTGAGTCCGGAGCAATTCGCCGATGACGCCCGGCGACAGCATGTCGTCATCGCGCTCGTGCGGATGCAGTTTGAACTCAAAGCGCCGGGTCCGGTCGGGTCCGGGGAGCGCGATGCCCGGCCGCTTCGGATCGCAGAAGACGAGCGTGTGCGGTGAAGACGCCTCTGACGATTCCAAGTCCACGATCAGCCAGCGCTCGCTGAAGCTCGAGCCTTCCAGCGGAACCCCGAGAGTCTGCCGTACGGTACTGGCGGCCCCATCGCACCCGACGAGATACTCGCCCCCGACCTCGAGGAGGCGGCCGTCGGGTCCGCGCACTCGCACGGTGACGCCGCGCTCGTCCTGCCCGAAGCTCTCCAGAATGTGGCCGAACCACACATCGGCGTTCGGAAATCTCGCGAGACCGTGTCGCAGTTGCCGCTCGAGGACCGGCTGTCGGAAGGCGCTGCGGCGCGGATACCCGTACGGGGCGGCCGCCGGCGCGACCGACGCGAAGACCCGGCCGGCGGGATTCAGGTAGCGATAGCCGTAGCCCGGGACGATCGTTGGGAGCACGTCATCGACGAGGCCTGCGGCCTGCATCGTACGGAGGGCTTCGTCGTCAATCGAGACCGCACGCGGTTCCTGGACGGTCGCGGAATTGCGCTCGAGGACGAGGACGCGCACGCCGTCCAGCGCAAGCAGGTTCGCGAGGGTCAGTCCAGTTGGTCCCGCGCCGGCGACGATGACGCCGTAGCGGACGGTTACGTGCGGAGCGCGGCCGATCCCCATTTGTTGAAGGTGCTTTCCTCATGCGGCCACGTCCCGGCCGGACGGTCGCCCGCGATCACTTCCAGTTCCGCGGAGATTTCGACGAGGTTGCCGTCGGGATCATGGACCATGATGAAGAGGTTGTTGCCGGGTCCGTGCCGGCCGGGACCCCAGACGAGCTTCACGCCGTGCGCCGCGAAATGGTCCGCCCAATCGCGGATCACCAACCAGTCGCGGACTTCGTACGAGTGGTGGTCCAAACGCAGGCCCGGCCGGCCGGCGCGGAACACCGCCAGCGAGTGATGCTCCAGGTCCGTGCGCAGCCAGCACGCCATTAGCGCACCGTGGTGGAGTACCTGGTCGGACACCGGGAGACCGACGGCATCGCGATAGAACCGTGCGAGGGCCTCGGGCTCATCGCTCGCGAGGACGAGGTGCTGGAGACGCCCGGCCGGCGCGCGACTCTGTCCGTTCGCGCGAGTTCGCGAGGCCACGAGGTCGTGGCCGAAGACGAGCGTGTTCCCGTCGGGATCCGCGAACGAAAAGGCATCACCGCCGAGAAGCGGGGTGGGCGAAGGTCCGGTCGCGATGCCTCCGCGCGTGAGGTGCCGCCGCATCGACGCCAGGCCGTCGGGCGACTCAAACCGGTACGCTCCGAACCTCAGCGCCGGCGAGGCCCCTCGCTCGATGAGCAGCGCTCGTTCAGGCGCCGTGCACACCCACACGTCGCGTGCGACGCGCTCGGCCGGCATGCCCATGACGCCCTGGTAGAAGTCGACGAGCCGCTCGGGCTGCGGACTCAGCAGGTGCAGGTGGTCGAGGCGTGCGCCGACCGTCGACATTCGCCGGCCGGCGTCAGGGACCGCTCGGGACCGTCGTGACGGCGTCCTCGTAGCCGAGATCGTGAATCCACGCCCGGGTCGATCCGAAGATCACGCGTGGCACCGCGGCGAGGTCGGCCGCGCGTCGGCCGCCCGTCAGGAACACGGCCACCCGCAGCTCCTCAAGAAACTGTCTAATCCAGGCATCGAGGGCTGTCTCGGCCTCGAGCGCGGCCAGCAGCAGCGGCCGGCCCACGCCGACCAGGGTCGCGCCGAGCGCGAGGGCTTTGGCCGCGTCGAGGCCCGAGCGGATGCCCCCGGTCGCGATGATCGGCAGCCCCGCGGCCCGTGCGGCGACGACCGAGACGGCAGTCGGCACACCCCACTCGTGGTAGACCGCGCCGAGTTGGGCCCGGCTCCGATCGCCGCGCGCCTCAGCGCGCGCCGCTTCGATCGCGGCGAAGCTCGTGCCTCCGGCGCCGCCGACGTCGAGCGCGCGAACCCCCAACTCGCGCAGTTCCAGCGCGACGTCACGGGAGAGGCCCGCGCCCGTCTCCTTGGCGATGACCGGGACCGCGACCGAGTTCGCCGTATGCGCGAGCGCTTCGCGGATCCCGGCGACGCGCCGGTCGCCTTCCGGTTGGATCGTTTCCTCGAGCAGGTTGAGGTGCACCGCGAGCGCGTTGGCGCCGATCATGCCGATCGCATCGGCGATCTGGTGCGGCGTGAGGGCAGGGCCGCTGTCTTGGGCCACCAGTTGGGCGGCGCCGATGTTGGCGATGAGAAACGCGGTTGGGGCCGCGCGCCGCGCCGCAGCGTACGTGGGGGCGAGCGCCGGGGTGCGCAGCGCCGCGCGCTGGCTGCCCACCCCCATCGCGAGCCCCCACCGTTCCGCGGCGGCCCCGAGACGCGTGTTGACCTTGCGTGCGTCGGCATGGCCGCCCGTCATCGAGGCGATCACAAGCGGCGCGCGGAGGCGGTGTCCAAGAAGGTTGCAGCCGAGGTCGATCGCTCCCACATCTGCCCGCGGCAGACCGTGATGGACGAGGCGGATGTCGGCCCACCCCGGTCCCGTACCGCTGGACACCTCGCCGGTCGTCGCGAGGTGAAGGTGTTCGGCCTTACGCCGGACGATCGGATCCCCCCGCAGGCCGGCGACCGCGTGACGGGAGGCTCGGGCGGCGCGGCGGGCGTGGCGCCGCATCAGGCGCGCTTCGACGGCGCCCGAGCGGCCTGGGGTGCCAGACCGGCCCACCGCTCGATGAGCTCGACGTGGATGCCGAACTGGTCCAGCACTTTGACGACGGTGTGATTGATCAGATCCTCGATCGTCCGCGGCCGGTGGTAGAAGCCCGGCACCGGCGGCAGAATCGTCGCCCCCGATTCCGTCGCCGTCAGCATCAGCTTGAGGTGCCCCGCGTGCAGCGGGGTCTCCCGCACCACCAGAACGAGGGGCCGGCGCTCCTTGAGGCAGACGTCGGCCGCCCGAACGGTGAGCGTGTCCGCGTAGCTGTTCGCGATCGCCGACAGTGTCTTCATGGAGCAGGGAACTACGGCCATGCCGGCCGTGATGAACGTGCCGCTCGCGATCGACGCGCCGACGTTGCGCTCGTCGTGCACGTGGTGGGCGAGGGCGGCGACGCTCTCCGGGTCGCGGCGCATCTCGTACTCGATCGTTTTCCGCGCGCCCGCGGTGAGGATCAGGTGCGTCTCCACGTCGGTCCGCTCGCGCAGGACCTCCAGGAGCCGCACGCCGTAGTGCGGTCCCGTCGAGCCCGAGAGGGCGACGATCAGACGGCGCGGCGGATCCGCGGGCGCCCGCACTAGCTCCGGGCCTTGCCCGCCGTCTGCGTGCGGCCGGCGTACTCCGGCGCGTCCTCCAGGTACACCACCGAATCGTAGCCGAGCAGTTTGAACAGCCGGTTCTGCGCCGAGACCACGACGAGCGGAGTCTTCGGATCGGCGTTGACGTGTTGGTGCACGGTGTTGTGCGGCACGTAGAGCAAGTCGCCGGCCTGAAACTCCCAGCGCGTCGGCTCCTTGGCAACACGCGCCATATAGCGTTCGCCGATCTCGGCTTCCACGTCCCAGTGCTCGCTGTAGCCGCGGCCGGAGATGATGTACAGCACTTCGTCCGCCATGTGCCAGTGCTTCGCCGACCGGCTGCCGCCCGGGATCTCCTGCTGGTAGAGGTCAACGCTGAACAGGCGGACGTCGGTCCGCTGGGGGGAGCTGATGATCCGGACGCGGCCGTCCCGCGTGGTCTCCCAGCGCGTGTCGGACGGTTTGACGACCTTCTTGCGGTCCATCACGCCTGCGGTCCATAGCGGTGACCACTCCTGCGGCGGGCCGAACCGGCCGCCGTCCTCAACGGGGCCGCCGCGGCCCTGCTGAATCAGGCCGAGGTACATCCAGGTCGCTTTGGCTTTGAGGACGAGCGCGACCGCTTTTTTGTCGGGGTCGGCGTTGAAGTGGCGGTGCACCGAGTCGTTGTGTACGACGACGAGGTCGTCTTTCTCCCAGTCGTAGCGCTTGCCGTCGTGGATCTCGTAGCCCTTGCCCTCGAGAATGTAAAACGGCGCTTCGTTCTGGTGGCCGTGCCCGCGGTTCGATCCGCCCGGGTGCAGCTCCACGAAGTGCGCCTGGATCGTTTGGGTCAGGAACGGGTCGTCACCCGGTCCCAGCACCCACCACGTGCGGGATTGTTCGGAGTCGCCGGAGTGGGCGACGCTGGCGTCGTCGACCACCGTGCCGGCCTTGCGAACTCGGGGCGCCGACCGCTGCCTCCGCCGGAATTCCGAGAGGCCGTAGTGCTCCGATGTAATGCCGCGTAGAAAGACGCGTCCCTCACCTTCTGCCACGTGCACACCTCCGTTCGCGACCCCCGGCCATACGCCGGACGCCGCCTGCTACGAGAGTATGGTTCGTCCCCACTTCTTCAACACCTCATCGCGGCGCGCGGGGCTCGATTCCGCCACGATCGGGAACTCATCCCGCCATTCAAACGGCCGCGTCGCGTCGATCAGCGCGCGCGAGTTGTGACCTTTCTGCCCGGGCCGGATGATCGGATCGAGCGGTCCGCTCCAACAGCGGCGCAGGATGTCGATGTCCTTCTCCGGGTCACAGCGGGTGCAGATCGCCCACATCACTTCCTCGAGGTTCATCACGTCGATGTCCTCGTCCACAACGACGGTGAAACGGCCGAGGTAGGCGCCGGCGTGGCACTGCGTCGCCACGGCCGCGGCTTGTTTCGCGTGGCCCGGATACCGCTGCTTGATGGCGACCACGTTGAAGAGGCGCGAGCCGCCGACCTCGTGGCACCAGACCGCCGTCACGTCCGGGACGCCGGCGAGCTTCAACTCCTCGTCGATCGCGGCGGCGCGCAGAAACGCGCGGTAATAGGCCAGCTCCGACGGCGGCTTCACCGGCGGCGAGCCGAGCAGAATCGGCTGGTTGCGGTGGTAGAGCGCCTGGACCTCCACGACCGGCTCCTCCCGCTGCTTGCTCGCGTAATAGCCCGTCCACTCGCCGAAGGGCCCTTCCGGCAGCCGCCGGTCGGGCTCGACGAACCCTTCGACCACGATCTCCGCATCGGCAGGGATCGGGAGGCCCGTCAGCGGCCCCTCGATCACCTCAACCGGGCGGCCCTTGATGCCGCCGATCCAGTCGTACTCCGAGAGCCCCCAGGGCAGCTCGATGCCGCCGGCCATGTAGATCGCGGGATCGTGCCCGAACGACATCGCGATCGGCATCCGGCCGCCGCGCGAGAACCACTTCTCGCGCTGGATGCGGCCCTGCTTTCCAGGGGAGATGTAGAACCCGACGTGGTTGCGATCGTGGATCATCACCCGGTAGCAGCCGAGGTTCACCCAGCCCTCGTCCGGATCGCGCGTGATGTCGACGCTGCCGGTGCCGATGTAGCGGCCGCCGTCGTGTTCGTGCCACTTCGGCGTCGGAAACTTGAAGAGATCGATATCGTCGCCGCGGAGTACGTTCTCCATGACGGGGCCGTCCCGCACCACCTTGGGGGGCACCGGCTTCATTGAGCGGCGCTTCTCCTGCCACAGCTTCAGCAGGTCGCGCACGTCGCGGTCCGGCGGCAGCCCGAGCGTATGCGCGAGGCGCTTCGCGCCGCCGAGGGCGTTCACGACGATGCGGTGGCCCGCGGGGTAGTCGGCGATCCGGTCGAAGAGCACCGCCGGCCCGTGCCGGTTCATCACGATCTCGGTGATGACGCCGATCTCGACGTCCCAGTGCGCGCCGTGGACCGTCTTGAGTTCGCGCAGCTCCTCGATCT
>DATEGA010000193.1:0-10008 GCA_035280345.1 bacterium | reverse complement strand
CCCCGCGCGCGATCCTCAAGATGGCGCTCGATGCGCCGCGCCTGATCGACTACGAGGGGACGAAGATCATCACGGCGCTGCGCAACGGCCGGATGGAAACGGTGACGGTCGCGGAATCGCACAAGCGGCCGAACCTGCTTCGGCTCGAGTACCTCTCGCCGGAAGACGTCGCCGGCCGCGTCATCATCGACGACGGCACGACCGCCCGGCACTACGAGCCGGCGCTCAACATGCTCTTCGAAGACCGGAGCATCCAAGACGTCAACGGGCCCGCGGCGCTCACGCTGCTGACGCGAAACTACGAGATCGTGCTGCTCGGCACCGACGAGGTGATCGGGCGGCAGGCCTACGTACTGACGCTCACCCCGCACGGCGCGGGGGTGCAGCGCCAGCTGTGGGTCGACCGGCTGACCGGCACGGTGCTGCGTTCTGAGGACCGGGATGCATCGCGCGGCCTCGTGCTCACGACCTACTTCTCGCGGATTAGCTTCAGTCTGAACCTTCCCGCGGCGTACTTCCGCTACCGGCCGCCGGCCGGCGCGCGCACGGTTTCGTTGGAGACGCTGGCGGGCGGTACCTTGAATCCGGCGGAGTTGCAGGCGCAGGTCGGCTTTCCCGTGCTGGTGCCGCCGGCGCTCCCGGAGGGCTACACGTTCCGGGGCGGCGCGGTCAGCCGGTTCGGCAGTCTCGTCTCGGCGTATCTGCGCTACAGTGACGGCGGCAACATCATTTCGTTTTTCGAGGCGCCGGCCGGGTCGATCGGCTGGCCCACCGCGGGCGTCCCGGTGCGCGTGCAGTCGCAGCCGGGCCGCTTCATCGATCTCGGTTACTTCCGCGTCCTCATCTGGGAGCAGCGCGGCCTCAGGATCACCGCGGTCGGCACGGCGCCTTCGGATACGCTGATGCTGGTCGCCGGACAACTGATCGCCGGGCGCGAGCAGGCGCTCGTGAAGGACGTGTCCCAGCGGACCGCCGCCGACCCCGAGACGGTGCGGCGGCTCCGGGGCCAAGGGCTGACGTTCCCTGAGATCGCGAGGACGTTCGCGATATCCCACGCGCTCGGAACGAGCATCGACACCACAGTCCGGTTCGTGCACGGGAGCCTGTCCATCACCGATCTGGCGACGCAGCTGGGGATGCGCCCCGACGCGCTCCGCGCCGCCGTCCGCCGCGCCGTGGACACCGCGTCGATGACGCCGACGCTTCCGCCAACCGCACCGTCCGGCGTTCCCGCGGGCCTCACCCCTCCGTAGGTCGATGCGCCGCGTCGCGTGGATGATGGCGGCCGCGCTGGCTTGCGCGCTCGCCGTCGCGACCCCCTTGAGGTTTGCCGGTGTCCCGCGGGCTCGTGCCGCCGCGGCGGTCCCGGCCGCACTCGCCCGAGGCTGGGCGCGCGTCAGCCTCGCCGGAACGCTCGTGTCCGCCTCGCCCGCCAGCGGTCTCATGTCGGTTGAGACGGCCGCCCCAAGCCGGGCCGAGGTGTTCGAGGGCGGCGCGGCCTGGCGGACGCTTCCGCTGTTCGGCAGGCACTTCGTGCGCGTGCTGCCGCAGTCTGTAATGGCCGACAGCGCGTCGAGGCCGATCGGCTGGGACGCGCTCCGCACCGGCGACCACGTCGCGATCTGGGGCGTGATGAACCCGGGCGAGGAGATCATGGCCTTGTCCATGACGTTTGCGGGGCCGCGGGCGGCGAAACCGGCGGCGCGGGGCGCGTCCGCGGGCCCCGCCGCCGGCGTGGTGGGGGTGGTGACGGGCCGGTCGGGATCCACGATCGATCTCGTGACGGACACCGGCACACGGCACGCCGTGCTGGTGACCGCGGCCACGCAGGTGCAGGCGGCGGGTCTGGCCGCCGCGGCCTCCGTGTCCCCGTTCGATGTGGTTCAGGTCGACGGCGCCGTCAACTCGGACGGCAGCGTCGTCGCCGCGCACGTCATCGTGCAGTTCCTCTCGTCGCAGGGCGCTCAGGTTTCCGGCCCGATCGACGCGGTGCGCCGCGATGTCGGCGGCCTGCTCGTCGGCGGAACAATGGTGTGCACGTCGGCGCAGACGTACTTCGTGCAGGGCACCTCGCGGCGGTGGATCGCGCAGATGGCGGTGGGACGCCCCGTGACAGTCTACGGCCTTCCGATTCTCGCCGGCAAGACACCCGTCGGCCTCGCCGCCCGCGTCATCGCCGTCCGCTGACCCTCTCGCTATACTGACCGTGGAACCGGCCGGAGGGCCGGGTCGCGGAGGAGGGCCTGATGGCCAAGAAGGGCGTGGAATACCGCGTGGTGTGGGTGCAGGACCGGCCCGAGTCTGCGCAGGACGAGTTGAACCTCGCCGCCAGGGACGGCTTCAAGTTCGCCGGGACCACGGCCAACGCGGTCATCATGGAACGCAAAGTGAAGGCGAAAGAGGGCGAGGACCACGACCCGGGGCCGGCCATCGAAGAGGACGGCGTCTGACCCGCCGGAGCATGGACCTCGGCTTACTGCAGGCTCAGATCAAGACCACCTTCAGCGATCGAGACCGGGCGCGCGGCGTCGACGGGACGTTTCGGCGTCTCGTCGAGGAGATCGGCGAAGTTGCGAAGGCGATTCGCGCCGGTGACCGCGCCGCGCTCGCCGCGGAACTCTCGGACGTGCTGGCTTGGACCCTTAGCGTGGCCGTTCTGTGTGGGGTCGATCTCGATCGGGCAGCCACGCGCTACGCGGCCGGCTGTCCACGGTGCGGCGCGTCGCCGTGCCGGTGTCCGATGGACGCAACGCCCGGCTGACCTTGGGCCTCATAACCTCTCGACCCTCAGCCACCACGATCTGGTTCTAATCGGCGAACAGCGGCAGTTGCGCCGGTTCGGGCTCCGGTTCCGTATAGCGCTTGGCCTGAATCCCGTGCTGCTTTTTTGAGGTGTTGACGAGCTCCCCGATGTCGTTTCGATATGGGTTGGGCGCGTACTTCCCGCGGTACATCCGCTGGTAACGCGGCAGGAGCGTAGGATGCCGCGCCCGCAGGAATTGGAAGAACGCGTCTCGGGTCACGTCGCCCAAGTGCAGCACGATGCCGTTCACAAAATGCGCGCCATGCGTCTTGGCCTCCCGGACGACCGCGTCGATGCTCGCCTGCGAATCCGTCAAGCCGGGCAAGATCGGTGCCAGCATCACGCCGGCACGGATCCCGGCGCCGGTCAGCGTCCGGACGGTACGGAACCGGTGTTCCGGCAGGGCGACGGTCGGTTCGATCTCGCGCGCGACGACCGGATTCGTCGTCGCGATGCTGACGCAGACTGTCACATTGGCGCGCCCGGCGAGCTCGGCCAGCACGTCGACATCGTTGCAGATGAGCGGCGAGCGGGTGATGATGTTGACCGGTGTGCGAAAATCGCGAAGCGCCTCCAGTATCTGTCGTGTCAGGCGGTATTTGCCCTCGAGCGCCTGATACGGGTCGGTCGCGGTGCCGAGCGCGACATCGTCGCGGCGCCAGGATGGACGCGCGAGTTCCTGCCGTAAGAGTTCCGGGGCGTTGACCTTGACGAAGATTTTGGAGCTCCATTCGTTGATGCCGTCTTCGTCGAGAAACCAATGCGTGCGGCGTGCGAAGCAAAATGGGCAGCCGTGACTGCAACCTCGGTACGGATTGATGGACCACTTAAACGGCATGCCTTGAACGCGGTTCAGGACTGACTTCACCTGGGTTTCGACGACCTGGCGATCCGCGATCATGGTGGCTTCCATGATAGCGAACGTATGTTCGTAGTCAAGCCCTGAGCTGACGAAAACAGCCCGGCGCGGGTTACCCATGTTCGTGTCATCGACAGGTCTAAAGTCGCCATCCGTTGGGAAGTATCATCGAACAACGGCGTTCATTCTATGGATGCCCAGTACTCCTACGTTGGAGGAGGCTCATGATGTCCAACACCCGCGTTCCGCTCGCGAACGGTGCCGTCCCTCCGCGGGGTAGCCGTTGGCTTGGCCCCGTTGACCCGAACGAGCCGATCATGCTCACGATCCACATCCGCACGCAGCCGAATGGTGCATCGGTATCCGCCGGCGCGGACGTGAACGACAACGCCGCGCGGAACGACGAGGATGCGCGCGCAGCGGAAACAGACGGCGTTGAGCGTGTCGTCGCGTTCACGAGGCAGGCCGGGCTCGCGGTTGTCGATGTGAATCAACGGGAGGGCAAGGTCGCGGTTTGGAGCACCGCCGGCACGATCGGCGCTGCCTTCGGCGTGGGCTTCGGTCATTACGAGTATCAAGGGAAGGTCCGACGGGCCGCGACCGGACCCATTCATCTCGCGTCGGACGTGGCAGAGGTGGTCGACGAGATCGGCGGTTTGGACGAGAGTCTCCCGGATTGGGTATCGGCCGCCATCGTCGCGGCACGTCCAAAGCAGTCATCCGCGCAGCACACCGTTCTGTCGCGGATCCTTTTCTCCGTCGCGGGGGGCCTTGTTGCCGCGGGAGTAGTACTGCACTGGACCCACGCATTCAGCGGGCCCATTCCCACACAAGTCGGGACGACGGCAAAACTGGCCGTGCAGCGCCCGGCGCCCGCGCCGTTTTCGCCAACCCAGACCGCGTCCGAGGGGCTGACTCCTCAGCCGCTACACGCGGCGGCGTCCAGCGCCGATAGCGAGGCTGTCCACACGGGTGTGCCGCCGGCCGCGGTACAGACGGTGCTCCCGTCCCGCGGCGAGCCGGCGCATCCCGCGCTCCCGACATCGAGCGTTCCGCCGAAAGCGGCCGATCGTCCGGCGCCTCGCCCCGCGCCGGCGGCGCACACGCCACCTCAGGCCCCGGCTCCGGTCCCGCAGGCACACACACCGCCTCGGGCCCCGGCTCCGGTCCCGCAGGTGCTCACGCCGCCGAAGGCCCCGGCCCCGGCTGCGCAGGTGCACACACCACCAAAGGCACTGGCTCCTGCTCCGCAGGTCCTCATGCCGCCTCAGCCACCCGCACCTATTCCGCAGACTCATGTCCCGCCTCAACCAGTGGTGCCGCAAACAGGCACTGCTTCGGCGGGCAAGCCGTATCCGCTCGCGGGGGTGGGTGCTCCGGCGGCTCCCGACCGAGCATACACGGTCCGCGTTGGGCCGGTGTTTGATCGTGACCGTGCCGCCGTGATTGTCAGGCAGCTGACGGCCGGGGGATTCGCGCAGACGCAGACGAGCGTACAAGCCGGGTATCGTGTCGTATCGGAGCCGCTGCCGCGCGCGGCCGCCGAGAACCTGAGGGCAACGCTCGCCGGCCGCGGTTTTCGGGTAGAGTCGGGACCGTTGACCGGCGATACGGTACAGCTGGTCTTCGGCGTGCTCGCGTCGCAGAGAGACGCGGAAGCACTGGCCGCACGTATTGCGGCCGCGGGATATGATGCCTGGATTCGCGAAGGAACGGTCTACACAGTTTCCGTTGGACCGTACCCCTCGAGTTCGTTGACCGCTATCACCGGAATCATTAAGGCCGGCGCTCCCGAGGTCACAGTCCAGTCTGATCCTATGCCGTAAAACGGCGGCCGGAACCGGAACTCCGGCCGCCGCGACGGCACGGCCAGCTCGTCCACGCCCACCGCACCGCCTCCAAGGGACACGGCGTGTCAGTATGTCTCCCGCCTCCGGCCGTCACCCGCGCCAGGAAACACCGGCCGCGGAAGGAATACTATACTCCTACTTGTGTCTGCCGAGGGGCACGTGGATTCTATCGCGGAGGGGGAGGACATGCCGCCGGACGATCTATTGAACGAACGCATCTACGAGCAGACAAGAGCGGATCAGCGCCTACGAGACCGCTCGCGAATGACCGGGTTGTCGCGCCGCCGGTTCCTCGCAGCCATGGCGGCGGTTTCCGGGACAGTGCTTACGACCGACATCGTCCGCAAGACGGCCGGCGCCCAGTCGCCGTCGGATCTTGTCGTGAAGCCGACGCCGCCCGAGTTCTTCTATGACCTCGGGGCCAACAAGGAGATGCGTTGGGAGAACATGTACTCGCGCGGTTACGTCGTGCCCAACGAACTGTTCTTCGTTCGCAACCACAGCCGGACGGCGCGGCTCGAGGCGGCCCCATGGCGGCTCCGGGTCGAAGGAAGCGGCGTTTCCAAGCCGCGCGAGTTTTCGTATGACGAACTCGTCGGCCTGCCGTCCGTGACCGTCACCCGATTTGTCGAGTGCGCCGGTAACGGGCGGAGCTTCTTCGAAGTAAAGTACGGGAAGAAGGCGCAGGGCGGCCAATGGAAGCTCGGCGCGATAGGCGTCGCCGAGTGGACCGGAGTTCCGCTGCGTGAAGTGCTCGATCGCGCGGGACTCAAGCGAACGGCCGTGGATGTGATGCCGGAGGGCCTCGACGAGTTGCGCGTTCGCCGCCCAATGCCGGTCGCAAAGGCGCTCGCCGACGACACACTCCTCGCCTATGCCATGAACGGGCAAACGTTGCCACAGGACCATGGGTTTCCCGTTCGCGTCCTTGTCCCCGGATGGGTAGGGGTGGCGAACGTCAAGTGGGTGGGAAGGATCGAAGTTTCCGAAAAGCCGTTGTGGTCCGCATGGAACACCGAATCGTACGTGCTGATCGGGCCCGGGTACAAGCCCAAACCGCCGGCCCAGGGTCCCGTCCTGTCATTTCAGACCGTCAAAAGCGCCTTCGAGCTTGAATGGGACGGCAAACTCCTCGTCCAGCCGCGATTGCTTCGGGGTCGGTCCTGGTCGGGGCGCGGTAAGATCGCGAAGGTCGACGTAAGCGTCAACGGAGGAGCGACGTGGCAGCCGGCCCGGCTGCGGGACCCGAATATCGCGCAAGCCTGGGTCAGGTGGGACATCGATTGGAATCCGCTGCCGGGTGCCTACAGCCTTGTGGCACGGGCGACAGATGAACACGGGAACGCGCAGCCGCCCGCCACGCCGTGGAATGAGCAAGGCTACCTCTACGGAGGAGTGGTTGCTCACCCTGTTACGGTCGGCGCGTGAGAGGACTCGAACGGCGGCGGAGATGGTGGCTGCCCGAGGGCCGCGGACCGGATCGTGGCGTTGGTTACCCGACGCGCGCGTGTGGCTTCCGGCGGTGGCCGCCGTTTTTCTGCTAGCTCATCCCACGGGCAGCGCAGCGCCGACGGTCGAGTTCGTCGCAAAAGAATTCGCGTGGATTCCCGCCGCGACGCTGGCCCACACCGGGGACGTCACGTTCGTCGTCGACAATCAGGGAGTCCTCGAACACAACCTCATCATCGAACCTCTCGGGGGGCCGAAGATCGCTCAAATCGCAATTATCGAGCCTGGTGAGACGCGGCACGTGGACGCGTACCTTCGAGCCGGGACCTATAAGGTCTACTGCGGCCTTCCGGGCCACAAGGAGGCCGGGATGGTGGCCACACTTCGTGTGGAGCCGTAACGTCAAGGGGTCATGGGTGTCGGCTGAGGAGTCCGGGTGGATGGCCGTGTTCGGGGGGAGGGCGGTATGACGCCGGCTGAGCGCGGCCCGACGTCCGGTGTTCGAGATGGTGCAGCGACGGTTCCACCGGGCAGCGTATGGCTCGGACCGCCCGCTCCGAATGAGCGAATTGTCTGCGCCCTGCGGCTGCGCGAAGGGCGAACGAGCGAGGACACCGACGGCTGGAGCGAACTCGACGTCCTGTGGGAGTTTGCGGCGCAGGCGGGACTGGATGTCATCGATCTGGATCTGCCCGACCGGATGGTGGTACTCGGCGGTCCCGCGCAGAACGTTTCGGAGGCGTTTGGCGTTCAGTTGGTCCGCTACAAATACGGCGGGAAGGTGCGATCCGGCCACGTCGGGTCGGTTTCCATTCCGCCGGCACTCGCCGCGCTTGTGGAAGAGTTTTGCGGTGTGGACGATCCCGCTCCATCCATTCAGGGATCGCCGGCGGTGGGACAAGCCTGGGTCTCGTCGTTGACGAGACCCCATGTTGTGGTGGCGGCGCTGGTGTTGCTGGCGGGAATTGGTCTCGGCACGCTCCTATTTGGAAACCATTCCAGTGTCTCGAGTGCACGGCGTGCGGCGGCCCCACTTCAGGTGACGGCTCCCGCGCATGCTCCGCGCGTGGTGAGCCCAGTGCAAGGATTGGAGGCCGCGGGACGAGCCGCACTCAGGTCGGGGCGTCTGTCGGAGGCGCAAGACGACTTCCTTCGTGCGCTGGCGCTGGACGAACGCAGCGTGGCCGCCATGGACGGGCTCGTTGCGGTACGGCGCAAAATGAGCGCGGACAACGCCCAACTCATACGCCGGCAGCTCGCGATCTATGAGGACGCGATCGCACAGGGAACGACGACCGGGGAGTACTACACTCCTTCATCCCTGAGGTTTCTTGTCGCGGCGAACCGCCGGGCGCTGGTCGATATCGAAGGACCCGGGGCGCTGAGGGTACCGGCGGCTCCGTCCGCAGGACAAGCCGCGGTGCCCGTGACGGCAGCGGTCACCCTGGCTGCTCCTGCCAAACCGGCGCCGCATCCGCCGGTTCCCCCGGCCCCGCCCATCGCGCCGCGTACCGACCCGCGTCCGTCGGCGCATGTCGCAACACCGCCTCCGGTGGCTCAGGCTCGGCCGGCTGGGCAACCGGTAGCCATTCCCCCGAAGACGGTTTCGGCGGCCAGATCACCGGTTGTGCCGGCGGAACGTCCGGTGCAAGATCGCCCGGTTGTCCCTGCTGCCCCGCAGACTCCAGTGTTGCCACGAACGGCGCCAACCGCCGGCGCCACGCCGGCCCCGAGCCCCCAGGCGGCTTCTCCCGCCGCTCCTGCGCCGGAACCCTCCGCCGCAGCACCGCCCCAGCTCGTGACCATGCGCATCGGGCCGTTCACGGATCGGGATCGGGCGACGGCGATAGGTGCGCGGTTGTCGGCGGCCGGGTTTTCGCAGGCTCGAGTGGACACGATGAAGGGATACTGGGTCGTCTCAGAACCGCTGCCGCGCACAGAGGCGGAACGTCTTGTCTCAGCGCTCGCCGGCCGGGGTTTTCATCCGTATGTGAGTCCCGCGACCGGCAACACCGTTCAACTGATATTCGGCGCGTTTGCCTCTCAGCAAGGCGCCGACGCGCTGACGAGCCGTGTCGCCGCCGCGGGGTATGATGCATGGCTTCGCGAGGGGACGGTCTACCTAGTGCACCTCGGGCCGTACCCGTTGGCTGCTGTCAAGAACATCACAGATATCGTAAGAGGTACGGCACCGGAGGCCACCATCGCCGGGGATCCTGTTCCATAGGGGTTGCGCCGCCGTTACTATCGCGTCGCCCGTGAGGTCGTTGCTACCGAGCTACGATGTTCGCGGTGCCACGCCCGGTCCGAATAACAGGATCATCTCACGAACGAGCGAGGCGGCCAGGATCGACGTCCGCCCGGTGGTGTCGAGCGGAGGGGCGACCTCGACGACGTCCATCCCGACGACGCGGAGATCGGAAAGCTGTTTCATCGCGTCCAGGAGCTCGCCGTACGACGCGCCCATGGGCTCCGGGTTGCCGGTGCCCGGCGCTTCGCTCGGATCAAGCACGTCGATGTCGACCGTGAGATATAACGGCCGGCCCTCGAGGCGCTCCAGGACATCGGAGGGCACCGCGACCCCGCGGTCGCAGTAGAGGCAACGGCCGCGCGCGAGGTCAAACTCCTGCCGCGTGCCGGCACGGATACCGAGTTGCACGAGCGGCACACCGCCGTCGAGCAGCCGGCGCATGACCGTGGCGTGCGCCACACGGCAGCCGTCGTACTCGTCCCGCAGATCGGTGTGGGCATCCCATTGAAGGACCGTGAGATCCGGGTGGCGCGGCGTCAGCGCCTGGACGACGCCGAGGGTGACGGTGTGCTCGCCGCCCAGCACAAGAGGAACGCACGGCGGCAACTGGCGGCGGATGGTTCGCACCATATCTTCCGGCGGCAGCCCCTCCACCGCCAGGTTACCGCCGTCGATAAACGGTACCGCGTCGAGGTCGCCGGCGAGCACCGGACTGTAGGTTTCAATGCTCTCGGAGGCCCAGCGAATCGCATCCGGTCCAAAGCGGCTGCCGCGCCGAAAGGACGCGGTGGCGTCG
>DATEGA010000192.1:0-5418 GCA_035280345.1 bacterium | reverse complement strand
CGCACCGGCGCCGCGCCGGCGCGCGGGGAAGCGAACGCCTCGGTCCGCGGCGCTGGTCTGCGCGCCGAGATCGAGGCCAAAGGCATCAGCCTCTCCGAATGCTACACCTGCCGGCTCTGCACCGAGGAGATGCAGCGCGGCATTCTGACGCTCACCGAGCCGTACCGCAAAGCGTACGGGGAGACGGAGTGGCGGCGGGATATCTTCAACGAGCCGGTCTGCCCAACATGGGACTACTATCGCCACGAGGCGTACACGGCCTACGGGCGCACGCTCCTCGCGCGCGACCTCGCCGACGGCGTCGAGGTCGCCCCGGACGACCGGCGGATGCAGGAGGTCGTCTACACCTGCCTTCTGTGCAGCGGCTGCCAGGAACTGTGCTTTTCGCGCAACCGCGTGCCGCTCATGAAGGAGTTCATGCCGCTGCCGCGCGAGGTATGGGACATCCACGGCATCCTGCTGGCCGAGCGGAAGTGGCTCTTCGACCGGCACGGATGGGACGTCGTGCCGGAAGGCCTGCGCGCGCTGGCGCAGCGTCTGCTGACCGGCGGCACGGCCACCGGGAATCCGAAGTCGCAGGCCACGCAATGGATCGAGGCGACGGGCGCGGAGGTCGTCGACCTGAGCCGCGGCGGCCGCGCCGACGTGCTGCTGCTGCTGGATGCGCGTGCTCCGTACGACCGCTCGTTGTGGCCGGCGCTCGCCGCGGCCGCCCGGCTTGTTCGCGCCGCCGGCCTCACGGCCGGCACGCTCGGCGCAGAGGAGATCACGACCGGCATGCCGGTCCTGGCGGCGGGAGACGTTCGCGGGTATCTCGACCTCAACCGCGCCGCGATCGAGAAGATCACGCGGATGATGGACGGCGGCCGGATCAGCCGGGCCGTGACGGTCGACGACACCGGCTATCAGGCCTGGATCGCACCGGCCAAGCACTACGGTCCCCGGCAGCGCGTGCGCTTTCCCTTTACGCACATCGTACCGTTCGTTGCCGACCTCCTGCGCGACGGCCGATTGGCGCTCGACCGGCCGGTCGACGACGAGGTCGTGCTGCTCGACGGCTGCCATCTGGGACGCTACGGCAAGGTCATCGATCCTCCGCGCGAGATCCTGGCGCGGATTCCGGGCCTGCGTGTGCGCGAAACCCATCTGCGACGTGAGTATCTCTACTGCTGCGGCGCGGCGGCCGGGGCGCCCGAGGCGTTTCCGGAGCAAGCGACGTGGTGGGGGCGGAAGCGTCTCCGGCAGGCCGGCGAGGTGCTGACGTCGGGGCGCACTGTAGTGACCACCTCGCTGCTCTGCGGCGCCCATCTGCGCCGTATCGCCGCTGCCGATGGAGGCCTCGACGTGAAGGATCTAACGGAGATCGCGGCGGCGGCGCTTCCGTAGACGACACCGTTCGCGGCACTTCCATGAATTGATCGCCAGAAGTAATCGCTCGGGAACACGGGGGTGACACGGATGCACGGCAGGTGGATGGCACGGACGGCCGCAGCCGGACTCGCGGCGGCGGTTGGGGTGGCGATGCTGATGCCGGCGGCGCCGGTCGAGGGCCAGGGAGCGCCGATCAAAATCGCCGCGATCTTCGCGGCGACGGGACCCGCAAGTTCGCTCGGCAAGCCGGAGCAGGACACGGCGCACATGTTGCAGAGCCAGTGGAGCGAAGCCGGCGGCATCGGGGGCCACCCGGTGCAGATCATTACGTACGATACGGAAACGGACCCGACCAAGGCCGCCCTCCTGATCAAAAAGGCCGTGACCGAAGACAACGTGATCGCCGTCGTCGGCGGGACCATCAGCCCCGAGTCCCAGGCGATGGCCGACTACGCAATGCAGGCCGAAGTGCCGTTCATGTCGGTTGCCGCCAGCACGACCCTGACCGTGCCGACCCGGCGGTGGGTGTTCCAGACGCCGCAGCGCAACGCGCTCGCGGCGCAGAAGGCGATCGAGTACATGGCGGCGGTCGGGATCAAGTCGTTCGCGTTTCTCTACCGCAACGACGACTTCGGACAGGACGGCCTCGTGGGCATGCAGACGTTCGCCCGGCCCCGCGGCATGACGATCGTCGACGCGGAGCCGTTCGCGGCGACGGACACCGACATCAGCCCGCAAGTCGTCCGCGCGCGCGCGAAGAACCCCGCCGCCATGGTGGTGTGGAGCACGCCACCGACCGCGTCGATCGCCGCGAAGAACATCAGGCAGCTCGGCATGCGCGTTCCCATCGTCGAGAGCCACGGCGTCGCGAACCGGGCGTTCATCCAGCTGGCGGGACCGAGCGCGGACGGCGTCGTGTTCCCGTCCGGCAAGCTCATCGTCGCCGAGCAGTTGCCGGCGAC
The DNA here is from genome assembly GCA_035280345.1 of bacterium. Taxonomy (GTDB): domain Bacteria; phylum Sysuimicrobiota; class Sysuimicrobiia; order Sysuimicrobiales; family Segetimicrobiaceae; genus DASSJF01. Next base: position 3,085 of record DATEGA010000192.1, on the reverse strand, counting down.
TGACCCGCAGAGGGCGCTCCTCCTGACATACGCGCGCGACTTCGAAGCCGCGAGCCACTACACAGCCAACACGTTCGGCGGCCACGCCTTCGACGGGCTGACGATACTCGCCGACGCAATCCGGCACGTGGGCCCCGACCGCGCGAAGATCCGCGACTACATCGAGCACCTGCGCGGCTTTGTCGGCACGGGCGGCATCTTCAACATGTCGCCGGGGAATCACAACGGGCTCGTCGGGTCGGACATGGTGCTGGTCGTGATCAAGAACGGCAACTGGGCGATCTGGAAGTAGCGGGGGCGGGGCCGGACCTCCGGCCCTCTTGCCGTGCTCGCACTCCTGCCGCAACTTCTCCTCACCGGCCTGACGATCGGCAGCATTTACGCCCTCGTCGCGATCGGCTTTGTGATTATCTACAACATCACCGGCATTCTCAACTTCGCCCAGGGCGAGTTCGCGATGGCCGGTGCGATGATCTGCGCCGCGTTGCTGGGCGCGCATGTGCCGCTCGTCCCGGCCGCCGCCGTCGCGGTCGCCGGAACGTGCCTGCTCGGTGCGCTGATGGAGCGGCTGTCCATCGAGCCGGCGTTCGGGAGCCAGCCCCTCACGCTCATCATCATCACCTTCGGGGTCTCGATGGCCTTTCGCGGGATCGCGTTGATGTTGTGGGGCGCCGATCCGTACTCGCTGCCCGAGTTCACACCGGGGGACCCGCTTACCGTGCTTACCGGCGTCCTGGGCCGCCAGGCGATGTGGGCGATCGGGCTGTCGATCGTGGTCGTCGGGGCGCTCTTCGCGTTTTTCGCCCGGACGCTGCCCGGGGCCGCGGTCCGGGCGTGCGCCGACAACGCCCTCGCGAGCCGGCTCGTCGGAATCAGCCCGCGGCGCATGGCGCTGTTCGCCTTCACCGTCGCCGCCGGCGTCGGCGCGGTCGGCGGCATCGTGATCGCGCCGATTACCGGCGCCACCTACGACATGGGCCTCGGCCTGGGGCTGAAGGGGTTCGTCGCGGCGGTCATCGGCGGCCTGACGAACGCGCCGGCTGCGGTGCTGGGCGGTTACGTCGTCGGCATGATCGAGTCCCTCGTAACCGGATACCTTGCTCCCGGGTACGGCAGCGCGATCACGTTTGCGCTGCTCCTTTTGGTGCTCTCGCTGCAGCGCGAAGGGTTACTCCAAACCGCGCGGCGGAGGCAGGTGTGAACCGGGAGTTCGCCGGCCTCGCCCTGCTCGCGGCCGCGCTCGCCGCCGTGCCGGCGCTCGCGCCTTCGGCCTACGTGATGGCGCTGTTCAACCTCATCGGCATCTATGCGATCGTGACGCTCGGGCTGGTCCTCCTGGGCACCAGCGGGCAGGTGTCACTCGGCCAGGCGGCCTTCTACGGCCTCGGCGCGTACGCGTCGGCGCTGCTGGCACGGAACCTCGGCTGGTCACCGTGGCTGTCGATGCCCTCCGCCGTCGCGCTGGTCGCCGTCGTCGCCTACGGCGTGGGGCTGCCGGCGCTCCGGCTGGCCGACGTATTCTTCGTCCTGGCCACGCTCGGCGTCGGCATCATCGTGAACGTCCTCATGGTGCAGCTCGATCCGCTCACCGGGGGCGCGAGCGGCCTCCGCGACATTCCGGGCCTCGTGGTCGCCGGCCGCCGGCTCACCACGGACCGCGACTATTACTATGTGGTCTGGGGCGCGGTTCTGGCCGCGCTCCTCCTCGCGCGGAACCTGAGCGGCCACCGCGCCGGCCGGGCCCTCCGTGCGATCCTCGGCAGCGAAGTGGGCGCGGCCGCGCTCGGGATCGACGTCGAGCGCTACAAGATGCGTGTATTCGTCCTGAGCGCCGCGTATGCCGGCGCGGCGGGCGCCTTGTACGCGCACTACATCCGCTTCATTTCGCCGTCACCCTTCGCCCTCTACGCGTCGCTGTTTTTCCTGATCATGGCCGTCGTCGGAGGCCTGACGAATGTCTGGGGCGGCCTGTTCGGGGCCGCGGCCGTGACGCTCCTCGACCAGGTCGTCCGCGCCGAGATGCCGCGGATCTTTCCGCGCGTGGGCGGCGAGTATCAAACCGCGATCTACGGCATCGTGCTCGTCCTGATCATGATCTTCTTCCCCTCCGGGATCGTGCGGGGGGGGCTCGACCTCCGCCGTCTCGTCGCGCGAGTCCCGCACGCCGCGGGATCGGGCGGACCCGCCGACGCGGAATCGGCCGGCGGCGCACGCGCATGACCGGCCCGCTTCTCGCGATCGAGGGCCTGACGCGCCGGTTCGGCGGTGTGACGGCGCTCCACGACGTCTCGTTCGAGGTCGGGCCGGCCGAGATCGTCGCGGTGATCGGGCCCAACGGCGCCGGCAAGACGACGCTGTTCAACGTCATCACGGGCTTCCTCGCGCCGAGCGCGGGTACGGTCCGCTACCGGGAACGGCCGATCACCGGCCTGCCGCCGGCCCGCATCGCCGCGGCGGGCCTCGTGCGCACCTTTCAGCACCAGGTCGTCTTCGGCGAGATGACCGTGCTCGAAAACGTCATGGTCGGCTGCCACCGCTGGACCCGCACCGGATTGCTGGAGAGCGCGCTCGCGCTGCCCGCGGTGCGGCGCGAGGACCGGGAGGTCGTCGCGGCGGCGCGCGCGGTGCTCGACCTCGTCGGCCTCGGTCCCCGGGGGGACGATCCGGCGCGGGACCTCCCGGTCGGACGGCAGCGGCTACTCGAAATCGCCCGCGCGCTCGCCGCGCGGCCCGACGTGCTGCTGCTCGACGAAGCGGCGGCCGGGCTCACGGCGGAGGAGACGCGCCACCTCGTCAGGCTGATCGGCCGCCTGCGCGACGTCGGAATGACCTTCCTCGTCATCGAGCACAACATGGACGTGGTCATGGAGGCCGCCGATCGGGTCGTCGTGCTCGACTACGGCCGGAAGATCGCCGAAGGCCGTCCGGCGGAGGTCCAGCACGATCCCCGCGTCGTCGCGGCATACCTCGGCGACGACGCCGTCGCGGCCGCGCCGGCCGGCGGCGGTGTGGGAGGACATTCGTGAGCCGCGCAGCCCCGGCGCCGGCCGAACCCACGTCGCCCACCGGCGGCGCGCTCCTCGCG
>DATEGA010000191.1:0-5831 GCA_035280345.1 bacterium | reverse complement strand
TCAGGCGCGCCGGCCGCGCCATCACCCATGCGGGCTCCGCGGGCCGCGCGCCTAGGTCGGCGGAGAGTACGTGCCGCGCGATGTGACCGGGTGCCGGTGCATCAGCGAGGCCGCCGCGTAGCTGACCACGCCCCACAACCGGCCGACGAGCCCCGCGCGGTCCACGGCCGCCGAGGCGACCAGCGGGATCGTCTGCACGACCTGGCCGTTGCGCCGTACCGTCAGCGTTCCGACGTCCTGGCCGCGCGCGATCGGCGCGAACGGCCGCGCCGTGATCTCCTCCGTCACCTCGAACTGGCCGCGCGATCCCCGCGGTACGAGGACTGTCACGGACCGCGCGGTCTGCAGCGGCACCGAGTGCATGCTGCCCCCGTACACGCGCAGCGCTGCGGGCACGACGGTTTGCCAGGGCACCGCGACAACGGTGTAGTGCGCAAACCCCGCCGCGAGCATGCCCTCCGCGAGGGCCGTCCGCTTCGGCACAGAAGCCGCGCCGAGCACGACGACGACCAACCGCAGGTCGCCGTCACGGGCCGTGGCGACGATGCTGTAGCCGGACGCCTCCGTGTGGCCGGTCTTCAGTCCGTCCACCCGCGGGTCGCGGAAGACGAGATTGTTCCAGTTGGCCTGCCGGATGCCTCCGTAGGACTCGTATTGCGGGCTACTGTACTGCGTGGCCTCCGGAAACTCCAACAACACGTGCCGCGCCAGTACCGCCATGTCGGCGGCGCTCACGTGCTCGCCGGGCGCCGGCAGTCCGTGCGGCGTGACAAAATGGGTGTCGCGCATCCCGAACCGTTCCGCTGTGGCGTTCATCTCCCCGACGAACCGGTCCGCGGACCCGCCGACCGTCTCGGCCAGCGCCTCCGCGGCGTCGTTGCCGGAGGCGACCATGAGACCTTCGAGCAGCTGCCGCACGGTCACCGTGTCGCCGACGTTGAGAAACATCCGGCTGCTGCCGGGCACGCGGCCGATCCGCCAGGCCTCCGTGCTGACCGTGACATTGGTGTCCGGCGTGAGGCGGCCGGCGTGGATCGCCTGCAGCGTGAGATACAGCGTCATCAACTTGTCGAGACTCGCCGGCGGATGCTGCACGGTCGCGTTCGTGCTCTCGAGCACCTCGCCTGTACTCACTTCCATGAGCACGGTCGACGGCGCCGGACGTGCGGAACGGACCCCGACTGGGCCGCGCGGAGGCGCGGCCGCCTCCGCCGGACCGTGAACTGCAGTCCACGGCTGCAGCGACAGAGCCGCGGAGAGGACAACGACCGTGATGCGGGCGGCGGGCGGAAGCATCGGGTGCCTCGTCACGCCGCGGATACTTGGAGGATGGTCCGCAGACCGTCGCCCCGATCGAGCACGTCCACCGCCTCGTTGACGCGGTCGAGCGGAAACGACGCGGTTACTAATTCATCGAGCATGAGCTGCCTCCCGTAATACAGCCGGAGCAACCGGGGAATGTCGTCGCGCAGGCGCGCCGACCCGTAGAAACAGCCCCGAAGCTGTTTTTCGTTCATCACGAACGCAGTCCCGGCCATCGCCAGTTCCGCCTTCGCCGACGGGATTCCGACCGCTACCGCCGTGCCGCCGCGGGCCACCGCGTCTACGGCCTGCCGCACGGTTTCCGGCCGCCCGATCACTTCGAAGGCGTAGTCGGCGCCGCCGCTTGTCAGGTCGCGGATCGCCGCCACGGCGTCGTCCCGCTTGGCGTTGACGACGTGGGTCGCGCCGAACTGCCGCGCCGCTTCGAGCCGGTGGTCGAGCAGGTCCACGCCGATGATGGTCGTGGCGCCGGCGATACGCGCGCCCTGCACAACGTTCAGGCCGACGCCGCCGAGGCCGATCACCACCACGCTGGACCCGGGCGTCACGCGCGCGGTGTTGATCACCGCGCCGACGCCGGTCGTGACGGCGCAGCCGAGCAGCGCCGCGACGGAGAGCGGAAGATCACGGTCGATCTTCAGCACCCCCGACTCCGGAACGACCGCCTGCTCCGCCCAGGATGAGACGCACGTGAAGTGGTTGATCTCTTCGCCGCGCGCGCGCAGCCGCGTCGTGCCGTCCGGCATGCGGCCGCGCACGCGGTAGCGCATCTCGCAGAGGTGAGGCCGGCCGCTGTCGCAGTACCGGCACGAGCCGCACGACGGCGCGAAAAGCAACACGACGTGGTCGCCGGGCCGCACCGACTCGACGCCGGCGCCGACCGACGCGACGACCCCCGATGCTTCATGCCCCAGCACCACGGGCAGCGGCATCGTGAGATCGCCTTTGATGTAGTGGAGATCGCTGTGGCAGACGCCGGTCGCGACGATCCGGACCAGCACTTCTCCTGGACGCGGCGGCTCGAGATCGACGTCCTCGACGACGAGCGGCTTGCCGACTTCATAGAAGACCGCAGCGCGCACTGGCGGGCTCCTCCTCTCGAGGAAGTGAGCGGGGCTTCCCGCCGCCCGGCGGCGAATCCTCTCATCGCCCGACGCTATCATGCCCAAATCCACGGGACGGGGCTCCTCCGGCGAAGCCCGCTCCCGGACAATCGGCACTCCAGAATCGTCGGTTGCGAGTCCCTTCTTCGCAAGTTCGCGTGCGGGTGGTGCGATCAGCGACGGGCGGCCGCGGCCTCCCGCTCGAGGAGTATCCGCTTCCGTCCCACGCCCAGCCGGTAGCCGCCGAGATTGCCGTCACTGCGGATGACGCGGTGGCATGGAATCACCAGCGGGACCGGGTTCGCGGCGCACGCTTGGGCAACGGCGCGAACGGCCGCAGGCCGGCGGATCGCACGCGCGACCTCACTGTAGGACCGGGTGGCGCCGTACGGAATGGCACGCAGCGCTTCCCACACCCGGGCCTGAAACGCGGTCGCGCGGATATCGACCGGCAGGTCGAGGCGTGTCTCGCGACCGTCGAGGTAGCCGAGGATCGACCGCACTGCCGGCGCAAGCGCGCGGTCGTCGCGCACAAGGCGCGCCGCGGGATATTCCGTCCGCAACGCCGCGACGTGACCCTCGTCCCCGTCGCCGATCGCAACGGCGCAGACGCCGCGATCCGTCCGGCCCACCATGAGATGCCCGAGGGGCGTCGCCGCGGTGGTGTACCGGATCGTCGCTCCGGCCCCGCCGCGCCGGTAGGCCGCGGGGGTCATACCGAGCCGCCCGGCCGCACGCTCGTACAGGCGGCTGCTCGACCCGTAACCGGCGTCGTACAGGGCGGTCGTTACCGCGGCCTGCGCGCGCAGCCGCGCCTTGACGATGTCGAGCCGGCAGGCGTCGACATAGCGCTTCGGCGTGATAGTGAGGACCTGGGCGAACGCCCGCCGGATCGCTGGGGGCCGGCTCTCAACCGCGTCCGCGAGTGCACCGAGGGTGAGCGGCTCCTCCAGGTGGGTTTCGATGAACCGGCAGGCGCGCTCGACAAGTGCGACAGTGTCGCGGCGCTCGTCGAGGACGTCGGGACGGCACCGCCGGCACGCGCGGTACCCAGCCTGCACCGCCTGCCGCGCCTCCGGGAAGAACCGGACGCGGTCGCGCCGAGGCCGACGTGCCGGACACGAGGGCCGGCAGTAGATGCCGGTCGAGCGCACCGCGAACACAAACGTCCCATCCGCCGACGGGTCGCGCGCCAGCACGGCCTGCCACCGGCGGTCATCGTCCGCCCGCTGGCCGTTCCGGCCGGCCGGCCGTGTTCCCCAGACGCGCGCCCCGTCGAGGCGTACCCTGTCCAACTGTTCCACTCCGTTCGCGTGTACCCCGATCGCCTTTACCTCGCCGGCCTGTGTGGCCGTCCCGGCGTCTCGTACGCTCAGCATACCACCACCCCCGTCGTCCCACCGATCGTACGCGCGACGCGGCGACGCCGCTATCCGATTCGACCGGCAAACCGCGGGCCGCCGGCGGCGCCCTAGCGGAGATCGGCGAACGGTGTGCACGACGTCGCCGGGCGGCTGGGACGAGATGCGCAAAATCGCCAACCATTCAAGGAGAGTCCCCGACATGGTCGACCGGACTCTCGGCGGACATGCTCGAGCCGCGGCGTCGTCCGCCGCGGCTCGATGTAGCGCCGTTGCCTCGCCCTCAGTGAGGATGCGTCGCGTCCCACTGCAGGGCCGCTACGATGTTGGCCCGCGCCCGCTGGATGTCCGCGATCGCGCGAACCCGGTAGCCACCGTAGTCGGCCTGGTCGTGTTGCAGCTGATCGATCAGCCCTTCCAGCGTAGCCCGCACGCGAACGAGATTTCGCGCGCTGCCGACTTCCCCGCGTGCGGGCGGCACCTGCGCTGCGGCCGCGCTCGCCGCCGCGAAGGTCGCGGCCAGCGCGCCTGCTCCCACGAGAAACTCTTTCCGGGTCATGATTCGCCACCTCCTCACCGTATGTCGAACCGCTTGCCGTACCGCATACAGCGCCCACCGGGCGCGCTAAGTTCCCGGCGAAAACAACATTCTGACCCCGAAGGGAGATGCCAGACCAATGACGTTCGTCCAGCCGGACCGGAATACGAGGCGATGAACGAAGGACTCCGGCGGGGCTCCCGCGGTCGGACGGCCGGTCGGCGACTCCACGCCTTGGGAGGCGGGCACTCGACCGGCTTTGGCGCTTAGCGCTCAGTTCCGCCGCGCACCAACCGCGGCGGGGAGCGCCTCGGAGAGGTCGACCGCGACCGGCTCGTCCCGCGCCGGCGCGAATGTCTCGCGCAGCGCCTTCGCGAGCGCGGCGGCGGGCGGCGCAAGAAACATACCCATCAGGCCGAACAGGGCGTTGCCGATCAGCAGGGCGAGCAGAATGGTCACGGCGTGCAGCCGCAGTTCGTGTCCGATGATCTTCGGCAAGACGATCTGCGTCTCCGCGATTTGCACGACGGTGAAGAAGATCAGGACCGTCAACGCCGCGGCCGGCGACTGCAGGGCCGCGATCGCGACAATCGGAATCGCGCCAAGCACGGGTCCGATGATCGGGATCGCACGGGTCAGGCCGGCGAAGATGCCGAGCAACAGCGGATAGTGCACGCCGAGGATGGTCAGCCCGATCGAGATCGCGGCACCGGAGATCAGCATCAGGATAAGCTGTGCGCGGACATAGCCGGCGACGATGCGGTCCGCGCGGCGGCCCGCTACGAGCACGATCTGGCGCGCGCCGGGTGGCAAAAAGCCGAGCAGCTCGTCGCGCAGCACGGGGAGGTCCAGCAGAAAGTAAAACGCGAGGATGGGAATCAGCAGTACTTCGAAGCCTTTGGAGATCCAGCGCGCGGTGCCGCGCAGCACCCCGGTCGCCGCGCCGAGCGCGATCGTCTCCGCCTGGTCGAGCGCCCGCTCCACCGGCGGCACGAGCGGCGCCGGAAGGGTCCGGTGCAACCCGACCTGCATCTGGGTCAGCGTGGAACCGACCTGGTCGCGGTACTGCTCGAGGTTCTGTGCGAAGTGTTGCGTCTCAGTCGCAAGCGGCCGCATCGCCAGCCGCACCACGAGGCCCAGCACCAGGGCCACGGCCGCGAACACCGCGAGGACGGCGACCAGCCGCGGCATGGGCCGTCCCCACGGACGCAGCCGCCCGGCCCGCTCCACAAAGGGCATCAAGGCATAGGCAAGCATCGCGCCGAGCGCGACCGTCACAAGGACGAACCGCAGCCGCCACAGGATGAACACGACGGCCGCGGCGACGACGACCGCCATCGTCGCCTTGGCCCAACGATCGAGCGTGCTTATGCGACCGCCCCCCACACGGATTCGCACCGCGGACCTGCGACCTCGGACGTTCGAAGGTCCCGCGTGGCCCTCTGCCGTTGTGCCCTACGTTGCGCCGACCCGGACCCACGGCCGCACGGCTTCGGCCCCCGCGGC
>DATEGA010000190.1:0-2205 GCA_035280345.1 bacterium | reverse complement strand
GGCCTCGCGGGCCAGGCGGCTCGGCGCGCCGGCGTCCTCGGACAGGGCGACGCCCGCCGCCTCGAGATCGCGATGCTGCTGGCCGGAGGTTTCGATACCCTGCTGCTCGACGAACCGACAGCCGGGGTCAGTATGGAAGAGATCCCGCCGCTGCTCGAGGTGATCGCGGCCGCGCACCGCGTCGAAGGCAAGACCGTGCTCATGGTCGAGCACCGGATGGATGTGATCGGCGGGTTATCCGACCGCATCGCCGTGATGCACCACGGCCGGCTGCTGACCGTCGCCTCGCCCGCCGCCGTGATGGCCGACCCGGAGGTGCAGGAAGCGTACCTGGGCGATGCGCTGTGAGCACGCCCATTCTGGCGGTGGAGGCTCTCGCCGTGCGGCTCGGCGGGTCGCCGGTGCTCGACGACACGACGTTTGCCGTCGAGGAAGGCGGCACGACCGCGCTGCTGGGGCGCAACGGAGCGGGCAAAACGACCACGCTACGTGCCATCCTCGGGCTCATCCCGCACCGCGGGCACGTGCGGCTCGACGGCGAGGACGTGAGCGCTCTGCCCGCGCACGCCGTCGTGCAGCGCCACGTCGGCTACGTACCGGAGAATCGTGATGTCTTCGCAGGACTCACGGTTGCGGAGAACCTTCGCCTGGCCGAGCGCGCCGTCCGGCCGCGGTACGACCTCGTCTACGAGCTGTTCCCCGATCTCGAGCCGCGCGGCGCCCAGCGGGCGGGGACGTTATCCGGCGGCCAGCAGCAGATGCTGGCGATCGCGAGGGCGCTGCTGAACCCGAACCGCATTTTGTTGATCGACGAGCCGACGAAAGGCCTCGCGCCGGCGGTCGTCGCCCGCGTGGTCGACGTGCTGGCGCGCATCGGCCGCGATGTGACGATCCTGCTTGTTGAGCAGAATCTCGCGGCGGCGCGGCGTCTCGCGGAGCGGGCGATCGTGCTCGACCACGGCGGCGTGGCGTACGCCGGTCCGCTTGGGCCGTTCCTGGCCGATCGCAGGCGGGCGCACCGGCACCTGGGCGTCGCACTCCAGGCACCGCCCTCGTGAGCACCGTCGTGCTGCTTGGCGTCACGGGACTCGGGCTGGGCGCCCTCTATTTTCTCGTCGCGTCGGGGCTCTCGCTGACCTACGGGCTCCTGCGGGTCCTCAACTTCGCGCACGGGGCCTTTCTGACCATCGGCGCCTACGCCGCGTGGCTGGTGGTGCTACGCGCGGGCGGCGCAACTGGCGGTGCGTTTGCTGCGGCGCTGCTCGCGGCGGTGGCCGCGGGCGCGGTGTTCGGCGCCGCAGTGGAGACGACGCTGATCCGGCCACTCTACCGGAGACACGTCGAACAGATCCTTGTCACGGTGGGACTGGGGCTCGCGGTGGCGGCGCTGATCCAAGGAATCTTCGGCGCGGATCCGCGGCCGGTACCGGTGCCATCATGGATGCGGGGCGTTACGCATGTGCTCGGCGCCTCGATCCCGAACACGCGCCCCCTCTTGATCGGCGCGGGGGTGGTGACCCTCGTGGGGCTCCTCGCGTTCTTGAATTTCAGCCGCTGGGGGTTGATCGTGCGGGCCGGCGTGGAGAACCGCGAGATGGTCCGCGCGCTCGGCATCGACGTGCAGCGCGCGTTCACGCTGGTCTTCGCCGTCGGCGGCATGGCCGCGGCGGCCGGGGGCGCCCTCAGCGCGGCCTACTTCGGCACCGTTGATCCCGAGCGCGGCACCGTCATGCTGATCTACGCGTTTATCGTCGTCGTGATCGGCGGGCTGGGATCGATCGCCGGGTCCGCGGTCGCCGCCGCGCTGGTTGGGCTGATCCAGCAGTTCGCGAACTACTACGGATCGGTGTGGTGGGGTTTCCCGGCGGCCGGCGATCTCGCCGTCGTGCTGCTGCTCGCGGTCGTGCTCCTCGTCCGGCCCGCGGGCCTCGCACGGATCGGCCAGTGATGCGCCACGCCGCCGTCGCGGGCCTGTTCGTGCTGCTGTGTCTCGTGCCCGTGATCCCGCTGCGCCTTCCCGGGGTTTTCGATACACCGCTTCGCGCGCCGGGCTCGCTCCAGATTCTGGCGCTGTGTTTCGTCTTCGGCGGCGTCGCGCTGAGCTACGACCTCCTATTCGGCTACACCGGTCTCCTGTCGTTCGGGCACGCGCTGTTCTTCGCGACGGGCGCCTACGCGACGAACATCGCGCTCTCGCGATGGGGG
>DATEGA010000189.1:0-2798 GCA_035280345.1 bacterium | reverse complement strand
TCCGGGTTCCGGCGCTCTTGACACCCGCGCGGCGGCGGGTCGTTCCGGTGCGCCGCGCGGCTCCCGTACGCCGCTTTCGGGGAGAACGGGCCGATGAACGGCCACTCGCCGCGCGCGCCCCCCCGCGGCGCGACCCCTTGGTAGCGCGGCCCTTGCGGGGCGACGTCCTGGCCCGCTTCTTCCGCCGGGTCCTGCTCGCCATACCTAAACCTCCCTCGTCCGCCTGGACGCTAAGTTCCGTCAGTGTCGTCTTTTGACGCGCGCGGTCCTTCGACGGTTTCGGAGCATTTCCTTTCGTCCCGCGCGCTCGCGCCACCAGGTCTGGGGGGAAACGGTGGTGGGCAGTATGAATGGATAGCACCCCGGGGGAGCGTGTGGCAGGAGTTTCATGCATAGCGACGAACAGTTGGCCCGCATGTAGCGGGGCCCGTATTCGCCCCTCGTTCCGATTCGTCGCAGTTCATCATCATAGCACCGGCCGAGGCTGGCGGATGGGGAGCCGTCTGCGGGTCATCATAGCGTGTGTTGTGCTCGTCCCGACCCTGGTCGCGTGGACTGCAGCGGCATGGCCGGCCGTCCCCACATCTAGGACGCCCGGTGCCGCTTCGGCCCAAGCCCAACTGCAGCAGGTGCAGCAGAAGCTCGCCGACCGTCAGCGCCAGCTGTCCAAGACCAAGCATGAGGAGCATCGCGTCCTCGGCGAGTTGACCCGGACGGAGCAACGCCTGCACGCCGCGGAGGCCCAGCTTCACAAGACCGCCGTGGCCCTCACCGGCACGCGGCGGGCTGTTGCCGATGCGAGCGACGCCCTGCGCGACGTCTCCAAACGTCTGGCCCTGCACCAGCAGTTGATGGCAGAGCGTCTGCGGACCTTTTACAAGGACGGTCCGCTCGGCTACCTCGACGTTCTCCTCGGCGCCGCCGACTTCCGCGACTTTGTGGCGCGCTCGTACCTCGTCGGCATGATCGTGTCGCAGGATCTTCGACTGTACGAGCAGGTCACGGAGGAGCGCGATCACCGCGACGCCGTGCAGACCACCCTCAAGCTGCGGGAGGCGGACCTTGCGACCCAGCAGCGGCAGTGGATGGTGAGCCGGCAGGAGACCGCGGCGCTTGCAACCCAGCGGCGCAAGATGCTGGCGAAGATCCGCGTGCACCGCGAGATGCAGGAAGAAGCCGTTCGTGAGCTGGAGGCCGAGTCGTTCCGGATCACCGACCTCATCCGCCGCGAGCAGCGTGGAATCCACCGCGGCGGACGGCCCAGCCTGATGGCGGGTACGGTCGCTTGGCCCGTCTCCGGACCGATCACCTCCGGGTTCGGATGGCGGATCGATCCGTTCATCCACCGCCGCGCCTTGCACACCGGGATCGACATCGCCGCGTCGATGGGCGCCCCCGTCGAAGCGGCTGCGAACGGTACCGTCTTGTACGTCGGGTGGATGACGGGATACGGGAACGTCGTTGTGCTCGACGACGGCAACGGTGTCTCGACCGTGTATGCGCACTTGTCATCGTATCTCGTGCACGTCGGCCAATCCGTGACCCGCGGAGAGGTCATCGCCCGGGTCGGCAGCACGGGGTGGAGCACCGGACCGCACCTCCATTTTGAAGTCCGCCAAGACGGCCAGCCGGTCGACCCGCTCGCCCCGTAAGCATCACTGCGCCCGCGGCCCCTCCGCCGGTCTTCGCTTGAAATTGGAATGAGCCGGCGCTACACTCGTCCGTGATTCGGAATAAGACGATATCCGGCGCCGTTATCCGGAATAACATGAGGAGCGTGGCGGAACAGGTCGTGACTCGGATGCTCCGCTGCATCTGTACGAGCGCGAGCCGCCCGGCGGCGGAGGTGTACCGCCGGGGTTAAGCGCGGGCGTCCGATTTTCGCGTTGTGCATCACCTCATGACTCGGCCGCGGCGCTTGTGCCGCGGCTTCGTCTTTTCTGGGGACTGAGGAGGTGGCAGACCGATGGCGCAGGTGTATCTACCCACGCCGCTGCGCCGGCTGACGAACGGCCGGGCGCGGGTCCCGGCCGGCGGCGGGACGGTGGCTGAAGTTTTAGCGGATCTCGAACGCGAGTTTCCGGGTCTCCGCGAGCAGCTCCGGGATCCCAACGGCGATCTGCGGGGCTTTATCAATGTGTTTGTGAACGGAACCGAGATCCGGCGTCTTCAGGGCGCGGCCACGCCGCTGCGGGAGAGTGACGAGATCTCGATCGTGCCGGCGATGGCGGGAGGATAGGGCGGTGGAGCTGTCGGTTCGCCGGCGTCCCGCGGTGCCTCGACCGGCGCAGACCGCACCGGCGCCCGCCATGCCGCGGCTTCGGGTGTGGCCAGTGGACCGGCTGCTCCTGCACGAAGAGGCCGATGCGGTTCGAGTGGAGAGGCTGGCCGATGCGCTGCGGCGCGACGGGGCGCTGCGGAACCCGCCGGTTGTCGCGGCGCTCGACGACGGCCGCGCCGTGGTCCTCGACGGCGCGAACCGCATCACCGCGCTTCGCGCGCTCGGACTGCCCCACGCGATCGTTCAAGAAATCGCGTACGAAGATCCCGACGTCCATCTCTCCGGCTGGCGGCACTACGTGTCCGAGGACGTGCCCGGCACGCTCCGCGGCGCTGCGGCGGCGTTGGACCCGGCGCGCACGGTCGGCGTCCACGGCGAGGCCGAGGCCGAGGCGGGAATCGCCGCCCGTGAGGCGCTCGCCGCGGTGATCGATGCGCGGGGCGGCGTGATCCTCCAGTGGGCGGGTCCGCTCACGTCCTGCGCGGAGACGCTGCGGCGGCTCGCCGCGCTCTACCGG
>DATEGA010000188.1:0-19972 GCA_035280345.1 bacterium | reverse complement strand
TCCGCCTCGAGATCTGCGCGGGCGCCCGCCAGGGCGGCGCGCTCGTGTTCCAAATCCGCCCGGGCCTGCGCGACGGCGCCGCGATCGGCATCGAGTTCCGTGTGCGCCTTCGTCAGTTCTTTCCGTGCGGCGTCCAGTTCTTCGCGGACGCCGTTGAGCTGGAACTGCTCCAGGTCGAGCTCGCGCCGGTACACCTCGAGCTTGGCCTGCACCCCTTCGGACTCGTTCCGCAGGTCGGCGAGACGCTTCCGGTCCGCCTCGAGCGCGGCGCGCGTCGCGGCGAACCGCTCCGATTCAGTCTCGAGAGTGCGGCGCGTCTCATCCAGCCGCTCCCGGTCCACGTCGAGTTCCCGGCGCGCGCCGCCGAGCCGCTCGCGTTCAACGGCGAGGTCCGTACGCTCCGCGGAAAGGCGCGCGTTCTCGGCGTCCAGCGCGCGCTGCAGGGCGGAAAGCCGGGCGGCTTCGACGTCGAGTCGCGCCCCGACCTCGGCGGCTTCCTCGGCCGCGGCGCTCGCCTCGGCGGCGGTCTCGCCGCGCGCCTCGGCGGCGATTGCCTGCTCAAGCGTCACCGTGGCCTGCAGCGCAAACGCGAGCACGACCTCCCGTTCCGCGTCCGAGCACTCGTGCGGCGCATCGAAGTAGTACGTCATAGCCGCAAAGACGCGGCCGGCGCGGCTGAGCGGCCACGAGCAGATCGCGCGGATGCCCTCACGCTCCGCCGCGCGCCTGGTGTCGTTGCCGCCCGGCATTTCCCGGACGTCCTCGATGACGGAGGGGCCGGCCGGCTTGATGCGGCCGCGCGCCGGCAGCTCCATGCACGTCAGCTCCGGATGCTTGGACAGGTGCGCCCAGGGGTTCGTCCCCTCGGGCGTCCGCAACCGGCCGGCGTAGTCCTCGGATAGGTTGTGCGACCAGGGGCACGTGACAATGCCGTTTTGAGATCGGAGAAAGACGGCGCCGCGCGCGGCGCCGGTGAGCATGAGGAGCGCGCGGCCGATCGCGGCCGCGGCGATGTCCGTCGACAGACTGCCCCGCAGAGTGTCGCTGACCGCCACCAGGCGCGCCATCAACGTCGCGCGCATATCGCCGCTCGCGGTCTTGTGGTTCTCCCGCGGCTCGCCGACGCGGTGCAGCTCACCCTGTCCCGCCGGACGCGGCATTCGAAGCGTCCTCTCAGACGACCGGTCTGCTCGGGATAGGCGGCCGCCTTTGCCGTAACATGCCCCGAGCCTCTCATTTGTGATGCCCAAAACCTAACAAAGTCAGCGCCTACCTGTGAGGACGCACTCGCAGAGGTACGGCCATCCGCGCCGAGCCGCCCGCCGCCTTGCGAACAACCCGCCGCGGAGATATCGTGAGGGCGACGATAACCTCCATTGAAGATCGGGTGAAGGAGCGTCGATGACCCAACAAGACGAAAAGATTCGGAAGAACGACGCCGAGTGGCGGCGGCAGCTCACCCCTGAGCAGTACGCGGTCACCCGCCGGAAGGCGACGGAGCGGCCGTTCAGCGGGGAGTACGAGAAGACGACGACGCCCGGGACCTACCGGTGTGTATGCTGCGGCGCGGTGCTCTTCGAATCCGACGACAAGTTCGACGCGGGATGCGGATGGCCGAGCTTCACGCGTCCGGCCGGAGACGCGCCGATCGCCGAAGAAACCGACCGCACCCACGGCATGATCCGCACCGAAGTGCTCTGCGCGCGGTGCGACGCGCACCTGGGCCACGTCTTCGACGACGGCCCGGCGCCGACCGGACTCCGCTACTGCATTAATTCCGCCTCGCTGAAGCTCGACCCGAAACCGTAGCGCGCGGTCAGGCCGGCGCTCGCAGCCGGTAGCCCACCCCGGGCTCGGTCACGATGTACTGCGGCCGCGCCGGCTCCGGTTCGATCTTGTGGCGCAGCTTGCTGATGTTAACACGCAGCAGGTTGCCGTCGCTCGCGTAGCCCGGTCCCCACACTTCGCGCAGCAGCTGGCCGTGCGTCATCACCCGGCCCGCGTGCACGGCGAGCGTCCGGAGCAGCGAGTACTCGACGGGCGTGAGGGCGATCTCCCGGCCGCCGATCGTGACGCGGCGCCGCGCGATGTCGACGCTCAAGTCGCCGGTCGTCACGATCGGCTCGTCGGCTGGATGTACCGCATGGCGCATCGCAACGCGCATCCGCGCCAGCAGTTCCCCGATGCCGAACGGCTTGGTGAGATAGTCGTCCGCCCCGGCGTCGAGCGCCGCGATCTTCTCGTCTTCGTGACCGCGGACGGAGAGAATCAGGACGGGCACCTTCGACCACTCGCGAACGCGGCGCGTGACTTCCACGCCGTCGAGGTCCGGCAGCCCCAGATCGAGGATGATCAGGTCGGGCCGGTCGGCCGCCGCCGCGCGCAGCGCCTGCTCGCCCGTCGCCGCCTCGAAGATCTGGTACCCCTGTGCCGACAATGACGCGCGCAGGAACCGGCGGATAGCCAGTTCGTCGTCGACGACTAAGACCCGCGGCCCGGTGTCGCCCATTCAGGCGCTCGATGTCCGCGGTCCGTCCGTGTATCATCAACCTGCGCAGCGGCCGGCGGGCGCAGCGGCAGGGCGAACGCGACGATCGCGCCACCCTCCGGCCGGTTGGCCGCCCAGATGAGTCCGCCGTGCGCTGCAATGATCCCCTGGCTGATCGCCAGCCCGAGCCCGGCGCCGTGGCCTTTGCCGTCGTGGTGGATCCGATAGAACTTGTCGAAGATGCGGGTCACGTCGCCCGGCGGCACACCGGGTCCGCGGTCCTCGACCCGGATCTGCACCTCGCCGCCAGCGAGGCGCGCGCCGACGTCGATCGGCGCGTCCTGCGGCGAGTACCGCAGCGCGTTGTCGAGGATGTTGACGAGCGCCTGTGTCACGAGCGCGAAATCCATCGGCACGGCCGGCACGCCGGGCTCGACCGTCACCCGAATATCGCGGTGCTGCGCCGCATCGCCGAGCTGCGTGATCGCCGCGCCGATCAAATCTTCGACGTCCGAGGGCTCGAGCCGGAGCCGCAGTGTGCCTGCCTCGAGGCGGTTCATGTCGAGCAGGCTGCCGACGAGATGGTTCAGGCGCTCCGCCTGCTCTTTCGCGTTCTCGATGAGCTCGCCGCGAACGGCCTCGTCCGAAGGCGGGTGGCTGCCCAGCGTGGTCAGGGCGCCCGTGATCGACGCGAGCGGCGTACGCAGGTCGTGAGAGATGGAGTTGAGGAGCGCCGTCTGGAGCCGCTCCGTTGCCCGGGCGATGTCGCCTTGGCGCGCCTCTTCCGCCAGTTCCACCCGCTCGACCGCGAGCGCCGCCTGGCTGGCAAAGGCGTCGAGCAGCCGCCGCTGCTCGGGCGTGAGGCGTGGCCCCGACGCGGGCGGCTGCACCCCGAGCACGCCGACCATGCGCTGCGCGGTCTTGAGCGGCATGTACCGCGCGGCCGCCGCGGGGAGCGTCTCGGTGCCGTAGCCCGCGGAGTGCCCGTGACGGAATACCCAGTCCGCGACCGCCCGTTCGTTTTCGGTCAGCGGATACCCGGGCGTCACGAGGCGCGGCTCGAGCGTCTCGCTCTTCGGCAAGAAGATCGCCACGCTGCGGCCGAAGGTCGCGCCGATGTGGCGCCCCACCGCCTGCAGTATTGCGTCGAGATCGTTGGTCGCCGCGAGCTCCCCGCTCAGCGCGTGCAGCGCAGCCATGTACGCTTCGCGGCTGAGCGCGGCCTGCGCCTGCTCACGCGTCCGGCTGGCGAGCGTGCCGATCACCAGCCCGACGAACAAGAGCGCCCCCACCGTGACGAAATATTGCGTGTCGACGACAGTGTACGTAAACGAGGGCGGCCCGAAAAAGAACGCGAACGCGGCGAGGCTGACGCAGGCCGCGAGCGTCGCGGGCCCGCGTCCGACCTGCAGCGCGGTCACGACGACGGCCAGCAGGAAGAGCATCGTCACGTTGGCCTGCGCCCACACGCCGTGCACCAGCGCCCCGATCACAACGGCCAGCGCCACGACGCCCCCCGCGTAGACATAGGATTTGCCGTGGAACGCCGGCCGGTCGATCGCAGCCTTCGCCTGAGCGCGCTGGCGCTCGCGTGCCGCGCTGATCACGTATACGTCGATGTCCCCGGCGGCGCGCACGATACGCTCGACCACGGAGCCGTGGATGAATTGAATCCATCGCGGATGGTGCGAGACGCCGACCAGGATCTTGGAGACGTTCTGCGCGCGGGCGTAGCGAATGATTTCCTCGGAGGCCCGCGTCCCCGGCAGGCTGACGGTCTTCGCCCCAAGCTCCTCCGCGAGGCGCAGCGTCCGCGCGATGCGGTCGCGCGCCGGCTCGGGCAGCGTGGCGTATTCCGGTGTCTCGACATGGAGCACGATCCATTCGGCATCCAGTCCGGTCGCCATCCGCCGCCCGGTCCGAACGAGGCGTTCCGCCAGCGGGTCGGCGTCGATGCAGACCAACACCCGCTCCCCGGCCGGCCACGGGCCCAGGATCGCATGGCTCTCCATGTAGGCGCGCATCTGGTGATCGACCTGGCCGGCGAGGTACCGAAGGGCGATCTCGCGCAAGGCGGTCAGATTGCCCGCGCGGAAAAACTTGTCGATTGCCCGCCGCGCCTGGTCGGGAACGTAGACCTTACCTTCGTGCAGCCGCTGGATCAGCTCGTCGGGCGGGAGGTCGACGAGCCCGACTTCCTCCGCCTGCTCAAGGATCTGGTCGGGGACCGTCTCGCGCACGGTGATGCCGGTGATCTGCGCGACGACGTCGTTGAGGCTCTCGATGTGCTGGACGTTGAGCGTCGTGTAGACGTCGATGCCCGCTTCGAGCAACTCTTCGACGTCCTGGTACCGTCGGGCGTGCCGGCAGCCGGGCGCGTTCGTGTGGGCCAACTCGTCGACGACGGCGAGGTCGGGATGCTCGGCCAGGACTGTATCGAGGTCCATCTCCTCGAGCGTGACGCCGCGATAGGCGACCTGCCAGCGCGGAATCACCGTGAAGCCGGTGGCGAGCGCCTCAGTCTCGGCGCGCTTGTGGGTTTCTACGTAGGCGATGGCGACGCGCCGGCCTTCGGCCTGCGCCTCGCGCGCCGCGAGCAACATCGCGTACGTCTTGCCGACGCCCGCGGCGTAGCCCAGGAAAATGCGAAGCTTGCCTTTGTGGTGCCGGCGCTCTTCGGTCTCGGCTTCCTTTAGAAAGGCTTCAGGACGGGGGCGTTCCGGCTCGCCGGCGTACGCGATACGAGGTCACCTCGTGAGATCCAGCGCTCTGTTCAACTGTAGCACATTCACGCGCGGTTCACCGAGAATGCCGAACTGGCGGCCCGTCGTGTGCTCCCGGATCAGCCGGTTGACGGTCTCAAGCGGCAGATGGCGGACCCGGGCGACCCGGGCGGCTTGGTACCGCGCCGCCGCGGGGCTGATGTCCGGATCGAGGCCGCTCCCCGACGCGGTCACGAGATCCACCGGAATCGGCGCCGTTTGGCCGGGGTCGGCCTTCCGGAGATCGCCGATCCGCTGCTCGACCGCGTCGATCAGCGCCTGGTTGGTCGGCCCGAGGTTGGAGCCGCTCGAAGACGCCGCATTATATGGAAAAGGGGACGTCGCGGAAAGGCGCCCCCAAAAGTACTTGGGGTCGGAGAACGGCTGGCCGATCAGCGTCGAGCCGGCCACGCGGTCGTTCTCGACGATGAGGCTGCCGTTGGCCTGCGTCGGAAAGATCACCTGGGCGATCCCCGTGACGGCCAGCGGGTAGATCACTCCGAAGAGCACGGTCGAGAGCACCGTGATCATGATCGAGGGGTAGATCTGCCGCTTCATCTGAGGCCCAGCACCCCCAGGATAATGTCGATAACCTTGATCCCGACAAACGGGGCGATGACGCCGCCCACGCCGTACACGATGAGGTTGTCGCGCAATAGCCGCTCCGCGCCGGCCGGCCGGTACTGCACACCGCGCAGCGCGAGCGGGATCAGCGCAATAATGATCAGCGCATTGAAGATTACCGCGGACGAGATCGCGCTGTGCGGCGTCGCCAGCCGCATAAAGTTGAGCGCGCCGAGCGCCGGATACGTGGAGGCGAACGCGGCCGGAATGATCGCGAAGTACTTCGCCACGTCGTTCGCGATGCTGAAGGTTGTGAGCGCCCCGCGCGTCATCAGCAGCTGCTTGCCGATTTCGACGACCTCGATCAGCTTCGTCGGGTTGCTGTCGAGGTCGATCATGTTCGCGGCCTCACGCGCCGGCTGTGTGCCGGTGTTCATCGCGACCGCGACGTCAGCCTGGGCCAGCGCCGGGGCATCGTTGGTGCCGTCGCCGGTCATCGCAACGAGGTGGCCCCGGGCCTGCTGCTCGCGGATCAGCCGCAGCTTCTCCTCGGGCTTGGCCTGGGCCAGGAAGTCGTCGACGCCGGCCTCGGCCGCGATCGCGGCCGCGGTCAGCGGATTGTCGCCGGTGATCATCACCGTGCGGATCCCCATGCGCCGCAGCTGCATGAACCGCTCTTTGATGCCGCCTTTCACGATGTCCTTGAGATGGATGACGCCCAGGATCTTGTCGTTGCGCGACACGGCGAGCGGCGTGCCGCCCGAGCGCGCGATCCGCTCGACGACCGCGCTTAGGTCCGCGGGGACCGCGCCGCCGAGCGATCCCACGTGCTCGATGATCGCGTCGGGTGCCCCCTTGCGGATCACGACCCCGTCGAAGTTGACGCCGCTCATCCGAGTCTGCGCGGTAAAGGGGACGAAGGTCACGGCCTGCGACACCGGCGCATCCCCCCGGCTAGTCCCCGAAGCGGGCGCACCGCCGCCCTCCGCGCCTTCGGCTCCGGTCCCCACGGCGCGGCCGCGCAGCCCATACTGCTCTTTAGCGAGGACAACGCAGCTGCGGCCCTCCGGCGTCTCGTCCGCGAGCGAGGCCAGCTGCGCGACCTCCGCCAGGTCCTCGGCCTTCGCGTGGTCCACCGGGATGAACTCCACCGCCTGACGGTTGCCTAGGGTAATGGTGCCGGTCTTGTCGAGCAGCAGCACGTCCACGTCGCCGGCCGCCTCGATCGCGCGGCCCGAGAGCGCGATTACGTTGCGCTTGATCATCCGGTCCATGCCGGCGATGCCGATCGCACTGAGCAGCCCGCCGATCGTCGTCGGGATAAGGCAGACGAGCAGCGCGACCAGCACGGTGATCGTCACCGGCGTGCCTCGCCCCGCCGCCCCGACACTGTAGACCGAATACGGCAGCAGCGTCGCGCAAACCACGAGGAACAGGATCGTGAACCCCGCCAACAGGATGTTGAGTGCGATCTCATTGGGCGTCTTCTGCCGGCGCGCGCCTTCGATCAGCGCGATCATCCGGTCGATGAAGCCCTCGCCGGGGTTGGCCGTGATGCGCACGAGCAGCCAGTCCGACAATACGCGCGTACTGCCGGTGACGGCGCTCCGGTCGCCGCCGGACTCGCGGATCACCGGCGCGCTCTCGCCGGTCACCGCGCTCTCGTCCACCGACGCGATGCCTTGGACGGCCTCGCCGTCGCCCGGGATCACGTCGCCGGCCTCGACGAGGACGGCGTCCCCCTTACGGAGCACCGTCGAGGACACGGTCTCGTACGGCGCCGAGCGGTCGGGACGGTCCGGACGCTTCAAGCGCTTGGCCGGCGTGTCTCGCCGCGCGCGCCGCAGCGCCTCGGCCTGCGCCTTCCCGCGCCCCTCTGCCAGGGCTTCCGCGAAGTTCGCAAAGATGACGGTGAACCAGAGCCATGCGGAAACGCCGCCGATGAATGGTGCGGGCGCTTCTCCACGGCCGAACAGCGCCTGGAAGAACAGCAGCGTCGTCAGGACGCTGGTCACCTCGACGACGAACATCACGGGATTGCGAACCTGCTGCCGCGGATCGAGCCGCAGGAACGAGTCCCGGATCGCGGTCTGCCACAACGCGGCGGTCTGCGCTCCCGCGTGCCGGGATGCCGGCGAAAGCGTCTGGGTGCTCATGCGCCGCCGCTCACTTGAAGACCGTGCCGGCCTGGAGCAGGAAGTGCTCGACAATCGGACCGAGCGCGAGTGCCGGCAGAAAGCTCAGCGCGCCGATGAGCACCGTCACCGCGACAAGCCACAGGACGAACTGTCCGGTATGGGTCGGCAGCGTGCCGGGGCTCGGCGGCACGATCTTCTTGGCCGCCATCGAACCCGCCACGGCCAGCACGGGCACGATCTCCCAAAACCGTCCGAGCCACATCACGGTGGCGCCGACGTCGTTGTAGAACGGCGTGTTGCTGTTGATCCCCGCGAATGCACTCCCGTTGTTGTTGCCCATCGAGGTGAAGGCGTAGAGAATCTCGCTGTATCCGTGCGGCCCCGGATTGGACGCGCCGGCGCGGCCGGCCGGAGTCGCGACCGCGATCGCCGTGCCGATCAAGACGATCAGCGGCATCACGAGTACGACGACCGACGCCATCTTCATCTCAAACGCCTCGATCTTCTTGCCGAGGTATTCCGGCGTGCGGCCGACCATCAGGCCCGCGACAAACGCGGCGAGGATCACCACCATCAGCATGTCGTAGAGACCAACCCCGACGCCGCCGTAGACCACCTCGCCGAGGTGCATGTTGACGAGCGGGACGAGGCCCCCGAGCGGCGTGAACGAGTCGTGCATCGAGTTGACCGAGCCGTTCGAGGTCGCGGTGGTGGCCGCGGCCCACAGCGCCGAGTCCGGGACACCGAACCGAGTCTCCTTGCCTTCCATGTTGCCGCCGGACTGCAGCGCGCCCGCGCGCTGATCCACCCCGAGGCGCGCGACGAGCGGGTTGCCGGCCTGCTCGAACCCCACTGTCATCGCCAGCAGCGGCAGGAACATCAGCGTCATCGCGGCGAGGATCGCCCAGCCCTGCCGTGCGTCGCCGACCATCCGGCCGAACGTATAGCACACCGCCGCTGGAATGAGGAGGATTGCAACGAGTTCGAGGAAGTTCGAGAACGGCGTCGGGTTCTCGTACGGGTGGGACGAGTTCACGTTGAAGAAGCCGCCGCCGTTGGTGCCGAGCTGCTTGATCGCGATCTGTGAGGCCGCCGGTCCCACCGCGAGCACCTGCTCGATCACCCTCACCTGCGTCGTCTTCTGGTGGCCCTGGGCGTCGAGCACCGGCTTGCCGCTCGCGTCGGTCACCGGCTGGTCGTACGAGGTCGGTTCGAGAAGCGTTGCGGTCTTGTACGGTGAGAGCGTCGCGACCACGCCCTGTGAGACGAGCAGCAGCGCCAGCACCACCGACATCGGCATAAAGATGTAGAGGGCGCTGCGCGTCAGATCGACCCAAAAGTTGCCGATCGCGCTCGCCGACCGCCGCGTCAGCCCCCGGAAGAGCGCCACCATCACCGCCATGCCCGCGGCCGCCGACGTAAAGTTCTTGACGGTCAGCCCGGCCATCTGGACGAAGTAGCTGAGGGTCGTCTCGCCGCCGTAATTCTGCCAGTTCGTGTTGGTCGCGAACGAGACCGCGGTGCTGAGCGACAGATCCGGCGAGACCGCCGGCATCTTCTGCGGGTTGAAGGGCAGCACGGCCTGCAGGCGCTGGAACGCGTACAACAGCAGCATGCCGGCAAACGTGAATAATAGAATGGCGATCGAGTAGGTCTGCCAGGACATGTCTTCGTCCGGATCCACGCGCGACCACCGGTAGAACAACCGCTCCAGGGGCCGCAGCACCCGGTCGAAGATCGTCCGTTCGCCCATGTAGACGCGTGCCATGTACGCACCGAGCGGCTTGACGAGCGCGAAGACAACCACGAGCGCGAGCAGAATCCGCAGCACGCCGACCGTCGTCATACGAACCACTCCGGCTTCAAGAGTGCGCAGGCCAAATAGACGAAGAGGCCGGCGGACAGAATGCCAGCGAGAACGACGAAGAAGCCGCTCATCGTCCCATCAGGCGCATCAGCCCAGGAATCCACACAAGCGTCGAGACGAGCAGCAGCACCATGAGTCCGATCAACCGAGGATCGGTCATGCACGCCTCCCCACAGCCCATCGGCGGCACGATACCACCGAACGCCGTTACGGCGCGGTCACAGAGGCGCGGAAAAAGGTTAAGAAATCGTTAATTCAGGAGGCGGTCACCCCTCGGCCGAGCAGCGCCTGACGAAACGCCTGCACGCCGGCCGCTGGAATGATGGCGACGAGGTCGTCTCCAGGCCGCAGCAGCGTGTCCGGACGAATGACCTCCGCGGATTCCCCGCGCACCAGGATGCCGAGCGTGCAACCGTGCGGCAGCGGCAGCTCGCGGACTCGCCGGTTGGCGGCGGGCGCGTCCGCGGGGAGGGCTACCTCCACCACTTCCAGGTTGCCGCGCCGCAGCGCGGTGAGCGGGATGATGTCGGACGCTTCGACCTCCTGCTCGATGAGGCTGTAGATGAGCTTCGTAGAACTCACGGTCTCATCGATTCCCAGCATCTGAAACGTGACTTCATTCTTCGGGTTGTTGATCCGTGCGATCACCCGCTTCACGTTGAACTTGCGCTTCGCCATTTGACAGATGACCAGGTTGTCCTCGTCGTCGCCGGTCACGGCCGCGACGAGATCGGCGCGCACCGTGCCGGCCTGCTCGAGCGTCCGCACCTCGCAGGCGTCGCCCAGCAGCGCCGCGTCGCCGAACTCTTCCTTCAGGATGAGGTAGCGGCGGCGCAGCTTCTCGATCACCGTCACCTCCTGCCCATCGTCCCGCAGTGCCTTGGTGAGGTAGTAGCCGACCTTCCCGCCGCCGCCAACGATGACGTACATCACTGACCCCCCTCGGGCTCCGCCGAAAGCAGGCGCGTCTCGTGCACCGCATGGTACTGCTCGATGGTGCGCCAGGGCCGCGCCGCCAAGAAATCCATGCAGAGCCCCGCGCCGAGCAGGGTCGGCGAGATCGTGTCGATACCCAGCTCGCGATACGCCTCGGCGCGCAGCGGGTCGTAGATTCTGGCGATCACGCGGGGGACCTTGTACTTTATCTTCGCGATCTGCGCCGACATGATATTGGTGTTGTCCCCGTTCGTGCAGGCGGCGAATCCCCCCGCGCGTTCGATCCCGGCCTTCTTGAGAATGTCCTCGTCGATACCGATCCCGAGAATCGTCTTGCCGCGGAAATCGGAGCTGAGCCGGCGGAACGACTCGGGCTCCCGATCGACGATCGCCACGGTATGCCGTTCGGATTCCAGCATCGACGCGAGCATCGCGCCGACGCGTCCACAACCCAGGATCACCACGTGCATCGCCGCCCGCTCCCTCTCCACCCGGCGACCGACTTACGGCTCCGGCGCCGCGGCCCCGATACTGGTCTCCGCGAGGCGGTCGATAATCACCTCGCAGGGCGCGCTTCGGAACAGCGATTCCGCAACGCGCTCCGTCGGCCCTTCGATGAACCCGGCCTGCGGCGCGATGCCCAGCACGATCAGGTCGACGTCGTGGTCTCGCGCCGCACGGGTGATCCCTTCTCCCGCCTCCCGGGCGCGGATCATCTCCGCCGTCGACTGCAGGTGGTGCGAGGCCACGATTTCGCCGGCCCGCTCGAGCGCGCTGCGCCCCGCTGCTTCGACGCGCGGCATCGACACCTCGAGGCTCAGGGTGCGCGGGACTTCGATGACGAATCCGAGCAGAATCTTGGCCCTTTGATCCGCGCCGAGCCGGCTTGCGAGTTCGACCGCTCGGGCGGAATAGTACGCTTCGAGAATCGGCACGAAGATCGTCCGGACGGCGCCGACCGACCGCACCGCCCGCGCGATTTCGCGGGATACCGGCCGGGGCACTCGCAGCATCCAGAAGAGCAGCGCGGCCATGGCGGCGGCGAATACCAGCGCGAGTGCAATGCCGGTGGGGTTCAGCTCCGGGCCCATTGTCAGCGGGCCATCCGGCGTCGGAGATCGGCCACGACGAACGAGAGGCGGTATGCGCCCAGCCCGACGAAACCGAATCCCACGAGCACCGCCGGCAGATGCACGCCCATCGGCAGGGTCCGCACGAGGATCACGGCCCCGAGGATCACCATGAGGATGCTCGTCAGAGTCTGGTAGGCGTCTGCGGCGGTGTACGGCCGGACGGTCGGGGCGGGGCGGCGCGCGGCCCGGTCCTCAGGCACGCTCCGGCCCCCGGGCGAAATCCCGGTCGCGCTGCGCGATCACGATCTCGTACCGCTCCAAGAGGTCGTACTCCTCCGCATTTCGCAGAATCTGGCGCTGCTGCTCCTCCCAGGCGTGGGACACGCTGCGGGTCACGGGCAGGTTCCGGCGGCGCCGGAACCACACGTAGTACGCGAGACCGAGGAGCACCCAGGTCGGCCCAGCGATCCGCCCGATCGCGTGCGTGAGGACCACTTCGATCAGGGTGATTAGAATGCCGATCAGCCCGAGGATCCCGACGACCGGAATCTCGACCGGCGCGCCCGCGGAGACGCGTAGACGAACGTTGAGCGGCACCCGGTACGGCCGGGGCGAATACGGATCCTTGACCCGCAGCGCGATCAAGGCGATGAACACGAGCGTATACCCAAGGGTGGCGCCGAACGCGTACATGTTGGCCAGCACGTCCACGGCGCTCGGCGTGAGGAACGCCAAGATCGCCTCTAAAAGGCCGATCCCCGAGAAGGCCAGAATCGCACGCGCGGGCGTACGGTACCGGGGATGCACGTCCTGGAACCACGGCGTCAAGAGTTTCAGCTGGCTCATCGAGTAGACGAGCCGGCTCGCACCCATCACACCTGTATTGGCGGAAATCAACAGGATCACCGCGCCCAGGACGGCCGCGAGGGGGCCCGCGATCGGACCGACAAACGGCAGGCGGCTGCCAAAGAGGGCCACCGAGTCGCCGACGTCCTTCGCGTAGGCCTGCCACGGCAGCACACCGAGCCCCGTGACCGAGAAAAACACCGCGAACAAGAACACGCTGCCGATGAGCCCGATCGATGTGCGCGGAATGACGGTGGCGGGCCGCCGGGTCTCCTGTGCTGCCTGGGAGATCGACTCCAGTCCGACGTAGGAGATGATCGCCAGCGACGATCCATACATGAATTGATGGAACGTCGGAAATTGGTGCTCCCACTGCGCCACCAGCAGTTCGGGCTTCCACGCGAAGACGAGACCGATCAGAATGAGACCGGCTTCCACGACCAGGCCGAACACGCCGATCACTTCGTTAAGCAGCGACGACTCCCGCACGCCGCGGACGTTCAGCCAGGTCAGCATGACGATGAGGACGATCGTCTCACCGGCCCACAGCGGATTGATGGCGTGGAACGGCCCGAGATTCACCTTGAAGTCGCGTACCGTCGGGAAGAAAAAGTTCATGTACCCGGCGGAGAACGTCGCGAACAGGGCGATGTCGATCGTGTAATCGAGCAACAGCGCCGACCCGGCAATGAACCCGGCCATGTCGCCCAGGCCGCGGCTGACGAAGTACTGGCCGCCACCGGCCACCGGATACGCGGCGGCCAGTTCCGTGTAGGCCAGGCCAATCATGATGTAGACAACGCCGGCCGCGGCAAACGCGAGCGGCGCGGCGCCCATCGTCGCGGCGATGACGATGCCGAGCGCCACATAGATGTCGGCGCCGACGTCCGCGAAACCCCACATGAACGAGCCCCATACGCTGATATCGCGGCGCAGGTGGGGTTCCCCCGGCGCGGACGGTCCCGGGGCAGACGGCTCAGCCACGGCACGGCTGCCGGTGGCGCAAAGGGCTCACGGAGGGCGATTATAGTATTCCGTTCCGTCTTCCTACAATGGGGTGCCGGGTTAACGTCGCTCGGGGCTGCCGGCGGGTGTTCCGGCGACCTCGGCGGGGGTTTCGAAGCGGTCCTGCAGCGCGGCCGCGGCCCTGGCCGCGGCCGCCTCGAGCACGTGGATGTGGTAGACGCGTCCGACGTCGACGCGCTCGGCGCGGACCGCGAGGTCCGGCACACCCAGGGAGCCGTTGATCGGAAGTCCGAGCGCGCTCGCGGTGAGGACGATCCCGTCGCCCGGACCGTATGTGATCGTCGCGCCGGGCAGTTGCCCGGTCACGCCCATCGCGGTCTGCGGGCCGCCGGTCCGCCCGGGATCGTTATTGCCGTAGAGGCTGTAGAACCGGACCCCTGCCGGCAGGGGTCGGGCGTTGAGCGCCTCGAGCGCGGGGTTGCCGTCGTCCGACGGAATCGACCACGAATCGGAGTCGCCCGCGCGCCAGAACGGAAAGATCGGGTCCATCGACCGCCCCAACGGCGTCTTCGCCGATGCGACGAAGGGAAGGAACGACGGCGCGTGCGCGCCGAGGTACGGCATGACCGCCCCTTCGTTCGGCACGGCGACGAGCACGGCGCGGTTGACAAGCGTCGCCCATCCAAGGTAGTCGTAGGCGATCAGCCAGCGGGCGAACAGCCCGCCGACGCTGTACCCGATGACGTTGATCTTCGCCGCGTAGGCCGCCGGCAACACCGTGCGGCGCACGTAGGCAGCCAGGGCCCGCGCGCCATCCTCGAGGCCGACCGTGTGCGACTGATACGGATACCAGAAGAGCGTCGGCCGCGGCGCGGCGTCGGTATAGCCGTGTCGCGCGAAGCCTTTCGCCACGAGCTTGTCCGGGTTGGTGTGCTTCTCGTTTGAGAACCCGGGGATGATCACCGTCGGCAGCAGCAGTGTGATGTCGCGGTGTACGGTCACGGTATTCGGGCCTTCGCGAACCGTGACGTCGACCGGGAACTTCAAGTTGTCGATGAGCGGGGCGACCGGGTTGAACGAACCGACGCGGGTGCCGCTGACGGAAATGGCGCCGTGCGGCAGGTCGAAGTCCATCGTGAGGTCGGGGGGCGCCGCTTGCAGCGAGAACGTCGCCTGCCGGGGAACGGCGCCCACGCCGGTCGCTACCGAGACCGTGGCGGGAGCGCCGGGTTGTGCCGGGAAACCGCGGAGCGGCACCGTGATCCGCAACGCGCTGACCGCCGGCAGCGTGTCACTCTGCGTATCGCCGGCTACCGCGGCTGTGGTCGGGGGCGATCCCGGGGGCACAATCGGCGGTATCTCGCCCGCCACGCGTCCCGGCGTCAGGGCCGCGGCAACCACCAGGCACTTAATAACTTGAAGTGACGCCAGCCTCATCACCAGAGTCTTTCCCCCGGCAGTGGCTCAACACCCATGGGTACGTGAACGCGGCAGGGAAAGCCCCGCCGCGTCGTGGAACCCACGCGACGTCCCGCGTTCGGCACCCTAAGCGCGGCGGAGACGTCAAAGATCGATGTTCCTCTGGCCGGCATTCCTCTGGGGACTCCTCCTGATTCCCACCCTTGCCGCCGGGTACGTCTGGATACTGCGCCGCCGGGCACCCCAGTCAATCACGTTTCCTACCCTAGAAATCGTCGCGGCGGCGGATCGCGGTTCCCGGCGGCGACGCATGGCGCCGGCCGCCTTATTTCTGGCCGCGATAGCAGTCGCCGTGCTGGCGCTCGCCCGACCGGCGATTCCCATGCCGCAGCCGGTGAACCGCGCCGCGATTATGCTGTCGATCGACGTGAGCGGCAGTATGCTCTCGCAAGACATTCTGCCTTCCCGTCTTGAAGCCGCGAAAGCGTCCGCCAAAGGTTTCGTTGCCGGCCTGCCTCGTGGGATCCCCGTCGGGCTCGTGACCTTCGCACGAGACGCGGTCCTCATCGCCTCGCCCACTGAAGACCGCGGCCGCCTCGAAGCGGCGATCGACAGGATCACGGTGCGTCACCGTACGGCGATCGGCGAGGGCCTGATCGCGGCCGTCGCCGCGCTGCCGGAACGAACGCGCCCGCCGCACGACGACGGCTCACTGCCGCCGGCCTCAGGGGGGCCGAAACCGCCCGGCGTGGTCGTCCTGCTCTCCGACGGCCAAAACAACAGCGGAATCGATCCGATGGACGCCGCGGAGTGGGCGCGGCGCGAGCAGGTCACCGTCTACACGGTCGGCATCGGCCAGCCGCTCGGGTCGACCACCGGGTACATGATCGGCGGGCCGCTGGACGAAGCGACGCTGCGCGGCATCGCGGAACACACCGGCGGCACCTATCACCATGCGTCCACCGCCGGCGAACTGAAGCAGATCTATCGCACGATCAGCCGGAGCGCCGGGTGGAAGGTGCGGCCGGTCGAGGTGACCGGGGCGCTGGGCGCGCTCGCGGCCTCCGCCCTGCTCGCAGCGCTCGTTATGTCGTTCCGGTCTCAGCCGCTGTTGTCCTAACGCTTTAGAGGTTTACGCCCCGCATCACGCGGGCGTCGTACCGGTCCCCGGCCGCGGCCCCCACCGGGATCGCGCCGGCGATGCGCGCCCGTTCCGCCGGGCCGAGCAGGACGCCGGCGGCGCCAAGATCGTCTTCCAAGTAGACGCGGCGCTTGGTGCCGGGAATCGGCACGACATCATCGCCCTGTCCGAGGACCCACGCGAGCGCGAGCTGCGCCGGTGTGCAGCCTTTTTCCCGTGCGAGATCCTCCGTCTGTGTCAGCAGCTCGAGGTTCTGCTCGAAGTTTCCGGGCTGAAACCGCGGCATCGCACGGCGGCGGTCGTCCGCCGGGACATCATCGGGCTTTCGGAACCGGCCGGTGAGAAAGCCGCGGCCGAGCGGCGAATACGCGACGAAGCCGATCCCGAGCTCGCGGCACACGGGCAAGATCTCCCGTTCCACGTCGCGGGTCCACAGCGAATACTCGGTCTGCAGTGCGGTGATCCGGTGGACGGCGTGCGCGCGCCGGATCGTGGCCGGCGCGGCCTCGGACAGGCCGAGGTACCGGACCTTGCCCTGCTCGACGAGGCGCGCCATCGCGCCCACGGTGTCTTCGATGGGTGTCCCGGGATCGACCCGGTGCTGATAGTACAGGTCGATCACGTCGACGCCGAGCCGCCGAAGGCTCGCATCACAGGCCTGCGGGACGTACTCTGGACGGCCGCTGACCCCGGCCGGTTTGCCGTCCGGGCCGCGGAGGTTGCCGAACTTCGTGGCCAGGATGATCCCATCTCGCCGGCCGCGCAGCGCTCGGCCCACCAGCTCTTCATTTCGACCGGCGCCGTAGGCGTCCGACGTATCGAAGAACGTGACGCCCAAGTCGAGCGCCCGATGGATTGTCGCAATCGACTCGCCGTCGTCGCGGCCGGAGTAGGCATCGGACATCCCCATGCAGCCCAATCCGAGCGCCGAGACGCGCAGTCCGGTCCGGCCCAACGTCCTGCAAGGAAACGGCATCACCGGCCCTCCCACCCTGCTCGTGTAATGGCCGGGACAATCTTTGTCTGAAACGCGCGTCGCACCCTTCCGCGGGCGCGCCGCCGTGGGAGGGGTCCGCCGGCCGGACTGGAAACCTCGGATCACGCTTCGCGGGAACACCAGACTTGATCGGGGGGGATGCTTTTGCCACGGTCGTTCAGCCGCCGCCGTTTGCTCTCGTCCGCGGCGCTCGGAGCCGGCGCTGCCTTTCTCGGACGGCACGCGATCGGCGCCGCCGCGGCACCGGCGAAACCGGGCGGCACGTTGATCTGCGGATGGGAGGCCGAGCCGGGAGCGTTCGACAACGACATCGACCGGGGCGCGGTCACCCGCACGCTGCTGCACAACATCTATGACCGGCTGGTGGACCGGGACATGACGGTGAAAGCCAACCAGCCGCTGGTGGGCAACCTAGCCACGTCTTGGCAGGTCTCGCCGGACGCGAAAACCTATACGTTCAAGCTCCGCCCGGGGGTCAAATTCCACGACGGGACCCCGTGCGACGCGGAGGCCGTGAAGTTCAACATCGATCGCGACTCGGATCCGAGCCACAAGTACTACAACAAAGCCGGCGCCGGCAGTCTCAAACTCGGCTACGGCAGCCTTGCACGGGTCGAGGCCGTCGACAGGTATACGCTGCGGATTGTCCATCAAGAACCGTTCGCGGACTTTCTTCAAGTGCTCGCGTTCGGCACCTATTCGATCGCGAGCCCCACCGCGATCCAGCGGTACGGCAACGACGACTATCCCAATCACCCCGTCGGTACCGGGCCGTTCAGGTATGCCGGCCGGGAAAAGGGCGTGAAGGTCACCTTCGAGCGGAACCGGGATTACTGGGCCGGCGCTCCGGCGCTCGAAGGCTTCGTCGTGCGGCCGCTGCCCGAGGCGGTGACACGGGTGACCGCCCTCAAAACCGGCGAGGTCGACTGGATCAACGCCGTGCACCCGGACAGCATCGACGGCGTCCGATCTGACCCCAACCTGACGTTGGAACTGGCGCAGCTGCCAAACACGTGGGGATACATTCCCAACCACAAATATCCGCCGACGACGAACCGGCAGCTGCGCCAGGCGCTCTGCTGGGCCGTCGACCGTGAGACGCTTGCGCGCGATGTGATGAAGGGCCTCGCCGTCCCGGCGAAAGGCACGCACGCGCCGGGAACGCCCGGCTTCGGCCCGAATATTCGGGGCTACGGCTACGATCCCGCGAAGGCGAAGCAGCTACTCGCCGAGGCGGGATTCGCGAACGGGCTGCCGCTGGACGTGCGCATCCCGGCCGGCGGTGCGGGGTCGCCGTTCGGCATCCAAATGAACGAATTCATTCAGCAGAACTTGAAGGCCGTGGGGATCGACGCGAGATTCACCGAGCAAGAGTTCCAAACGTTCCAGAACAACATGGCGAACGGCGTCCCGCAGGGCGTGAATGCGATTCAGGTCGGCTTCAGCGTGGACGAGTTTGTGAACCTTCAGCGGATGTTCCGGAGCGACCTCCAGCCGCCGAACGGCAACACGAATCCCGGCTGGTACGGCAACCCCGAGGTGGACGCGCTCCTGAAGCGTGCCCTCGGGACGACGAACGAGGCGCAGCGGCGGCAGCTATACCTACAGGTCGAACAGCGCGCGGTCGACGACGCCGCCTGGATCTTCGTCGTGCACCAGAAGGCCGCGCGGGCCTGGAACAAGCGCGTCCGCGGCTTCGTGAACCCCAACTCGTACATGTTCACCTTCCGGACGGTCTCGATCGGCTGACATGGTCGGATTCCTCGCCGCGCGCTCGCTCGCCGCGGTGCCGGTGCTGATCGGGGTCTCGATCGTCGTCTTCGTGACGATGAAATTGATCCCGGGCGACGCCGCGCAGGTGCTCGCCGGCCCGCAGGCCACGGCGGAGCAGGTGAGGTTGATCCGCGAAAGCCTCGGCCTCGACCGGCCGCTCTACGTCCAGTACGCCCGGTGGCTCGGCCGCGCGGTGCGGGGCGACCTCGGACGGTCGATCCAGCTGGACGCGCCGGTGACCGAAATGGTGGTCGCGCGCCTCAGGAACACGCTCGTCCTCGCCCTGGCGAGCACCCTGCTCGCGGTCGGGATCGGTGTGCCGGCCGGGATCGTCTCCGCGACGCACCCATCGTCGCTCCTCGACCGCGGCTCGGTCGTGCTGGCGCTCTTCGGGAACAGCATGCCGACGTTCTGGCTCGGGCTCGTGTTCATCTTAACCCTGTCGCTGGACGTCCGGCTGTTCCCGTCCAACGGCATGTACTCGTTGCGGGGGTCCGGTGGTCTGCCCGATCTCCTCTGGCACGTCGCGCTTCCCGCGCTCACCCTCTGCACGGTCCCCGCCGCGGTGCTGAGCCGGCTCACGCGGTCCAGCCTGCTCGAAACCCTGCACGACGACTATGTGCGGACCGCGCGCGCCAAAGGCGTCGCCGAGACGCGCGTGGTCGTCCGCCACGCGCTGCGCAACGCGCTGCTCCCCGTCGTTACCCTGCTGGCCATTCAGGTGGGCTATCTCCTCGGAGGATCGATTCTCGTCGAGACGGTCTTCTCGTGGCCGGGTCTCGGACTGCAGCTCTATGACGCGATCGGGGCGCGGGATCTCCCCCTCGTGCAGGGCGGCGTGCTGCTGGTCGCGGCCCTGTTCGTGTTGATCAACCTTGTCGTCGACGTGCTCTATGCCGCGCTCGACCCGCGGATCGGGTACAGCCCGTGAATCCCTCACCCGCCGCGGCAGGGTATCTCGACCGGGCCGGGCGCGCCGGGCCGCGGGGGGCGGGCCGAGGA
>DATEGA010000187.1:0-6076 GCA_035280345.1 bacterium | reverse complement strand
CCTGGCCGTGCTGCCGGCGTTCGCCCAGACGTACTACCTGCACTTGCTGACGCTGACGTTTTGCTACGGCATCCTGGCGATGAGCCTGGATCTGCTGGTTGGCTATACCGGGCTGGCGTCACTCGGACACGCTGCCTACTTCGGCGTGGCGGGGTACACGATGGGTGTGCTCGCGACCGCGCACACGTGGGGGCTCTGGCCCGCCGCCGGCGCGGGAATCGTCGCTGCGGCCGCCACGGCCGCGGTATTCGGGCTCCTGGCCATCCGCGCGACCGGGCCGTATTTTCTGATCATCACGCTCGCCCTCGGCCAGGTGATCTGGGGCCTCGCGTACCGGTGGAACTCGGTGACCGGCGGGGACAATGGGCTCCGGGGTATTCCGCGGCCGGTGCTGGCGGGCGGGTTGAGCCTCGTCCGGATCCAAGACTTCTATTACTTTGCCCTCGCGGTGACGCTGGTCGCGGCCGGCCTCATGTACCTCCTTGTGACGTCTCCGTTCGGGTTGAGCCTCCGGGGTATCCGTGAACGCGAATCCCGGATGCGCGTGCTCGGGTACAATGTGTTCTTGCACAAATACCTCGTCTTCGTGATCGCCGGCACGTTCTCGGGCGCGGCCGGGGCCCTGTACGCTTCGTACAATGGCTTCATGTCCCCCGCGGACGTGCACCTCGTCGCCTCGGCCAACGCGCTCTTGATGGTCATCCTCGGCGGCACGGGGACGCTCTTCGGACCGCTGGTTGGCTCGGCACTGCTCGTGGTGCTGCAGAATCTGCTGAGCGGCCTCACGCAGCGATGGCTCAGCGTGCTCGGCGTGATCCTCATTCTCGCTGTGTTGTACGCCCCCCGCGGCGTGGTCGGGGCCGCGCGGGCGATACGGTTCCGTCCGGCGGGTGCCCGGCCGCCGGTGGTCCAACCGACGAAAGGCGGCTAGACCGCTCGCTTCGAGGAGGTGGGGCTGTGGCACATCGGATCGCTCGACGCGCGCTCTTGGGGCGGGGACTCGCCCTCGCCGCTGCGGCGGCCGCCGGGGCGCTCGACCGCCTGCGGCCGGTCGTCTACGCGCAGACGTCGCCGGCGCTGCGGATCGGTTACCTCGCGGACATCACCGGTACCGTGGCCGCCAGCGGGAAGGACATGCTCGACGGCTTTCAGTTCTACCTCGCGCAGCACGGCAACAAGTTGGGCGGCCGTGATGTGGACGTGATCATTGAAGACTGCGGCGGCGTGCCCGCCAACGCCCTCAACAAATCGCGCAAGCTTATCGAGCAGGATCGCGTCCACCTGCTGACGGCGCCGCTGCTGGCCAGCGAGGCGTACGCCGTCCGCGACTACGTTGTCGGCCGGGGCACGCCAATGATGTTCATGGTCGCGTCCGCCGACGATCTGACGCAGCGCAAAGGGGCGCCAAGCTTGGTCCGGACCGGCTGGTCCAGCAGCGAGCCGTCGCACCCGTTCGGGGAATGGGTGCGGCAAAACCTCAAGTACACGCGGGTCGCGACGATCGGCTCGGACTACGCGTTTGCGTATGAAGTAGTGGGCGGGTTTCAGAAGACCTTCGAGCTCAACGGCGGCCAGATCGTGCAGAAGGTGTGGGCTCCGCTCGGCACGCCCGACTACAGCCCGTATGTCACGCAGCTCCGCCGCGACGTTGATGCGATCTACGCCATCCCGGTGGGGGCCGACGTCATCCGGTTCGTGAAGGCGTACCGCCAGTACGGCCTCAAAGGCAAGATCCCGCTGATCGGCGGCGGACTGTTGTCCGACGAGAGTCTCATGCGGGCGATGGCGCCGGAGGACGCGACCGGCATCATCACGTGCCTGCACTGGGCGGCCGGGCTGGCCACGCCCCAGGCCCAGAGCTTCGTGCGGGCGTACAATGAGAAATTCCACAAGGATCCGTCGTACTATGCCGAGACGAACTACGCGGGCGGGATGTGGCTCGATACTGCGGTGGGGCATCTCGGTGCCAAGTACGAGGACCGGGCGGCGTTTCTCCGCGAGCTGCTGGCCGTGCAGCTGCCCAACGCGCCGCGCGGGCCGATTCGCCTGGACAGCTACCACAACCCGATTCAGAACGAATACGTGCGCCGGGTCGAGAGCCAGGACGGGCGTCTCGTGAACACGGTGATCTACACCTACCACAACGTGTCCCAGTTCTGGACGTTCCAGGCGTCGGATTTTCTCAAGCAGCCGGTGTACGACCGCAACTACCCGCCGTGCACGCACTGCTGAGCACGCAGCCGGTCCTGGAGCTCGACCGGATCTGCCGCCGGTTCGGGGGCCTCGAGGCGATCCGTGATGTCACCATGGCGGTGCCGGCGGGATCGCGGCGGGCCATCATCGGCCCGAACGGTGCCGGCAAGACGACGCTGTTCAACATCATCACGGGCGAACTCGCGGCGACGACGGGGCGGCTGCGCCTGTTCGGCCGGGACGTCACGGGGCTCCCCGCCCACGCGCGCACCGCGATGGGGCTCGGCCGCACGTTTCAGATCACCAACTTGTTCGGCCCGCTCACCGTCGAAGACAACATGCTGCTCGCGGTGCAGGCGCTCTCGCCCTCCAAGTACGCGATGCTGCGGCCGCTGCGGCGCGACCGCACGGTGGTCGACCGTGCGCGGGAACTGCTCGAACTCGCCGGCCTCTGGCAGAAGCGCGACGCCGAGGTGCACGTCCTCTCGTACGGGGAGCAGCGCCAGCTCGAGGTGCTGCTTGCCCTCGCGGGACGGCCGCGGCTTCTCTTGCTGGATGAGCCGGCGGCCGGGCTGTCGCCGGGGGAGCGCCGGGAAATGGCACGGTTCATCAAGAGCCTCGACCCGGGGTTGACCCTGCTGCTCATCGAGCACGACATGGATGTCGCGTTCGAGATCGTCGACACGATCACGGTGCTGCACTTCGGCGGGGTCGTGGCCGAGGGGACGAAGGAGGCCGTGCGCGCCGACCCGTCGGTCCAGGAGATCTACCTCGGCACGGAAGCCGTGCAGGAGGCGCACTGAATGAGGGCGCTCACGGTCGTAGACATCCACACGTACTACGGCGACTCGTACGTGCTGCAGGGCGTGAGCCTCGAAGTCCGCCCGGGCACGGTCGCGGCCCTCCTCGGCCGGAACGGCATGGGGAAGACGACGCTGATCCGGTCGATCGTGGGTTTCGTGCGGCCGCGTCGCGGCCGCGTGCTCTTCGGCGGCCGCGACATCACGCGCGCGCCGAGTCACGAGATTGCCCGGCTCGGCATCGGCCTGGTCCCGCAGGGGCGGCGCATTTTCCCATCGCTCACGGTCTTCGAGAACCTCACCGTTGCCGCGCGGGGGGCGAACGGCGGGGACAACGGGAGCGCCGCCGGCGAACGCAGCGCGCCGTGGACGGTGGAGCGGGTGCTGACGCTCTTTCCCCGGCTCGGCGAGCGCAGCGGCCACCGCGGCAACATGCTCTCCGGCGGCGAGCAGCAGATGCTCGCGGTCGGCCGGGCGCTGCTGACCAATCCCCGGCTGCTTCTGATGGACGAGCCCTCCGAAGGCCTCGCGCCGCTGCTCGTCCGCAATCTCGGGGACGCCATCATTCGGCTCCGCGACGAGGGCCTGAGTATTCTGCTCGTGGAGCAGAACCTGCCGATGGCCCTGCGCGTCGCCGGCGACGTGTACGTCCTGAGCAAAGGCCACGTCGTCTACCACGGCGCGCCGGTGGACCTGGCCGGCGACGCCGAGGTCACGCACCGCTATCTGGGGGTGTAACGCCGGTGCCCACCGAGAATTCGACGCGAACGGAGATCGTCGACCGCCGCCCGTTTCTCGAGGCGATCCGCGCGCAGCTGCGCCTCGATCCGGCGAAGACCGCGGTGCTGGCTGTGGACGTCCACCGCGGCCATCTCGATCCCGAGGTGGCGACGATGCCGGTGTCCGCCGCCGACGCGCGGTCCGTGCGCGCGGCGGTGGCGCGACTGCTCGCCGGCGCGCGGGCCGCGCACGTGCCGGTGATCTACGTGCTATTGACTTACCGGCGCACGAATCCGCCCGGGCTCGAGAGCATGGTGAACCCCTTCTGGAAGGCGGTCGAAGCGGCGCGCGAATCGATGACACCGGGGCGGCGCAGCACGATCGTGCATCACAACCAGGAAGGCTCCGCGCAGACGGAGCTGCCGGCCGAGATCGCCGCCGGCCCCGGGGACTACGTGATCCGCAGCAAGAAGCGGCTCAGCGCGTTCTACGGGACCGACCTCGACACGCTGCTGCGCGCGCTCGGCACGGAAACCGTCGTGATCTGCGGGATCAACACCAATACCTGCGTGCTCTGCACCGCCTTCGACGCGTTCAACCGAGACTTTCGCGTCCTGGTGGCGCGAGACGGTGTGGCGAGTATGTACGGCGACGATCTGCATGTGCTCGGTCTGGAGAACGTGCAGCGCTGCCTCGGCTGGGTGCTGGCGGTCGACGAAATCCTCGCGCTGTTCGGCGGAGTTCCGGCGGCGTCGCCTCCTGCGGGGACGAGGCCGACGGATGCACGGCCGTCGCCGGCGCGGTGAAGGCCCAGCTCCTCCACGCCTGGGGGGAGCCGCTGCGCTACGGCGACTACCGCGACCCCGCGCCGGGGCCGGGGGAAGTACTGATCGCGGTTCGCGCCTGCGGCGTGGGCCTCACGGTTGTGAACTACATGGGGGGCAATCTCGGCCGCCCGGAGCCCCTGCCGCGGATTCCCGGCCATGAGTTCACGGGCGTCGTCGTCGAGACGGGCGACGGCGTCGCAGGGTTCCGAACCGGTGACCGTGTGATGAGTTATTTCTATCTCACGTGCGGCCGGTGCGAGTGGTGCCGCGCGGGCCGCGACCCGCTCTGCCGCCATCACGCGGGCTACGTCGGTGTCCACCGTGACGGCGGCTACGCGGAACTCTCGGTGCTGCCCGAGGCCAACGTCCTGCCGCTGCCCGATGGGGTCCCGTTCGTCGCCGGCACGGTGATCCCGGACGCCGTCGCGACCCCGTACCACGTCTGTGGAACGCGTGCGGGCGTCCGGCCGGGCGACCGCGTGCTCGTGATCGGCGCCGGCGGCGGGGTCGGCATCCACATGGTGCAGATGGCGCGCCTGTTCGGCGGCCGGGTCATCGGGGTGGACGTGGACGACGCGAAGCTGGAACACTGCCGGCGTCTCGGCGCCGCCGGGACGGTGAACATCACCGCGGCGGACGCGCAGGATCGTGCGCGGGCGGGGCTCGACGGCGCGGCGACCGTCGCGATCGATCTCGTGGGCAATCGCGAGACGCTCGCGTGGGCGTTCGGCCTGCTCGGGCCGGGCGCGCGGATGGTCACGCTCACGACGTTTACCGGTACCGCGCTCGAGGTGGCGCCCCGGCCGATGGTGATGAACGAGCTGACGCTGCTGGGATCGCGCTACGCGTCGCGGGCGGAGGTGTTGGCCGCGGGGCGGCTGGTCCGCGACGGGGCGATCACGCCCGTCGTGTCGGAGGTGCGGCCGCTCGCGGACGTGGAAACGCTGCACGGGCGGCTGCGGAGCCGGGCGCTCCTCGGCCGCGCGGCGGTCACGAACGAAGCCTGAGGGGGCACTGGATGCGCGCGATGGCGGTGGCACAATACGGAACGCCGCTGCGGCTGCTCGATCTGCCGCGGCCGGCTCCCGGGCCGGGGCAGGTACTCGTGCGCGTCCTCGGCTGCGGCGTCTGCCGGTCCGACCTCAAGATCGCGGACGGTGCGATGCCGTTTTCGCCGTCGCTGCGGCTGCCGCACGTTCCCGGACATGAAATCGCGGGCGAGATCGTGGAGCTAGGTCCGCCGGACGCCGGGCGGCCCCGCGGCGGACTCCGCGCGGGCGATCGGGTCGTCGTCTACAATTACTGGGGCTGCCGGACCTGTGATCACTGCCAGGCGGGCGACGAAAATCTGTGCGAACGCCTGCGCGGGTGGACGGGGTTCACCTCGCCCGGCGGGTTCCAGGAGTATCTCGTAGTGCCGGACGACTGCGTGCTGCCGCTGCCGGCGAACGTCGCGCCGGAGCACGGCGGACCGCTGTCCTGCGCGCTTGGGACCGCGTATCACGCGGTGGTGACCCAGGGCGCGGTGCGGGCGGG
>DATEGA010000186.1:0-3145 GCA_035280345.1 bacterium | reverse complement strand
GAGCGAGGCCGCGGCCGCGCCGCCCGGCCGCGCCGCGACGGCGGTCCCCTAGGGCGTCAGCGAGGCCCCGAAAGCAGCACCGCCGCGGTGAGCAGCATGCCGGTGCGCTGATGCAGCTGTGCCGTGTCTCGGAGCGCATGGGTGAGCGCGATCGGATCGGTGTCGCGCGCAAG
The DNA here is from genome assembly GCA_035280345.1 of bacterium. Classification (GTDB taxonomy): domain Bacteria; phylum Sysuimicrobiota; class Sysuimicrobiia; order Sysuimicrobiales; family Segetimicrobiaceae; genus DASSJF01. The sequence goes on along the minus strand of DATEGA010000186.1, from coordinate 2,972 downwards.
GCGGCGGCACAACGACACCGCCGCCGGCGCGGTGAGGAGAGCCACCAGACTCAGCGGCGGCAGCCCCCGCGCGGCCACCCCTCCGACGATCGCGGCGTACGCCAGCACCGCGAGCGCGGTGTATTCGGCGCGCGACGCGCGCGGGCCGATCATCGTGGCCAGCGTCCGCTTGCGGCACCGACGGTCCCCGTCGAGATCGCGGAGATTGTTGACGACGAGGATCGCCGTGACAAGCGCGGCCATCGGCACGGAGAGCCACCATGCGCTGGGGCCAAGGGCACGTGCCTGAACGAAGTACGCGCCGAGGACGATCACCGGCCCCATGAATACAAAGACGGCGAGGTCGCCGAGTCCGTTGTAGCCGAGCGGCAGCGGACCGCCGGTGTACGCGTAGCCGGCCAGCAGGCTCAGCACCCCCGCGGCCAGCACCGGCCATCCGGCGACGGCGACGAGCCAGAGTCCGAGCACGCTGCCGACCCCAAACAGCGCGAACCCGCCCGCCCGCACCGCGCCCGGCGACAGCAGGCCGTGCTGGATCAGGCCGCCCGGCCCGATCGACTCACCGGTGTCGACGCCGCGCGCGTAATCGTAGTAGTCGTTGAGCATGTTCGTCCCGGCTTGAATCGCCACCGCACCGACGAGCGTGGCGACGAAGACGAGCGGCGCGAAGCGGCCGTCGTGGGCCGCCGCGGCCGTCCCGAGCAGTACCGGCGTCACCGAGGCGGTGAGTGAATACGGCCGCGCCGCGCGCCACCACAACGCGAGAGATTCGCGACGCCGCCCGCGCGGCCGTGGCCGCGCGGCGCCCGCGATGCGCGTCACGCGTCCGCGCCGATACTGCGAAGCAGCAGCCGCCGCAGGTCGGGGAGGCAATCGGTCACACGGCCCTCACCGCAGACAAGCCACTCCGTGATCACCTCGTTGAGCGTGCCGAGCCACGCCTGCGCCGCAAGTGCAGTGTTCTGCGGCGGAATCGCCCCTTCGGTGACGGCGTGCTCGAGGTGCCGCCGGATCACCTGCGCGAAGCGCCGGTGAATCTCAAGCCGCTTCTGCTCCAGTGCGGGGCCCAGCCCGACCGCTTCCACAAGCAGGATCTTCGCTAGGTCGCGCCGCGCCTCGGCGGTCTCGAGCACGACCCGCAGTGCTCCCTCGACTTTGCCGAGCGCGGTCGGCTCTGCGGCAATCGCGGCCTCAGCGCCCGCTTCGACGAGGCCGGCCAAGGCGTCCATGAGCGTGAGGAATATGTCTTGCTTGCTCGAGAAATAATGGTAGAATGCACCTTTCGACGTCCGCGACGCCGAGACGACATCGTCGACCGTGGTGCCGTGGTACCCTCGTTCCGCGAAGACTTCCATCGCGGCCTGGAGCAGGCGGTCTCGGGTTTCCGTCGCGCTGGCGGACCGACGGATTGTGCGCGTTGCCATGACAGGGATATTGGACCGACGCGTCGGTCTGACCTCTACGGCTCCGCGCCGCGGACGAGTCGATTTGACGGGGCCCGCGGGCCGTGGTATAGTCCATGTATTAAGCAGAAGCCATCCGCTTCTCACCTCATGGCGCGCCGCAAGCGCGGCCGATGAGGTCGGTACGGTCGAGGGTGTGCGAGGGGGTGGCAGAGCCGCCCCTTTTTTGTTTGGGCAGCCAAGGGGGTTGAGCGTTTATCGACAGAGAGATCAGGATCAACGAGCGCATTCGGGCCCGCGAGGTCCGGTTGATCGGGGACGGAGGAGAGCAGCTCGGCGTGGTACCAACGCGCGACGCGCTCGCGCGCGCGCAGGAGGCCGGGGTCGACCTGGTGGAGGTGGCGCCGACCGCCAACCCGCCGGTATGCCGAATCATGGACTTCGGCAAGTACAAGTACGAACAAGCGAAGCGCGAGCGGGTCGCCCACAAGAAATCGAAGACCTCCGGGCTCAAAGGCATGCGCTTGAGCCCGAAGATCGGGCAGCACGATCTTGACACCAAGACGCGGGCCGTCACCAGCTTCCTCAAGGACGGCGACAAGGTACGTGTTTCGATGTGGTTCCGCGGGCGCGAGATGGCACACCCGCAGGTCGGTGAGCAGATCCTGAAGCGCATGGCGGCGCAACTCGCCGACGTCGGCGTCGTCGAGCGGCCGCCGCTCATGGAAGGCCGGAACATGATCATGATCCTCTCGCCGAAGAAGACGTGAGGGGGACGAGATGCCGAAGCTCAAGACACACCAGGGTACGGCAAAGCGGATCCGCGTGACGGCACGGAAGCGCCTGATGCGCGGGCGCCAGCTCGGCGGTCATTTAATGGTGGGCAAGTCGCCCAAGCGCCGGCGGTCGCTTCGCCAGCTCCGAGAGGTCGACCGGGCGGACCGCGCCCGCGTCGCGGCGCTGCTGCCGTATAGGTAACGGCGCGGCCGTCGCGCCCGAGACGGATAGGGGGAAGGTGATATGGCGCGTGTAAAGCGAGGGGTGACGACCCGTCGCCGCCACCATAAAGTTCTGAAGCTTGCCAAGGGATACTGGGGCAAGAAGAGCCGCTGGTTCAAGCTGGCGAACCAGACGGTGCACCGCGCACTCCAGCAGGCGTTCAACCACCGACGCGCACGGAAGCGCGACTTCCGGCGGCTGTGGATCGCCCGCATCAACGCGGCGGCGCGCATCCACGGGACGTCGTACAGCCGCCTGATCTGTGGCCTCCGACGGGCGGGAATCGAAGTCAACCGCAAGGTGCTTGCCGACCTGGCCGTTCGCGACGACCGCGCCTTCGAGGCGCTGGTCAAACGCTCGCGCTCGGAGGGCTAGTCCGCACGATCGTCACCTGAGCCGGCTGCGGGGCGCGGGCCCTCCCTTTGGGAGGGCCCGATTCAGTCGCGTCGGGGGTGGGCGTGTCAATCATCTCGAGCCGGCACAATCCGCTCGTTCGCGATCTGCGCGCCGCACTGCGGGCGCCCGGCCGGCGGTCGGGCGTATGCGCGATCGAGGGCTGGCGGCTGCTCG
>DATEGA010000185.1:0-2708 GCA_035280345.1 bacterium | reverse complement strand
GCGCTTCGCCGGGGGCGCCGCGGCGCCGCTCCGGCGCGTCACCGGTCCCGCTCCAGCAGATAGATGGCCAGCTCTTCCAGCCGCGCGCCGCGCGCGCCGAGGGGGGCGAGCGCCCTCACGGCCTCATGCGTGGCGTCCGCGGCCAGCCGGCGGGACCGCTCGAGCCCGAACACCGCGGGGAACGTGACTTTGGCGTGGCTCGCGTCCGTCCCCGTGCCCTTGCCGAGCTTGCCGCTTTCTCCGACGACATCGAGAATGTCGTCGACGATCTGGAAAGCCACGCCCATGTGCTCGCCGTAGCGGTCGAGCGCCACGAGATCCGCGTCGTTCGCGCCGGCCAGCACCCCGCCGATCGCAAGACACGCGCGGATGAGCGCGCCGGTCTTGAGCCGGTGGATCTGCCGGACCTCGGCCTCGCCCGGGGCGGCGTGCACCGCGAGGAGGTCGAGCACCTGGCCGCCGACCATCCCCTCGCTGCCGATTCCGAGCGTCAATTCGCGGATCGCACGGACCACCCGGGCCGGCGAGCAGCCCGGCACCTCCGCGTTGCGCGCCAGCAGTTCGAACGCGTGGGCGTGCAGCGCGTCCCCGGCGAGCACCGCCATCGCCTCCCCGAAGACCACGTGGCACGTCGGGCGCCCCCGGCGGATCGCCGAGTCGTCCATCGCCGGCAGGTCGTCGTGAATGAGCGAGTACGTATGGATCAATTCGACAGCGCAGGCGGAGAGGAGCACGGTCTCGGGCGGCGCGCCGGCCACGTCCGCGCCGGCGACGACCAGGATCGGGCGCAGCCGCTTGCCGCCGGCGAAGACGCTGTAGCGCATCGCGCGGTGGACCTCGGCGGGTGGGGCGGTCTCGGACGGGAGATACCGGTCCAGAGCGCTCTCGACGAGCCGGCCGTGCTCGGCGAGAACGCCCTCGATGGCGACCGGTCGGCGTGACGTTTCCGGCATCCTGCTTAGCGGATCTCGAACTCCTTTGCTCCCGGCTTTGCAGGACCCTCGGCCGCGATCGGCTGCCAGTCCTGGTGTACGTCGCGTACGAACGCCCCGACCGGCCCCGTGGTCACCGCGCTCGCGAGCGCGTCGAGCGCCGGGCGTTCACCATCCGCCACGACCTCGACGCGTCCGTCGGATAAGTTGCGGACCCAGCCACCCACGCCCAGCCGGTACGCGGTTCGGCGGGTGAACTCACGGAATCCGACGCCCTGGACGCGGCCGGACACCAGGAGACGCAGCCGCACCGCGGTGTGCCACTACGGCGCGGTTTGGTCCGCGACGCGCGCGAGGCGCGGGTCGAGCCGGACGATCCGGCCCAACATGCCGTTGACGAACCGGCCCGATTCTTCCGTGCTGTACTGCTTGGCGAGCTCGATGGCCTCGTTGATGATGACCCCGACCGGGGTCTCCGTGTGCTGCAGTTCGAAAATGGCCATGCGGAGCACGTTCCGGTCCACCGTCGCCATGCGCTCGAGGCTCCAGTGCTCTGCCACGCCGCGGATCAGCGCGTCGATCTCATCGGCGTGGCCGCGGGTGCCGCGCACGAGGCGCTCGATGAGCGCCCAGTCGTCCCGCGGCCATTCCTGCGCGCGCACCGGCTCGAGCGCTTCTTCGATCCGGCCCTTGCCGAGATCGAGCTCAAAGAGCGCGCCGAGCGCGGCTTCGCGGGCCTGGTGGCGCGTGGTCACGGGATCTCCGAGAAAAACAGACTGACCACCGAACCGGTGGTCAGAGACGGTTGCTTTCGGGGCCTGCCGCGCCCCACAGCGCGCAACATCGGCGTCACATGCTCCTGCACCACCGTATTATACCCGCTTCCCATTCGCCGGGCAAGGCGGACTCCGGGGATGCATGCGGCCTCACGGCGCGTCCATGACCTCCGCCGTCAGCGATCCGCGGACGGCGTCGACGTCGTCTGCGATTTGACGGACGAGCGCGGCCGGGTCGGGGAACGCGCGCTCCTCGCGCACGCGGCGCGCGAACTCAAGCGCCAGCGGTTCGCCGGCGCAGTCGCCCCCCTCAAAGTCGAGAAGCAGCGTCTCGACGTTGAGCGCGCCGCCTCCGAACGTCGGCCGGACGCCGATGTTCGTGGCCCCGCGATACCGGCGCCCGCGCAGCGTCGCGACGGTCGCGTAGACGCCGCGTCCGGGGACGATCTTGCGCCTGTCGGCGGCGAGGTTTGCCGTCGGCACGCCGATGGTGCGGCCGCGTCCGTCCCCGCGGACGACGTGCCCGGCCAGACGGTAGCGCCGGCCGAGCAGCCGCGCGGCGTCTTCGACGAGACCCTCGCGCAGCGCGGCACGGATGCGGCTGCTGCTCACGGGCTCGCCGCCGATCAACACCGCCGGGACGAGGTGAACCGGCACGCCGCCGGCGCGGCCCCACTCTTCCAAGCGCCGCGCGGTTCCTTCCCGCCGGAATCCAAAAGTGTACGAAGAGCCGGCGACGATCTCGCGCGCGTCGAGGCGGCCCCGCAGCACGTCATCGAGCCACGCCGACGCGGAGATCCGGGAGAACGCGTCATCGAATGGCAGGACGAGCGCGGCATCGATCCCCAGCGCCTGGAACCGTTCGAGCCGCTCCTCGACCGTCGTCAGCAGAACGGGCTCGTGGCCCGGGCGCAGCACCTCGAGCGGATGGGGGTCGAACGTCAGCGCGGCCGCGGGCCCGCCGCGCGCCCGCGCTCGCTCCATCGCTACTCCGAGGACA